>CAYRXS010000334.1:0-6755 GCA_964428225.1 uncultured Planctomycetaceae bacterium
GGATCGTGGCGGTCGATCGCCCCCGCGAGGGCGGTCAGCGTCTCCTGGGAGAGATCCTTGACCGTCTCCTGGCCGATCCGGCCCTGGCCCCAGCGGGCGAGCTGGGCCCGCAGGATGGGGCCGAAGTTCTCCCAGAGCTCGAACCAGGCGGAGGGGTCGCGGGCCCGGAGGCGGCCCACGAAGTTGGTGGTCAGGTCGTTCAGCACGAATCGAGCCGAAGCAGGGGGTTCGGCAGGGGGGGTCGCGGGGGTCTCGTAAGCATCCCTTACAACTCTCCAGGGGGCCCAGTATTCGCATTTGACGGAATTCCGCGAGGGGGCTGAAAGGACGCGCGGCGGATTCCCAACAAGGGTGCGAGGCCCCACGAGGGCCGGTTTCTCCCGCAACGCGGCGAGTCCGCAACACCAAGGAGCCAACCATGTTCAGGAAGATCTTTCGCACGGGCGTGATCGCCGCCCTGGTTCTCGGTGGCGTCGCCGCCGTGGCCGTCGCGGTAGCCGGCCCCCGCCGCACACATGCCGTGATCAGCGACGCCCGCGAGCGCGTCATGGACGTGATCGACGCCAACATCGATGACCCCGTCGCCCTGCGCCAGCAGCTCCGCGAGATGGAGAGGGAGTATCCGAAGCGGATCTCCCAGGTCCGCGGCGACCTGGCGGAGCTGTCAGAGCAGATCCGCCAGCTCGATCGCGACAAGGCGATCTGCGAGCGGGTCGTCGAGCTGGCCGACGCCGATCTCGGAGATTTGCAGGTCGAGCTCTCGCAGAGCACCACCGGCGCGGGGACCAACCGTCTGAGCGCGGCCTCGAGCGCTCGCCCCACGAACCTCAGCAGGATGGCGGCGCGCGTTCGCCAGATCGAGAACACGCGTATGGTCTATCTGACCCGCGCCGAGGACGTCGCGACCGAGCTCGGCTACCTGACCACGCAGGCCGGCCGTCTCGACGAGCTCCTCGGTCAGCTCGAGAACGAGCATGCCCAGTTCAGGGGTCAGATCATGGCGCTCTCCCGGCAGGTCGACGCGATCGCCCGCAACGAGCGTCTGATCGCGCTGGTCGAGAAGCACAACCGCAAGTTCCAGGAGTGCAGCCGCTACGAGGCGGTGAGCCTGGATCAGATCACCGGCCGTCTCCAGGAGATCCGCAGCCGTCAGGAAGCGGAGCTCCAGGTGCTGGCCACCCATCAGGAGCAGGGCGACTACGAGGAGATGGCCCGCCTGCAGCTCGCCGAGGAGGCCCTCGAGGCCCGCAACTCCGGCTACGACAACATGCTGGATGCGCGCCCCCTCACGAACGATCGATAGAGAACCGCTCCGAAGCCCGCCGACCGTCCGCCGACCCGAACGCACCGATCCAGGGCGATAGGGGACGCGGGGGACCCAGGGGAACGGGATAGCGAGCTTCGCCGTGCGGGTAGAAAGGAATGGCGGATGCGATCCTGGGGGGTCGCATCCGCCGGACCTTTTTCTGGGGCTCTTCGATGCTCGGTAGGGGACGACGCACACCTGCCCGGAGAGGGGGAAGACCGGGAGATCGGGAGACCTGGAGCACGGAAGGAAACGGGGGCGGCCGCCGACCGCCGTGCTCGAGCTGTTCGATTGAACACGCCACCCCGGTCCGGCTTGGCTCGCGGGGCTCCGTGGGATACGGTGTAAGCGCTCGCTTACACGAATCCCATGGCCCGACCGAACAAGAGCGCGCAGCGGCACGCCGAGCTGCTGCCCATCGTGGCGGGGACCTTCGCGGAGCTCGGGTACCGGCGCACGACGACCGCGGTGCTGGCCGAGCGTTGCGGGGTGCGCGAGAACGTGCTCTACCGGCTGTGGGCGGACAAGAAGGCGATGTTCCTGGACGCCGTCGAGCACGTGTACCGCGTCTCGGAGGAGACCTGGGACGCGCTGCTCGCGTCGGGAAAGGGGAAGGGCACGACCGCGGAGCGGCTGCTGGAGTACGAGTCGCGCCACATCGGCGAGCACGGCCTCTACCGCATCATCTTCAGCGGCCTCGGCGAGACGGATGACGAGGACATCCGCGCGGCCCTGCGCCGGATGTACACCGACTTCCAGCACTTCGTGCAGCGACGGATCGACGAGCACCGCGCAGATTCCGAGGGGGGCACCCTGGATCCCGCCCTGTCCGCCTGGGCCATCCTCGGCCTGGGTACCGTCGCGAACATCGGTCGCGAGCTCGGGCTCCTGAGCGACGGCCGTCGCCGCCGCCTCCTCGGCGAGGCGGGGCGGAAGATCCTCGACGGCTGAGCGCGGCTCGGACGCTCGCGGAGCGCGATGCACGCCACGCCGACCCGGGTTCCCGCCGCGGCTCTTGCCCGAGATCGCGGGATGAGCGATAACAGCGGCCCGCAATTGCGGATCCACCCCCCCGGGAAGGCCACAGGAGGTGCCTCGATGAGCGATTCCAACGCGACGACCGGCTACCGCTGGCAGATGACGGGGGTCGGTGAGCCCCTGGTTCGCGCCTCGTTCGATCTGCCGGAGCCCGGCCCCGGCGAAGCGCTGGTACGCGTGGTCGGATGCGGCGTCTGCCACACCGACCTCGGGTTCCTCTTCGACGGCGTGAAGACTCGCGCGCCCCTGCCCCTCGCGCTGGGACACGAGATCAGCGGCGTCGTGCAGGCCGCGGGCGAGGGCTTCGACGAGCTCGTCGGACGCGCCGTGGTCGTCCCCGCCGTCACCCCCTGCGGCACCTGCCCCGCCTGCGAGAACGGCTACGGCACGATCTGCCCGAAGCAGCAGATGCCCGGCAACGACGTCCAGGGAGGCTTCGCCAGCCACCTCGTCGTTCCCGCCCACGGGCTCTGCACGGTCGCGGACCAGCCGGGAATCCTGGAGGGAGCCGTGCTCGGCGATTCCGGCGTCGGACTGGCCGAGCTGTCCGTCGTCGCGGACGCGGTCACCACGCCCTACCAGGCCATCCTGCGCGCGAACGTGAAGGAGGGCGACTTCGTGGTGGTGATCGGGCTCGGCGGAGTCGGCGGCTTCGCGGTCCAGATCGCCCACGCGCTCGGCGCGACGGTGGTCGGCTTCGACATCAGCGAGAAGCGCCTGGAGATGCTCGCCGACCACGGGCTCGCCAAGGGCTTCAATCCGACCGACCAGAAGCCGCGCGATCTCCGTAAGGAGGTGCGGGCCTTCGCCAAGGAGGTCGGCGCGCCGCCCGTCTGCTGGAAGATCATCGAGTGCTCGGGCACCGGCCCCGGGCAGGACCTCGCCTGGAACATGCTCGGCCACGGCGCGTACCTGTCGGTCGTCGGCTTCACGATGGCCAAGCTCGACATCCGCCTCTCCAACCTCATGGCCTTCGATGCGAAGGCGGTGGGGAACTGGGGCTGCCTCCCCGAACATTATCCCGCGGCCGTCCAGCTCGTGCTCGACGGCAAGGTGGCGTTGAAGCCCTTCGTGGAAATCCGCCCCATGGACGAAATCCAGGACGTGATGAACGCCGTCCACGAGCACAAGGTGTCGAAGCGTCCCGTCCTGATCCCCTGAACCATCGAACGAGAGCAATCCCGTGGCAACGCACACTCAACCCCAACCGTTCAAGAACCACGATCTGGCCCCCTTCGACGAGAGCGACGACTGCGTCTTGTACCTACGACGCCCCGTGAAGGACGCGAAGGGTAACGACGTCCCGAACCTCTACACGGCCTGGATCACGCTCAACAACCCCAAGCAGTTCAACTCCTACACGACCGACATGGTCAAGCAGGTGATCCTCGGCTTCCGCCGCGCATCCTGCGAGCGCGACGTCGTGGCGGTGATCTTCACCGCGGCCGGAGATCGCGCCTTCTGCACGGGGGGGAACACGAAGGAATACGCCGAGTACTACGCGGGAGCGCCCGACGAGTACCTGCAGTACATGCGGCTCTTCAACGACATGGTCACCACGATCCTCCACACGGACAAGCCGGTGGTCTGCCGCGTGAACGGCATGCGTATCGCCGGCGGGCAGGAGATCGGGATGGCCTGCGACTTCGCGATCTCGAGCGATCTGGCCGTCTACGGACAGGCCGGCCCGCGCCACGGCTCCGCGCCGGACGGCGGCTCGACCGACTTCCTGCCCCTGTTCGTGGGCATGGAGCGCGCCATGCAGTCCGCGACGCTGTGCGAGATGTGGACCGCGTACCAGGCTCTCAACTACGGGCTGATCACCGAGGCCGTTCCCGTCCTGCGCGTCGAGGGCGAGTTGATGCCGAATCCGCTCGTCGTCACCGACCGGTGGCTGGACGAGAGAGGTCGGATGATCTACGGCCTGCCCAAGACCGACGAGGACCTGATCGTCGGCAAGAGCCTGCTCAAGAGCGGGACGATCGACCTCGGCGAGCTCGACGATGCCGTCGACAACCTCGTCGCCAAGCTGCTGCGGACGATGCCCAACTGCACGCGCAAGACGATCGAGTCGATGCGCAAGCACAAGCTCGCCCAATGGGACAAGAACCGCGAGTCGAACCGCAGCTGGCTCGGCCTGAACATGCTGTGCGAGGGCGCGCTGGGCTTCCGGGCCTTCAACGAGGGGCCGCGCAACCGGCGCGAGGTCGACTTCGCCGAGATGCGCAGCCGGCTCGCCTCCGGGGAGCGCTGGTCGCCCGAGTTCATCGAGGCCCTGATCCCCCGGGACGACTCGGTCCCCGCGGGAGCCTGAACGGGAGGTTCGAGCCGTGGACAAGACGGATTCCAAGACCGCTCGCGCCGAGCTGCTCGATGACGGGCGGATCATGCGCCTCGTCCTCGACGCCGGAAAGGGCAACGTCATCGGCATGCGCGTGATCGCCGACCTGGGCGAGCTCCTGGAGCAGGCGCGGACGACGAAGTCCCTGCGGGCGTTGGTCCTCGACCACGAAGGCGACCACTTCTGCTTCGGGGCGAGCGTCGACGAGCACGTTCCGGGCAAGGCCGAGGAGATGCTGCCGCAGTTCCACGATCTGGCGAAGGACCTGCTGCAGCTCTCGATCCCGGTCGTCTGCGCGGTTCGCGGCATGTGTCTGGGCGGCGGTCTCGAGGTGGCGTGCCTGGCCGACCGGATCTTCGTGTCTCCGAACGCGAAGCTCGGCCAGCCCGAGATGATGCTCGGCGTCTTTGCGCCCATCGGCTCCGCCCTCCTGCCCCGGCGAATCGGCTCGATGCCCGCCGCGGATCTCCTGCTCTCGGGTCGGATCGTCAAGGCCGAGGAGGCGCGGGAGATGGGGCTCGTCAGCGAGATCGTCGACGATCCCTCCGAAGCCGCGCTCGCCTGGGTACGCGAGCATCTCCTCCCCAAGAGCGCCTCCTCCCTGCGCTTCGCGGCCATGGCCGCGCGCCGGGCCTGGGCCGACGACTTCCTCGTCGACCTGGAGCACCTGGAGGCGGTCTACATGGAGGACCTGATGGCCACGCACGACGCCGTCGAGGGGATCAACGCCTTCCTGGAGAAGCGCGATCCCGAATGGAAGGACGCCTAGGCCGGTCCATCGCGCACCGCACCTGACGAGAGGTCTCCCCGTGGATTCCGAGCTACCGATCATCGAGCCGTTTCGTATCAAGAGCGTCGAGCCCATCCGCATGACGACGCGCGAGGAGCGCGAACAGAAGGTTGCGGCTGCGAAGGGCAACCTCTTCCTGCTCCCCGCGGAGGACGTCCTCATCGACCTGCTCACCGACAGCGGCACCGGGGCCATGAGCAGCGAGCAGTGGGCGGCGGTGATGCGGGGGGACGAGTCCTATGCGGGCTCGCCCAGCTTTCATCGCTTCGAAGCGTCCGTCCGCGAAATCTTCGGCTTTGACCAGGTGATCCCCACGCACCAGGGGCGCGCAGCCGAGCACCTGCTGTTCGGGCGGCTCCTGAAGCCGGGGGACATCGTCCCCAACAACACGCACTTCGACACGACGCGGGCGAACATCGAGGACACCGGCGCCACCGCGCTCGACCTGCCCTGCAAGGAGAGCCGCGACACCCAGAACCTCTTCCCCTTCAAGGGGAACATGAACGTCGCCGCCCTGAAGGCCTTCCTCGCCGGCAACGCCGCCCGTGTTCCCGTCGTGATGGTGACGGTGACCAACAACGCGGGGGGAGGCCAACCCGTCAGCCTGGAGAACCTGCGGGCGGTGAAGGCGCTCTGCGAACAGTACGAGATCCCGCTGTTCCTCGACGCGTGTCGCTTCGCGGAGAACGCCTACCTCATCCAGCGACGCGAAGAGGGAATGCGCGAGCGTGCCATCCCCGAGATCGCGCGGGAGGTATTCGACCTCGCGGCCGGCTGCACGATGAGCGCGAAGAAGGACGGGCTCGCCAACATCGGTGGCTTCCTCGCCCTCCGCGACGGCGAGCTGGCGAACGACCTGCGCCAGCGCCTCGTCGTGACCGAGGGCTTCCCCACCTACGGCGGCATGTCCGGCCGCGACCTCGATGCCATCGCCCAGGGGTTGCGCGAGGTGGTGGAGGAGAGCTATCTCGACTACCGGATTGCCAGCATTCGCTACGTCGTGGATCGTCTGGCCGAATCCGGCGTGCCTGTCGTCCAGCGAGCCGGAGGTCACGCGATCTTCCTGGATGCGGCGCGCTTCCTGCCGCACATCCCGTGGAACATGTATCCCGGCGTGGCCCTCGCGATCGAGCTCTACATCGAGGGGGGCATTCGTTCGTGCGAGATCGGCAGCCTGATGCTGGCTCGCACCGATCCGGACACGGGCGAGGAGCTGCCCGCCAACCACGAGCTCGTCCGCCTCGCCGTTCCCCGCCGCACCTACACCCAGAGCCACAAGG
>CAYRXS010000335.1:0-6744 GCA_964428225.1 uncultured Planctomycetaceae bacterium
CCGACGCAGCCGGGCGATCCCGCGCGGCGGCTGCTCTCCTCGATCGAGATGCGGTCGCCGAGGTGAGCCTCCGTTCCGATCTACGCTCCCGCCTCCGCGACCGATTCCTCGCCGAGCCCGATCTCCGGGTCGCTGCGCTGCTTCGCCGCGTCGAGAATCGGATCCACCTCCGCCACCGAGGCATCACCGATCCCGGCACGGTGGACGATCCTTCTCTCGACACGGACGAGTTGGAGGTCCTGCGGGACGAGATCCGCCGCGTTGCCGAGCTTCACGATCGGAACGAGGCGGCAGGCGATCCCTTCTCCGCGCGTTTCGATGTTCGGGGCGTTCACCGCCGTGGTGGCATGGCAGTGGTTCTGGAGGCGCTTCGTCTCGAAGACGGCCAGCGAGTAGCGATCAAGCGGCTGCTCGACGAGTTGATCGGTCGGCCGAGCATCGTCGAGCGATTCCGGCGCGAGGCCGCGGTGCTCGAGCGGCTTCATCATCCCCGCATCGCGCAGCTCCTCGAGTGGGGAGCCGTCGAGGACCGGCTCTACTTCGTCCTGGAGTGGATGCCGGGTGGAACGCTTGGCGAGCGCTGGCCCGAGAGCAGCCACCTGCAGCGGATCCGTTGGCTCGCCGGCGCCGCCGAGGGCCTGGCGTTTGCTCACGCAATGGGCGTCGTTCACCGGGACGTCAAGCCCTCGAACATCCTGATCGATGCTGAAGGGCGGGCGCGGCTCGGCGACTTCGGCCTCGCGCGAACCTGGGGAGAGCCCTCCCTCACTCGCCAAGGGGCGCTGCTTGGGACCCCACCTTACATCGCACCGGAGCAGAGGGCGGCCCCCGACGACGCGGGCCCGCCGGCCGACGTCTACGCCCTCGGGATGATCGCCCGAGATCTGGATCCCTCGAGCGGTGCGCCCCGCGACGTGGCAGCGATTCTCGGTACGGCGACGACCGCGGATCCCGTGCTCCGACCCTCGGCGGCGCGGGTCCAGGATGCCTTGCTGCGCTGGAGTGGAGGCCCCGATGCGTTGCCCCGCTTGTAGCGCGGACGTCCGCATCGGTGACGCTACCTGCGCCGCCTGCGGGTGGAACCTCAACCAGCTCTTCACGGGTCAGCGGCGCAGCCCGCCGGCAGCGCCAACGGAGGAGGCTTCTCAGGAGGCGCCGGATGTGGCATCCGCGCCTCGAAGCGCGAGGGTCCACAGGGCCGCGCGAGCCATTCATGGGAAGCTGGCGATCGGAACCCAGCTCGGAGCGAAGCTCCGCCTGGACGAGTGCGACCGCCTGTTTCGATACCGGTACGATCTCGGTGCGGTCGATCCCTCACTGCTCAGCGAGAGAACACAGATCTGCGAGACGATCGAGGAGTTCCTGGACCTCCTGCTTGAGCACCTGCGCTGCTCCGCTGCGGAGCGGGCGGCGATTCTCGAGGCCTGGGTCGAGCAGCCCTACGAGGGTTTTGGGAGCGCTCTCGGTGTGCATCTGCCCGGCCGAGGCTGTTTCGTGAATGGCTGGGTCTTCCTACGGGCTTTCAAGTGCGACGACATCGATGAGCTCCTAGAGCACCCCGTCGCTCGCGCGGAGATCGCCCGCACTGCCGTGCACGAGAAGCTCGGACACGGATTCGTCTCGGAGGCAACTGCGAGTGGGAGGGAGCGTGTCGCAAACGGTCTCGAGCTCCTACGCCTGGCCCGCCGATTTGGCGTCGAGACGGCGGACACTCCGGATCACGCGATCCTGAACCGCAAGGACGAGTTGGTCTTCCGCGCAAGTGCCGTCACCGACGAGGGATTCTCTCGCTGGCTCGAAACCGACCTTCTGAGCGAGCTGGGCATCGGCCTCAGGCCGGAGGACCCCGAAGCGCTTGCGAAGATCGATCATCGCATCGCGTCGTTCGTGGAGTGGGCGTACGATCCGCCGGCGGATCCCAGCCACGCCTCCTACCACGCGGACTTCCTCCAGGACGCAGACGACGATGAAGGGCTCTGCGAGCAGATTAGAGCGGTGAGTGAGAGTAAGCAAGCGCCACGATACACACTCGGCTTCGTGCTGATGGACGCCCTGGCGCAACGGCACGGCCCGGAACTCGTCCCCGCGTCGATTTTGATCGCGTACAACGTCGTCATGAATCTGGACTCACTCGCCGTTGCCGATCTCCGCGAGCTACTCAAAGACTCCTCCTTCAACATAACAGCCCGCGCGTGTCAGCTCTTGACGCTTCCACCGTGCGACGATGCCGCTTCCCTGGCCGAGGCCGCTCGCGAGCTTCTCTCCTTGACGCCGCCGGAGTGCCTGCTTCCACGATGAGCAGGATTACCTCGCGATCTCGTTTCCCCCCTTCTGAGGAGGGGAAGCGCGCTCCGGGGCACGACTCGAGCCGGTCGGCCCGGTGCCCTCCCTCCGACGACACGAGGAAACGGACGTGACCTTCTGCGGCCGCTGCGGCACCGAGAATCCAGAGCAGAACCGCTTCTGCGTGGACTGCGGCGCGGATCTGGAGGCCCAACGTACGCCCACACCCCCCGAACCGGGTTCGCCGGGGTCCGGGTCCGACGGGGAAACGCGCCCCGAGCCATCATCGGCGACCGCTGACCTCGCCCCGGGCTCCCTCCTCGAAGCCGGCCGCTACCGCCTGGATGCCGTCCTCGGAACGGGCGGCATGGGCACCGTCTACCGTGCCACGGACCTGAAGCTCGGCCAGGTCGTCGCACTGAAGATCATCCACGGCCACCTGCTGGAGGGGACGGCGGGGATCGAGCGCCTTCGCAACGAGGTGCGCGTTGCGCGGGAGCTGCAACACCCGGGGATCGTGCGGGTCTACGAGCTGGGGACCGACCGGGGCCGCGAGTTCTTCACCATGGAGCTGATCGAGGGTCCGACGCTCCGGGAGTTCCTGGAGCGTCGCTCGGACCCGCTGTCGCTAGAGGAGGCCGAGGCGGTCCTCCTCCCGCTCCTCGACGCGCTCGCCTACGCCCACGAGCAGACGGTGCACCGGGACGTGAAGCCGGAGAACGTGCTGCTCCCAGGCGGTGACCTCGGCCAGCCCAAGCTAACGGACTTCGGGATCGCCAAGGCGATCGAGGGCGAGACGCTGACGCGGACGGCGCTGGCTCTCGGCACGCCGGAGTATGTTGCCCCCGAGCAGTCGCGGGACGCCGCGCACGTGGACCACCGCGCCGACCTCTACTCCGTGGGCGTGATGCTCTACGAGTTGGTCACGGGCGAGCGACCAATAGGACGCTTTGAGCTTCCGGGCCAGCTTCGCTCCAATCTCCCTGGTGCGCTGGACGACCTGGTCGACCGGCTGCTCAAGCCGCGTCCCGAGGATCGCCCTAAGGGTGCCGAGGAGGTGCGGGCGGCGTTCGCATCGCTGTCTGCAGCCCCAGCGGTGCTCTCGCGAGGGCACCCCCGGAGCCGAGCTATCGCCACACCAGCCCGAGCCGGAGCGAGGAGCCGGCGCAGCCGAGGCCGGGCGCACAGCCTGTCGGACGTCCGACAGCTGCAGCGGGGGATCGCGCGGATCGCAGGCGTTGTCCTGATCGCGATGTCGTGGTTCCCACTACTCGCCATGGGGGTGGTTGTCTTCCTTGGCCTGTCTTACCGGACCGAGCGGGCGGACCCCTCCGAGGCGAGCCTCCCCCGAGGGGAAGAGCCAGGGCAGTCCGCGCGGTGGACGACGGTTCCGGCTGGCATGGTGAAGGTGCCCGGCGGGGAGTTCTGGTACGGCTGCAACGAGTCGGTGGACGACGAATGCGACAGCGACGAGAAACCGGGCAAGACCATCACGCTCTCGGCGCTCAACATCGACAAGACAGAGGTGACGGTTGCCGCGTACCAGCGTTGCGTTGAGGCCGGGGGCTGTTCGGTGGGTGGTCTTACTATGCCCTACTGGGGTAATGAGGAGGACCCGTCCTGGGCCTGGGCGTGCAACTGGGGGAAGTCCGGTCGTCAGGATCATCCGATCAACTGCGTGGATTGGCGTCAGGCGAAGGCGTACTGTGCCTGGGCGGGGAAGCGTCTGCCCACGGAGCAGGAGTGGGAGAAGGCGGCCCGTGGCATAGACGGCCGTAAGTACTCCTGGGGAAATCTGGGCTATGGCCAGGCCGGACGAGTTGCCAACATTGCCGATGCCACCGCGAAGCGGGAACAACCGAGTTGGACGGTGGCAGAGGACTACGATGACGGCTACTACGCCACATCTCCCGTCGGGAGCTACCCCGCCGGGGCGTCTCCCTATGAAGCCCTGGACATGGTGGGGAACGTCTGGGAGTGGACCTCGAGCTGGTATGGCTCGAACCAGAAGTATCGCGTGGCGCGCGGCGGCGGCTGGAATGCCCGCCCGAGACTCGCACGCTCATCGGATCGCCGCTGGAGCGACCCGTCGCGCCGGAACGAGCACCTCGGTTTTCGTTGCGCCCGGTGAAAGCGCTTCTAAATTCTAGTCTCTGGAGTTCTGGTGACCTTGCCCCCTCAGATCGGTCCAGCTCGAATGTGAGTGCGTTCAGGTATTGTCCGTGCGAAATGACGCCTTGAGTTGCGATCTGCTCTTCAGCGCGACAATGGACGAAGCTCTTGCGAGTCTGCTTGGGTTATGATTACTGCTCGCAGGAGCCGCTGCAGGAAGGCCGATTTCTCGTTGTCCCTTCAACAGACTCGTCTCATCCAACTGAACCGTTCATGGAGGTGAGGTACGGTCATGTCTGTCGATCTCTCCAAACCTACCAGAGCTGCCACTGACCTCGAGACCGCCGGCCCTCCCACTCGAGTCCTTTACGGGAAGATCGACGTGGGCCTCGCCTTTCGGCAGGCGTGGCACGCGACGTGGGCGAACTTCCCACTGTGGTTGGCCGTGGTCGTTGTCGCCCTGATCCTGATGTGCCTGTCATGCGCCACGGTGGTCGGCATCTTCGTCTTGTTCCCAGTCTTCGTTTGGGGAAGCACCTACTTCTATCTGAACGCGATCAGCGGCTGTGCCGAGTTCAACGACCTCTTCGCCGGCTTCTCGAACTACAGGGACAGGTTGACTGCGATGCTAGGCCTGGGCTTCGTCTGGATCCTCCTCTCCCTGGTCGGCGAAGCGGGGAGCGTGCTGATGTACGTGGCGAACGGGAGCGACGAGCTCTCTATCGTGGGAGTGGTGTGGTCTCTGGTCTGGGCATGCGCCGTGTTGAGCCGGTTCTACTTCGCGTTCTATTTCGTGGTCGACCGCGGGTACGGGCCCGTGGAATCGCTCAGGGCATCCTGGGAAGCCACAAAGGGGCAGTACCGCCGGCTGTTGCTCCTCATCCTCACTACCGTTCTGACTCTGCTCGCCGGTGTGGCCGCCTTCATCGCGGGCGTCGTCCCAGCCATCATTGTCATCGAACTCGCATGGGCTGCGGGATATCGCCAGCTCGTGGCGCTGCAAACCGAGGCAGCATAGGCAATCGACTAGACGAGAGGCCGTTCCCGCGCTCGCCATCACTCCTGCTTGCACCATGTGATCCTCTCGGGAAGACTAAGATGCGAGGCCGTGCGCCGGAGGGAGGGCGTGACAGGTGGCCTACTGTGCCCAATGCCGCACCGAGAATTCGGAGCAGAACCGGTACTGTGTGAGATGTGGGGCGGACCTCGGGGCACAACGCACGCCCACGCCGCCCGGCTCCGACTCAGCGGGGCCTGGATCCAACGGCGCGACCCGCCTCGAACCTACCGCCCAGCCGGCCAATCTCGCGCCCGGTTCCCTTCTCGAGGCTGGCCGCTACCGACTCGACGAGGTCCTGGGCAGCGGCGGCATGGGCACCGTCTACCGCGCCACCGACCTGAAGCTCGGCCAGGTCGTCGCGCTGAAGATCATTCATGGCCACCTCCTCGAAGGCACCACTGGCATCGAGCGGCTTCGCAACGAGGTGCGCGTAGCGCGCGAGCTTCAGCACCCGGGGATCGTGCGAGTCTACGACCTCGGTGCCGACCAAGGTCGCGAGTTCCTCACCATGGAGCTGGTGGAGGGTCCGACTCTCCGGGAGTTCTTGGAACACCGCTCGCAGCCGATCTCTCTGGAAGAAGCCAAGACCGTCCTCCTGCCACTGCTCGACGCCTTGGCCTACTCCCACGATCAGACGGTCCACCGGGACGTGAAGCCGGACAACGTGCTCCTGGTCGGAGGCGATCTCTCGCACCCCAAGCTCACGGACTTCGGGATCGCAAAGGCCCTGGAGGGGGAGGCGATGACGCGCACGGCGCTCCGGCTGGGGACGCCGGAGTACGTGGCGCCGGAGCAGGCACGCGACGCGGCGCACGTAGACCACCGGGCCGACCTCTACTCCGTCGGCGTGATGCTCTACGAGCTGGTGACGGGAGAGCGACCAGCGGGGATGTTCCGCCTCCCGAGCGAGCGTTTCGAGGACCTGCCGGCGGCGCTCGACACACTCGTGGGGCACCTACTACAGCCCAAGCCCGGCGATCGTCCCTCGAGCGCGAGCGGAGTGTCCGAGCTGCTGGCGCAAGTGAGGGAAGGCGTGGCCACGCCGGCAGGGCGGGACCGAGGCGCGCCTCATGCGACGCGGCGACACCTGGCTCGGAACTCCGCCGCATCTGAGGCGGCCACCGGATCGAAGCGAGGGATGGAATTCGCGGGCAGCGAGGCTCTTCGAGAAGCGGTCTATTCCTTCCTTTGCGAGGAGGTGAGGCTCTCGGAGCCTTCTGCGCGCAAACGCGCCTCCGGTGAGTTTCAAGGTAGTTGTCGCATGAAGTTGATCTACGCTGCCGATTTCT
>CAYRXS010000336.1:0-6744 GCA_964428225.1 uncultured Planctomycetaceae bacterium
CGGCGAGGGCCACGATGCCGGCCACGCCCGGCTCTATTCCGGCAAGGACGGCTCGTGCCTGTTCGACTTCACGGGAGCGGCGACCGGAGACCGCCTCGGACGATCCGTCGCGGGGGTGGGGGACGTCGCCGTGGGCGCGGTCCACGACGATGTCGGCGGCCGCAACGCGGGGAGCGTGACCGTGTTCTCGGGCCGGGACGGGAGCCGGCTCCACGTCTTCCTCGGAGACGGGCCCTCCGACCGCCTCGGCTCCGTTCTCGGCCCGGCCGGGGACGTGGACGGGGACGGCGCGGCGGACGTGCTCGCCGGCGCTCCCCGGGACATGCCCTATTCCGTGGCCCGCGCCCATCCCTGGCCCAACCCGGGGTACGTGAGGGTGTTCTCGGGCCGGACCGGCGAGACGCTCCGCACGCTGCGGTGGCCGAGCCCCCACGCGAGGTACGGCCGCTCGGTGACCTCCGTCGGCGACCTGGACGGAGACGGCCGCGCCGAGCTCGCCGTCGGTGTCGGGGGGGACGGATCCCCGAAGGCCCCGGGCGCCGGCGTGGTGGTGTATGCAGGCGCCTCGCTCCTGCCCGAACGCTGAACGCGAGCGCACGACCGTTTCCGTCTCCACGAACGACCGGGGCCACGGCGATCGCCGCGGCCCCGGCCCACCGGTTCCGTTCGCGCGAGGGGGAATCGACGCACGGCCCCGGTCAGGCGCCAACCGTGCAGGTGTAGGCGCAGTGCAGGCAGATGGAAGGCCAGCTCATGGCCTGCGTGTAGAACACGAAGCCGATGAGCCGGGGATCGCCGGGCACGGGGAATTCGATGGTGGTCTGGTAGCCGTGCCCGCTCGGCATGCCGAGGAGCTCGCCGCTCGGATCGGCGATGTTGACCAGGATCTCGCCCCAGGCGCTCGGGAAACCGAGCGGCGTCGAGTAGCCGACGAGGTAGGACCTCCAGTTGTCGAGCGAGCATCCCGTCACGGACGCGGCAAAGGTCCCGCCGGGGACGGCCGGATTGGTGATCACGTAGCCGTCGGTCGGCGCGTTGGCTCCCGTTCCGCAGTACCACGTGCAGGTGGCCTCGGGAGCCGAGTGGTTCTCGAACACGTAGGCCTCCCCGAGAGCGTTGCTGACCGTCATCCCCGACGTGCCGACCAACGCCGTGTCCCCGGAGATGGAGACGGATTCGCCGAACCGACGACTATGCCCCACATCGCTTCCCATGAGCTTGCCCACCTGGCTCCAGACCCCACCGGTCCCCTCGAAGACGTAGGCCGCGCCGGTGGGAGGGCCCCCGTAGACCGCGCCGACCAGCGCCTTGTCCCCCGAGACGGAGACGGCATAGCCGAACATGTCGTACTGCCCCCCGTCGCTCGCCGTGAGCAGGGCTTGCTCGCTCCAGGTCGTACCGATCCGCGTGAACACGTAGGCCGAACCCTGCCCGTATCCTCCCGGCCCGTCGGTATTCCGGGCCCCGATGAGCGCGCTGTCCCCCGAGAGCGAGACGGAGCAACCGAACAGATCATGGGGCGTGAGGCCGCTCCCTCTGAGCTTCGGCTGTGCGCTCCAGGCCGTACCCGCCCGCATGAAGACGTAGACCGATCCGGTCTCGTTGTCGTCCCTCAGTGCTCCGACCATCGCCGTGTCTCCAGAGATGGAGACGGCCTTGCCGAAGTAGTCGCTCGACGCGCCGTCGGCGGCCGTCAGCTTCGTCTCTTCGCTCCAGGCCGCGCCGCCCCGCACGAAGACGTAGGCCGAGCCCGCGCCGTACGCCATATCGTCGTCTTCGTGCGCACCGATCAACGCCCGGTTCCCGGAGAGGGAGACGGAGTAGCCGAACTTGTCACCTCCCTCCCCATCGCTCGCCAGGAGCTTGGCCTGCTGGCTCCAGGCCGTGCCGGATCGCACGAAGACGTAGACCGCACCGAACTCCGCCGTGAAGGGATCGCCATCCTCGGGCGCTCCGATCAACGCCGTGTCTCCATCGAGGGAGACGGAGAAGCCGAAGTGGTCGTCGGCTTCACCTCCCTGGAGCTTGGCCTGCTCGGTCCAGACCGTACCGTTCCGCACGAACACGTAGGCCGAGCCCGGCTCGCCGTCGTCGAAGTGGATCCAGTCGGCACCCACCAACGCCGTGTCTCCATCGAGGGAGACGGACTGCCCGAAGTGGTCGTTGGGCGCCGAGTCGCTCGGGAGGAGCTTGGCCTGCTCGAGCCAGATCATCGGATCCACCGTGATCGGGTACGCGGCGCAGGCGTCGTCCACGAGGATTGCGATCCCCCCGGTCGTTCCCGCCAGGCGCGCCTCGAGCTCCACGCCCTCCGCGTCCCAGGCGCGGAGGCCGGTGTAGGAGAGCGTGACGCCTCCATCGACCGCCCGGAGCCGCGCATTGCGCTCATCGGCCAGGACCTCCGCGGTGAAACCGCCGGTCACCGCGAGAAGCAGGCGAAGGGGCTCCTCGGGCTCGAGAGCCTCGGGAGCCGAGGGGATCGTGAAGCCCTGCTCGAGGCCACTCACGGAATTCACGTACCACTCCGTGAGAGGGCCGCGGTCGATCTCGATCCGGTGACCATCGGCGGAGGTCGTTCCCTCCGGCAGCGTTCGCAAGAGCTCCCCGCGGCCCCAGGCCGCCAAGCGCAAGCCCAGGCTCCAGGGAGCACCGTCCGCCCCGCCGCCGGTGACCTGCATTCCCTCGGCCGAGAAGCCGGCCTCGAACGCCTGGCCGGGATTGTCGGCCCGCCAGGTGCCTTCGTGCTCTTCGGAGACGATCGCGTACTGCTCGTCCTGGAGCGCCTGGTGCACGACCTCCCGCAGGCCGGGAGGCATCTCGCCCTCCGGAGCGGTCTGGAAGGCGAAGGAGGAAGTGGAGAGCAGCGCGATCCAGGCGAGGAAGAGAGGTGAGTACTTCATCGGAACGACTCCTGGTTGCAGGAACGTGAGCATCACGTCCGAGTTTCTCAGACGGAGTCGCGCCGGCGAGCGTCGGTTTTTTCGCCGGGAGCCCCCGGAGAGCCCGCGGGGGGGCGGTCAGCGGGTGCGCAGCGCGTCGGCCAGGCGCTGGTGGTAGAGCGTCGCGCCTCGCCGGAAGCGGTGGCGCACCCCCGAGACGCCGACGCCGACCTCCTCGGCCACCTCCTCCAGGGGGAGGTCCTCGAAGAGGCGCAGCCGGACGACGTCCCTCAGGTCCTCGGGCAGGGAGTCGAGGGCGGTCTGCATGCGGTCCGCGCGCTCGCGGTCGCTCGCCACCCGGCTCGGGGTCGTCGTCGCCACCGGGCCCGCGAACTGGGAGCCCGTGTTGGAGGCGCCGCCCTTGAATCCGGAGAAGACGAGCGCATCGCGATCCCCCTGCCGCTTCCCGGCCCCGTCGTACTCGGCCAGGGCGCGGATGCGGTTCTTGGAGATGGCGAGCAACCAGTGTCGGAAGGCCGCGACGCCTCGCCACTCGCATCGCCGGCGATCCCGCCAGGCGTGGAGCAACGTCTCCTGCCAGACGTCCTCGGGCGTGTACCGCCGGAGCATCGCATCGCTCATCCGCGAGCGGAGCACGACCAGGATCGACGCGGGTCCCACCGCGCCGATCAGCCGATCCCACATCGCGGGCGAGTCCGATTGGAGCGGATCCTCTCCGAGGGAGAAGGGATTCGGTGTCTCGGGACCCGAACGCATGATCCCATCCTACACGCTGCGACCGGGAGGTCCTCGTCGGCCGGGAATCGAATCCGACTTCGCCCCTGGCAAGAGGAATGGGGGACGACGATAATCGCGCCGACCGCCGGCGAACGTCCCGAATCGGCCCCGACGAGGTATCCCGTGGCTATGACAGTGAACCTCCACAAGCGCTCCGCGCGTCCTCTCGGGCGGAGCCCCCGCGTGCGAGGCGTGCTCCTCCTCGCCCTGGCGCTCCTCACGGCGCTCGCGTCCTGCTCCGAGCCGAAGGAGCCGAGGGAGATGAAGACGTACAACGTGGTCTTCGTGTCCCTGGACACGGCCCGTGCCGACCACTTCGGCATGTACGGGTACGAGCGGAGCACGACGCCGCGGCTCGACGCGCTCGCTCGCCGGGGGATCGTCTTCGACCAGGCGGTCACCGTCTCCAACAACACGCTGATCTCGCACGCGTCGATGCTGACGGGCCTGTTCCCCGCGTCTCACGGGACGACGCCCAAGGGCGAAGGGGTCGCGCTGGGCGGCGACTACCGGACGATCGCGGAGGACTTCGCGGCCGCCGGCTACCAGACGACGTGCTTCGCCGCGCACATGTGGATCACCGAGAAGTTCGGGATGCACCAGGGCTTCGAAGTGTTCTGGAGCGCCTACCGGGAGGCACCCCTGGTGCTGTTCGACGCCACCATGTGGATGACCAAGGTCCGCGACAAGGAGCGGCCCTTCTTCCTCTTCATCCACCTCTACGACGCGCACTCCGACTTCACGGCCCGACCCTACGACTCGCACCCGCCCTTCGTCGGCACCTACACGAAGGGCTACGACGGGCCGCTGAAGGCCTGGGACGACCAGGAGAAGAAGGCGAGCGAGTTCCTCGCCGACGTGCGCGACGGCAAGATCGAGCTCACGCCGGAGGACGCCCGCTACCTGGCGGACCAGTACGACGAGGGGCTGGCGTACCTGGACGACCAGATCGGCAAGTTCCTCGCGTCGCTCGATTGCCTGGACGACACGATCCTCGTCATCACCGCCGATCACGGCGAGGAGTTCTACGATCACGGGAGCGCCCTCCACCGCCAGCTCTACGACGAGGTGGTGCGGATCCCGCTCCTGATCGTCCCTCCCGCCGAACTACTGGAGTGGATGGGGGGAGCGCGTCACGTGGAGGAGCAGGTCCGGACCATCGACCTCCGTCCCACGATGCTCTCCCTGGCCGGCCAGGCCCGGCCCGAGGAGTGTCAGGGCGTGGACCTCACCTCCTGGCTCTTCGGAGACCGGGACGACTGCCCCGCGGGGCCCGCGCGTCTCTACCAGAACGGCGGGGTCCGCCACGACGGATTCAAGCTCATCCGCGAGGACGGCGTGGAGATGCTCTTCGACCTGGACGCGGATCCGGACGAGAGCGAGAACCTCGTGGAGGACGAGAGCCTGAGGGATCGCGTCCGCCGGATGGTCGCCGTGCTCAACGAGGAGATCCGCGAGGACCAGCTCATCCGCGAGCGGCTCATGGGGGACTCGGATCAGGCCCCGCCGGCGATGGATCCCGAGGAGGCCGAGAGGCTCAGGAAGCTGGGGTACACGTTCGGGGACGAGTGACCGCTGCCCCGGTCCTCCGGAGCCTCACCGCGTCCTCTCGAGCAATCCCACCCGGCTCCCGTCCTCGGGCGTGGGGGAGCGGAACCGGTGCCAGAACGGCTCGGGGATGTTCTCGAAGGTGTAGTCCCCCGCGTCGATCGCCACCGGGCGGTAGCTACGGCGCAGCATCTGGCCCATGCGCGGCGACCACCTCGGGTACTGCTTGCCGTGGAAGAGGATCCACCTCGGCAGCTCGGGGAGCGACTCGATCTCGAAGTCCCGGTGGATCACCAGGTCGGTGTGGAACATGAGCGTGAAGTGCTCGTAGACGATCGCGAGGCCGTCGTTCGGCCCCGCGTGCTTCTCGAGGTGCCTCGCCGCCTGCTCGAGAGGTCCGTCGTAGTCGTGCGTCAGCTCGTGGAAGTAGGACGCCGCGGGGGATTCGAAGAGGGAGCGCCCCTCGACCTGCTTCAAGGATTCGATCGAGATGTCGTTCGACGGGGGGTGTCCGAACCGGGTCGCCTCGCCCAGCTCCTCCTTCGCGACCGCTCCCCCGGGAAGCGCCAGCCAGCGCGCCGCCTGGAAGGGAGCGAGGTGGAAGAAGTCCGTCAGGACGAGGACGCCGGCGAGGACGGCGGCCAGCCACCACCGGCGGCCCGCGTAGCCCAGGATCGTCGCTGCCGCGGCGAGCGCGAGCAGGGGCAGGACACCGAGCAGGTAGCGGAAGAACGGGTACTGCGAGATCCCCGCGGAGAGGAAGAGCATCGCCACCGTGACCAGGCCGGCGAGCGAGATCCAGTCGCGCTCGGGATCGGAGGGGATGCCGAGGAGGGGCACGAAGCGCGTGGCGGCGATGACGAGCCCCAGGCCCGCGCTCACCAGGAGGATGGTCAGGGAGAGCGCGCTCGGGAGGGCGGTGATCGCGACGGCCATCGCCACCGCCGCCGCGAGCAGCGTCCACCGCGCGACCTGCGAGAAGCGCCCCTCTCGCCTCCAGCGCACCACGACGAGCGGGACCGCGAGCAGGAACGGGAACGCGTAGACGTGGGCCAGGACCAGGTACGTCTCGAGCGACGCCGCGAACCGCCACAGGCTCTGGAAGCCGTACCCGAGGTCGCGGTAGTTCCGGGACCAGGCCTCGGTGTAGACGAAGAAGGGCGCGGTGAGGATCGCGACGGCCAGGCTGCCGAGCAGGAAGCGCCCGAGCCCGCGCCGATCGGCCCGGCAGAGCACGAGGTGGACGCCCATCGCCGCGGTGGCGGCGACGAGGTGCGGGTAGAAGCAGTGGAAGAGGAAGAATCCGCCGAGGACGAACAGCGACGTTCCCCCCCGCGCCCCCCGGGTGATACGGACGTACCCCCACAGGTGCGCGACCGAGGCCAGGACGAACGGCGCGTAGTAGCGGCACTGGCGCAGGTAGAGCAGATACCACACCGACAGCATCAGCAGGATCACCGCGAGGCGGGCGAGCCGTCGGTTCCCGGTGATGTCGCTCAGCGCGAACAGGCAGAGGAAG
>CAYRXS010000337.1:0-6702 GCA_964428225.1 uncultured Planctomycetaceae bacterium
CCCCCCCCCCCCCCCCCCCCGCCCCCCGCGGGGCGGCGCCGCCCCCGGAAGATCGACGAGCTCGCCAGCCAGAGGACGAGGGGGATGACGGTCGTTGCAAGGGAGTGGTGGCTCATGTCCTGCGGCTCCTCGGTCGGCGTCCGGGCGGCTCCTCGCCCGTCTAACCCCCCGTGCAGCAGGGGGAGCCCCAGGTTACCCCGGAATCCGAGAAAACCCGCGCCGGTCCCGGATCCTCCCGCGGCCTCCCTACGCTCCGGCGGGGCGGTGGGACGTGTAGGCCTCGACGAGCACGTAGGCCGCCTGCAGGTACGACGTCGGGCAGAGCGGGAAGCACTCCTTGCAAGCCTCGCATTCCTCGGCGGCGATCTCGGGGAGGAAGCTGATCTCCTTCCGGATCCCCCGGTCGATGAACCCGACGGCGTGCTTCTTCTTCACCTCGGCGCAGTAGCGAACGCAGAGCCCGCAGTGGATGCAGAAGGAGGCCTCCTTCTCGAACCGGTCCTTGTCCGCTCCGTACTCCGCCGCCATCTCGACCAGCGTCGGGGAGTCCGGGGCGTGAGCCAGCAGCAGCTCCAGGATGGTCTTGCGCATCCGGTCGATCTTGTCGGAGCGGGTCCGGACGATCAGGTCGGCCTCGGCCAGGTACACGCAGGAGACGACGAGTCGGCTCCAGCCGCGGACCTCGACCTCGACGAGGCACAGCCGGCACCCGCCGAAGGGCTCGAGCGCGTCATGGAGGCAGAGGGTGGGGATCGTGATCCCCGCCTCGCGGGCCGCCTCGAGCACGGTCATGCCCTCCGTGGCGCGGACCTCGCGGCTGTCGATCTGCATGAGGATGTCGCTCATCTTTCCGCCCCCTTCACCAGCCTTCGCTCTTCCACGGGGAGGGGATCCGGTACCGGCTCACCGGAGATCCTCCGCACCGCGTCGAACTTCGCGGGGCAGACGTCGAAGCACACGCCGCACCGGTCGCAGATGTCCTGGTCGATGACGTGGATCTCCTTCTTGCCGCCCTCGATCCCCTGCGAGGGACACTTCCTCTTGCAGATCAGGCAGGCCGTGCACTTGTCCGGATCGATCCAGTACGAGACCAGCTCCTTGCAGGACAGGGCATCGCACCGCTTCTCGGCGATGTGGGCCTCGTATTCCTCGCGGAAGTAGCGCAGGGTGCTCAGGAACGGGTTGGGAGCGCTCTTGCCCAGGGCGCACAGGGAGGCCTCCATGGCGACCTCGGAGAGCTCCTCGAGCGTCTCGATGTCGCCCTCCTTGCCCCGTCCCTCGCAGATGTTCGTCAGGATCCGGTGCATCTGCCGCAGACCCTCGCGGCAGGGGACGCACTTGCCGCAGGACTCCTCGGTCAGGAAGTGGATGAAGTACCTGGCCACGTCGACCATGCAGTTGTCCTCATCCATCACGATCATGCCGCCCGATCCCATCATGGAGCCGGCCTCGGTGAGCTCGTCGAAGCCGACCTCCAGGTGGAGCATGTCCTCGGGGAGGCAGCCGCCGGAGGGACCCCCGGTCTGCACGGCCTTGAACTTCTTGCCCGAGGGGATTCCGCCGCCGATCTCGTAGATGATCTCGCGCAGCGGCATGCCCATGGGCACCTCGACCAGGCCGGTGTTCACGATCTTGCCGACCAGGGAGAAGATCTTCGTGCCCGTGCTGCCCTCGGTGCCGATCTGCCGGAACCAGTCCGCGCCGCGGTCGACGATCAACGGGACGTTGGCCCAGGTCTCGACGTTGTTCAGCACGCTGGGCTTGCCCCAGAGCCCCTTGACGTTCGAGCGGACGTACTTCGGCCGGGGCTCTCCCACCCTGCCTTCCAGGGACGTCATCAGCGCCGTGGACTCGCCGCAGACGAAGGCGCCGGCTCCGCGGTGCACCTTGACCTCGAAGTCCAGGCCCGAGCCGAGGATGTCCTTGCCGAGGAGGCCGACCTCCTCGGCCTGGCGGATCGCGATGGTCAGGTTCTCGACCGCGAGGGGATATTCCTGGCGGACGTAGACGTAGCCCTCGTTCGCGCCGATGGTGTAACCGCCGATGACGAGCCCCTCGAGGACGGAGTGGGGGTTGCCCTCGAGGAGCGCACGGTCCATGAACGCCCCGGGGTCCCCCTCGTCCGCGTTGACGAGCACGTACTTGGGATCGTCGGGGGCGTTCCGCGAGCCCTCCCACTTGCGCCCCGCGGGGAAACCGGCGCCGCCGCGGCCCCGGAGCTTGGACTTCTTGACCTCCTCGAGCACGTCCTCGGGGGTCATCTCGAAGAGCGCCTTGACCAGCGCCGAGTATCCGCCGATGGCCAGGTAGTCGTCGAGGCGCTTGGAGTCGATCAGGATGTTGCTGGAGAGAAGCGTCCTCTCCTGATGCCGGTAGAACGGGATGTCGGACTCGTGGACCGCGCGCTCGCCGGTGGAGGGGTCCTCGTAGAGCAGTCGCTCGACGAGCTTTCCGTCCTTGATGCTTCGCGCGACGATCTCGGGGACGTCCTCGGGCTTCACTCGGAGATAGCAGGTCTCCTCGGGATGCAGGACCACCACCGGTCCCTGCTCGCAGAAGCCGGGGCATCCGGTGCCCCGGGTGTCCACGTCGGCCTCGAGACCCTGGGAGGCGAGCTCGGCCTCGAAGGCGGCGATGACCTCGCTCGCGCCCGACGCCAGGCATCCCGCCCCCGCGCAGATGGACACGCAGGCTCGGTTCGACGCTCTCCGGTCGGCGAGACCCCGCCGGTACTCCTCGAGCTCCTGGGGCGTGCTCAGCTGCGGCATGACATCCTCTACTCGTAAGCCTCCAGCACGCCTTCCGTCTCCGCGGTCGTCACGTTGCCGTGGGTCTTGCCGTCGATCTCGATCACCGGCCCGAGCGCGCAGCAGCCGAGGCAATTGACGGTCTCCAGGCTGAACTTCAGGTCCACGTCGGTCTCGCCGGGCTTGATGCCACACAAATCCTGCACGGTGTCCAGCACCCGGGGCGCGCCGCGGACGTGACAGGCGGTGCCCATGCACACGTGGACCCGGTGGCGGCCCTTCGGCACCAGGCTGAAGGCCTTGTAGAAGGTCGCGATGTGCTGGATTCGGGCGAGCGGGACCTCCAGGCGCTCGCTGATCCTCGCCAGCGCCGGCTGGGGCAGCCAGTGATTCACGGCCTGGATCTCCAGCATGATCTGGATCAGCGAGCTGGACTCGTCCCGGTGCTTGTCGGAGATCTGATCGACGAGCTCGATGTTCATGGTGGGACTCATGCGAGGGCGTAGCGCTTCCGCTCGAGGTCGAACCGGACCAGGCCTTGCCGCGAGGAGCTGTTCATGTGCTTCGAGACGTCGGAGGGATCCAGGCCGAGCCGCTCGGAGATCTCTCCGGTCGATAGTGGCTGCTCCCCGAGGAGCATCAGAATCTGGCCGAGGGCCAGCTTCCCCGCGATCAGTTCGTGGAACAGGCGGTCCACCTCCTCGCTCTCGTAGAACGTCCTGTAGGCCTCCTCCGTGCGGGTGGGGACGCGCAGCTTCTCGCGCTCGACCAGCTTCACGTAGGGGACCAGGCGGCTCAGGGAATCGAGCTTGAGCTTCAGGTCGCGTGCGTCGATCCCCTCGCCCTCCCCGAGCGGCCCGAGCTCGCGCAGCTGCTCCGCGAAGTCGCTCATGATCTCGGCGAAACGGCTGCCCTCGGCGGCGGAGATCCACTCCAGGCGCAGCCGTCCGGGATCCAGACCGACGTGCCCCATGAGCTTCTTGCCGAGGAGCATGTTGCCCAGGGCGTCGTAGTTGCCCTCCGTCACGTAGTGACATTCGCCCGGCCAGCAGCCGCCGACGATCACGCCGTCGGCTCCGCTCTGGAACGCGCGGAGCACGAAGGCCAGGTCCACCCGACCGGTGCACATCAGGCGGATGATCCGAATCTCCGGGGCGTAGCTTTGCCTGGTCACGCCAGACAGATCCGCGGCGGAGTATGCTCACCAGTTGCAAAGGAAGGCGACGATCCTCGGCGTGTGCCCGAGTCCGGTCATGTTCCCACCTCCTGTAGTTCTTCGGGAGCTTTCTTACGCGTCGAGCCCCACGAGTCCGAGAGCGCCGCGTCGATCTGGTTGAAGATCTCCTCGTCGGTGAAGTGCTTCAGGATGACGGCGTTGGTCGGGCACTTGGCGCAGCACAGGCCGTCCCCCTTGCACAGAGCGGGGTTCACCTCGGCCTTCTTGCCGACGGGAGTCTCCCGCCAGTGGATTGCGTCGTAGGTGCACGCGGTGATGCACGCTCCGCAGGACACGCACTCCTGCTCCTCGACCTCGCAGACGGCTCCGGACGCGGTGACCGTCTCGTGGGAGAGCAGGGTGACGGCCCGGCCGGCGGCGCCGTAGGCCTGGCTGATCGTCTCCGAGATGAGCTTGGGATAGTGGCTGGCCCCGCACATGAAGATGCCGTCCGCGGCGAAGTCCACCGGGCGCAGCTTCACGTGGGCCTCCTGGAAGAAGCCGTCCGGGTTCACGGGCACCTTGAACAGCCGGGTGATCTCCGGCGTGCCCGACGAGGGGACCACGGCGGCCGAGAGGGTCACGAGATCCGCGTCGATGGCCAGGGGCTGGCCGAGGATGATGTCCGGCACGGTGATCCGCAGGACGGGCTGGCCCTCCTCGTCCCGAGCGGCCTCGACTTCGGGTTTTCCGCTCGGCTCCCATCGCACGAACCGGACCCCCTGATCGGCCGCCTCGCGGTAGCGGTCCTCTGCGAACCCGTAGGTCCGCATGTCCCGGTAGAGGACGTAGACGTCCATCTCGGGGCGCTTCGCCTTGAGGGCGAGGGCGTTCTTGACGGCCTCGCCGCAGCAGATCCGTGAGCAGTAGTCCCGGCCCTCCTGCCGGCAGCCGACGCACTGGATCATCGCCAGGCTGCGGGCGGACTCGATCCTCTCGTCGTCTTCGGCGAGGCGCTCCTCCAGCTCGAGCTGGGTCCACACCCGCTCGTCCTCGCCGTAGAGGTATTCGGTGGGCTCGTGCTCCTCGGCCCCGGTCGCGAGGACGACGGCGCCGTGGTGGATGGTCTTGACCCGGCCCTCCGACTCGAGCGTCGTGACGAAGCTGCCCACGTAACCCGACACGTCCGTGATCGTCGCCGCGTGGGACACCTGGACGAGGGGGTGGCGGTAGATCCGGCCGATCAGGTCGCTCAGGAAGGTCTGGACGTCGAGCCCCTCGAGAGTGGTCCGGATCCGGCGCGCCATGCCGCCCAGGTCCTTCTCCCTCTCCACCAGGTGGACCTCGAATCCCTGGTCGGCGAGGCCGAGCGCGGCGGTCATCCCGGCGACGCCTCCGCCGACCACCAGCGCCCCCTTGTCGACGGGCAGCTGGAACTCCTCGAGCGGCTCGAGGTCGATGGTCCGGGCCACGGACATCCGCACGATGTCCTTGGCCTTGGCGGTGGCCTCCTCCTTCTGCTTGGAGTGGACCCAGGAGCAATGCTCCCGGATGTTGGCCATGTCGAAGAAGTACTGGTTGATCCCGCCTTCCCGCAGCGTGTCCCGGAACAGCGGCTCGTGAGTCCGGGGAGTACAGGCGGCCACCACCACGCGGTTGAGCCCCTTCTCGCGGATCGTGTTCGCGATCTGCTCGGCGGCGTCGGTGGAGCAGATGAACAGTCCCTCCTCCGCGTGGGCGACGTGGTCCAGGCCCTTCGAGTATTCGACCACCGAGGGAATGTCGACGACGCGACCGATGTTCGCGCCGCAGTGACACGCGAAGACCCCCACCTTGACGTCCTCCTCCGTGACGTCCCGCTCCTCGGGATACACCCGCGCCGTGTCCATCTTGCCCCTCCGGGACTTCAGCAGGGCTCCGGCCAGGGCGTTCGCCCCGCTCGCGGTCATCACCGACTCGGGGATGTCCATGGGCCCCTGGAACGCGCCGCTGACGAACACCCCGGGGCGGGTGGTCTCGATGGGATTGAACGGGTTCGTCTTGCAGAAGCCGTGTGCGTCGAGCTCGATGTCGAACTGCTCGGCCAGGCGCTCGACGTGAGCGGGCGGGCCGAGGCCGACGCCCAGGACCACGAGGTCGAACTCCTGCTCCTTCACGCCCTCCGAGCTCGTGGCGTAGCGGACCGTGACGTTCTTCGTCTCGGGATCCTCGCGGCCGATCCGCACGTAGCTGCGAATGAACTCGACTCCGGGGAGGCTCTCCGTGCGCCGGTAGAACCGCTCGAAGTCCTTGCCGAAGGAGCGGATGTCGTTGTGGAAGACGACCGCCTCGGTGTCCGCGTCGTGGTCCTTGGTGAGGATGACCTGCTTCTGGACGTACGAGCAGCAGACGGACGAGCAGTAGCTGTGGCCTCCCTCGAGGATCTGCCGGGAGCCGACGCAGTGGATCCAGGCGATGCGGTGGGGGTGCTTCTTGTCGGAGGGCCGCAGGATCTCGCCCTCGTGGGGACCGGTGGCGCACAGGAGCCGCTCGAAGTCGAGGCTGGTCACCACGTTCTCGATCGTCCCGTAGCCGTAGTCGCCCCGCAGCCGGGGATCGAACGCCCCGTAGCCGGGAGACAGGACGATCGCTCCCACCTTCACCACGCGCCGCTCGGCGGTCTGACGCAGGTCGATCGCGTCGTTCTTGCAGACGCTCTCGCAGATGGTGCACTTCTCGTCTTCCAGGTAGTGGCACCGCTCGTCGATGTAGGGGACCAGCGGCACCGCCTGGGAGAAGTAGATGTGGACCGCCTTGTTG
>CAYRXS010000338.1:0-6687 GCA_964428225.1 uncultured Planctomycetaceae bacterium
GCGCCACCGCGATCGAGGCGAGGCGCGTCTCCGGCAGGTCGAGCTCGTGCGAGACCTCGATCTCGACGCCCGCCCCGTCGACCGCGAGCCGGTCCACGCGAGCGGGAGCGACGGCGAAGATGCGATCCTCGGCGTCGACGGCGATCGCCTGGTAGTCCGCGGCCAGCTCGTCGGAGCGAACCACCGTCTCGCCGCCGGGGCTCAGGATCACGAGCCGGTCGCCGATCACGAGGATGCGGTCCCGCGAATCCACTGCGATCCCCCGCGGCGCGGCCATCTCGATCCCGAAGGGCTCCTCGGATTCCTCCCAGCCGATCCGTGAGGGATCGATCGACCCCGCCGCGCGCGCCGCCTCGGCCCAGAGGCTGCCGGTCCGGGGGTTGCGCTCGCCCCTCGGGTCCATCCTCAGGAGAGCCGTGACGCCAACCGCGACCGCGCCGAGCACCACGATGGTGATCGCGAGGTTCGCCGCGCTGATTCGTCCGGAGCGGTTCACGTCGTTTCCCATCACTCGTAGGACTCCTTGCGCAGGTCGAGGCACGTCAGGGTGGTCAGGTCGCGCACGAGGAGCCTCCCCCCCGCGATGGCCATCGGGCCCCAGGACTCGTGCCCGTCGAGGACACGGGCCTGGGCGAGCTCCTCGTAGCCGGTCGACGACGTCCGGGCCATCGTCAGCACGCCGTCGTCGTTCATCAGCAGCAGCTTGTCGTCCGCGACCAGGAACGGGCCCAGCTCGAAGAGCCGGTCCGGCCCGCTCGACCAGAGCATGACGCCCTCGGGGCTGAGGCAGGTGAGCTGCTCGCGCCGGGGCCCGGCGTTCTTGGTGAGCACGCCGTAGACGCAGTCGTCGTAGAAGATCGGGGTCTGCTGCTCGGCGCCGAAGGTGCGGACGTCCAGACGGGCGACCTCCACGGGCACCGGGTCGTACCTCTCGTCCGCGAGGATGTCGAGCAACAGGCTGCCCGCCCGGTAGCCGCCACTGAGCAGGATCCGGTTCTCGCTCGTGAGCACCGGGGTGGGCACGACGGCCGGGGAGATCGTCCAGTCGGGAAACTCCCAGAGCAGGCTGCCGTCGCGGGCCGAGACGCCTACGACGCCTCCCGTCGTGCAACACACGTAGGTCAGCGTGTCCTGCAGCCGGGCCCGCGCGATCGACGCGTGGGTCATGTGCAGGTTGCGCGGATTCGGCGTGCGCCAGAGGATCTCGCCCGTCTCGCAATCCACCGCGATCATGAGCACGTCCCGATCTCCCCCCGGCGCGAGCACCGCGACGTCCTTGCCGCGGAAGTCGTCGACGCGCGGACACTGACCCGCATACCACTCGGGCACGACCGTGCCGTATTCCTCGACGAGGTCCATCCACCACTTCGCCTCGCCGGTCTCCGCGTCGACGCACAGCACGTGGGCCATCGGGCCGAGGGTCACGACGAACCGATCGCTCACCGCGGGAACGGTCCGCGTGATCCCGTGGTAGCGCACCATCGGCAGGTGGTACCACCGTCGCCAGATCTCCCGGCCGTCGGCGAGCGACAGGCAGCGCAGCACGTCGCCGCGGCGCTCGTCCACCACCTCTCCGTCGGCATCTCGACCCTCGTCGTAGTCGAGCAGGTACACGCGGCCGCGATGCACGGCGGCTCCCGCGTATCCCTCCCCCACCTCGACCGACCAGAGCTTCTTCGGACCCTCCTCGGGCCAGGCGTCGGCGAGCGCGACTTCCTCGTAGCTGACGCCGTCGCCGTACCGGCCGCGGAAGGCGGGCCACGATCCGGGGAGCTCCCCGGCGGGCTCGCCCTCGCCGCTCGTGAGCTCGCCGGGGAGCGCGGGCCGGAACACGGGGATCTCCGACGCGGGGAAGGGCCCGCGCATCTCGAGGGCGTGACCCGATCCGCTCCCGAGCCACGCCCACCCCGTCCCCACCGCCGCAGCGGCGAAGAGCAGGGTCACGAGCACGGCGACCGGCGAGACCCTCATGGATCGGACGCGAGATCGGTGGTGGGGCTAGAACTGCCCCGGGTCGTCCGCCGAGGGCCCGTAGGTCGAGGGCACGGGGATCTCGAGCAGACGCAGGTAGACCGTGAGCTGTCCGCGGTGGTGGACGGTGTGGTTGATCGCGAAACCGCGGATCGCGGCGTGCCGCGGATCCTGCATCAGCACCTTGTCCCCGGCCCGCATGGTCCACGTCTCCTCGAGAGCGGCATCGTCGGTGGACGCGACCGCCTCGTTCAAGGCGGCCCAGTTGCGGTCGTAGGCCTCCAGCAGCTCGGCGGAGGTCGTCGGCACGAACGGCTGGTAGTCCTCGGGCATCGCGGCGAAGTCGAGGTCTTCCTTCAACATCGACAGCGCCCAGGTCGGCGTCTCCGCGAGGTGACCCGCGAGCTGTCCCAGGGCCATGGACTTCTCGTGCGGCTTCCACGCCATGCGCTCCTCGGGAATGGCCTCGAGGACCTTGCGCGTGACGGCCGTCTCCCCCTTCAGATCTTTGACGAGTGTTTCACGATTCGACATGTCTGCTCCTTCGCTTCGCCTTACGGATCCCCCCTTCGATCCGCCACGGATACCAGAAGTCCTCCGCCGTGGCAATCCCTGCCCTGTCGCCAGTCTCGCGAAGGCCCATCTAGGACCCAACCCGTACAAGAAACCGGCGCGTCGATCGATCCCGCCTGCGGGACGGCGCGAGAAGGCTCGCCCTCGCTCCCGGACCGCCCTGGCCACGGTTCGCGGGCGAATCTAGGATCGACGCCCGCTCGCCCCGCCGACGATCCAACCCCGTCGATTCGAGAAGGAGAAGCCATGTCACGCTTGCTGGCGATCATCCTGACCGCGCTTGTTCTCCCCCGCTACGCTCCGGCGCAGACGCTCACCGCGGAGCCTGACGAGTCGCTCTACGACGCGCTGGAGTACCGATGCATCGGCCCGTTCCGCGGAGGCCGCGCCGCCTGCGCTACGGGGATCCCCGACGATCCGATGACGTACTACTTCGGCGCGAGCGGCGGAGGCGTGTGGCGCACCGAGGACGCGGGGCAGACGTGGGAGAACGTCTCCGACGGCTACTTCGGCGGCTCGATCGGCGCGATCGCCGTCAGCGAGTGGGATCCGAACGTGATCTACGTCGGCGGCGGCGAGGTGACGGTGCGGGGCAACGTCTCGCACGGTTACGGGATGTGGAAGTCGACCGACCGCGGAAAGACGTGGAAGCAGATCGGCCTCGAGGATTCCCGCCGCATTCCCCGCATCCGGATCCACCCGCGGGATCCCGAGCTCGTGTACGCCGCGGTCCTCGGCCACCTCTTCGGGCCGAACGAGCAGCGGGGCGTCTATCGCAGCGCGGACGGCGGCGAGACGTGGGAGCGCGTCCTCTTCGTGAGCGACGAGGTCGGCGCGGTGGACCTCGCCATGGATCCCTCCAATCCGCGCATCCTCTTCGCCGGTACCTGGCGGGTGAGGCGCACGCCGTACAGCCTGGAGAGCGGCGGCGAGGGATCGGGGCTCTGGAAGTCGACGAACGGCGGCGACACGTGGACCGACATCACGCGGAACGAAGGCCTGCCGGAGGGCACGATCGGCATCGTCGGGGTGAGCGTGTCCCCCGCGGATCCCGACCGCGTCTTCGCGATCATCGAGGCCGAGGAGGGCGGCGTCTTCCTCTCCGACGATGCCGGCGAGACGTGGCGTCGCGTGAACGAGGAGCGCAAGCTCCGCCAGCGCGCCTGGTACTACAGCCGTATCTACGCCGACCCGCAGAGCCGAGACACCGTCTACGTGGTGAACGTCCGCTTCTGGCGATCGCAGGACGGCGGCCGCTCCTTCCAGAGCATCCGGACTCCTCACGGCGACCATCACGACCTGTGGATCGCTCCCGAGGATCCGCGGCGCATGATCGTGGCGGACGACGGCGGCGGGCAGGTGAGCTTCGACGGTGGCGGTCGGTGGAGCACCTACGAGAACCAGCCGACCGCCCAGTTCTATCGCGTCACGACGGACAACCACTTTCCCTATCGCGTTTACGGCGCCCAGCAGGACAACTCCACGGTGCGCACCCTCCACCGCTCCGAGGGTCGTGGCATCTCGGAGCGCGACTGGGAGCCCACCGCAGGCGGGGAGAGCGGATGGCTCGCCCCGCATCCCGAGGATCCCGAGATCGTGTACGGCGGCTCCTACGGCGGCGAGCTCGGGCGGATGAACCACCGGACCCGGGAGCGACGCGCGGTCGACGTGTGGCCGGACAACCCGATGGGCCACGGCGCGGAGGGCATGAACCCGCGCTTCCAGTGGAACTTCCCCATCCTGTTCTCCCCCCACGATCCGAACACGCTCTACGCCGCGGGCAACCTGCTCTTCGCGACCACGAACGAAGGGCAGAGCTGGCGAGCGATCAGCCCCGACCTCACGCGGAACGACCCCGCGAAGCTCGGCCCCTCGGGCGGTCCGATCACCAAGGACAACACCGGCGTCGAGTACTACGCCACCATCTTCACGGTGACGGAGAGCTCCCTCGCGCGGGGGGTGATCTGGGCGGGCTCCGACGACGGATTGATCCACGTCACGCGAAACGGCGGCGAGGACTGGGTGAACGTGACGCCCTCCGCCGACCTGATGCCGGAGTGGATCCAGGTCAACTGCATCGAGGCGAGCCCCTTCGAGGCGGGCGGAGCCCACGTGGCCGCGACCATGTACAAGTCCGACGACTTCCGTCCGTACCTGTACCGGACCGTCGACTACGGCGCGACGTGGGAGAAGATCGTCGATGGCATCCCCGACGAGCACTTCACGCGCGTGATTCGCGCCGACCCCCGCCGACGCGGGCTCCTCTACGCCGGCACCGAGAGCGGGATGTACGTCTCCTTCGACGACGGCGCGCGGTGGACGTCCTTCCAACTGAACCTCCCCGTCGTGCCGATCACGGACCTGGCGATCAAGGACGACGACCTCGTGGTGGCCACCCAGGGGCGCTCGTTCTGGGTGCTCGACGACCTGACCCCGCTGCACCGACTCACCGACGAGGTCGCGGAGAGCGAGACGTGGCTCTATCCGCCCCGGCCGACCCACCGCCTGCGCAGCCGGCGCTCGGAGGACTCGCGCACGCGCGGCCTGAATCCCCACGACGGGGTGATGATCCGCTACTACCTGCGGGACGAGCCGGGCGACGACGAGATCGAGCTCGAGATCCTGGAGGAGGACGGCACGCTCATCGAGTCGTTCACCTCCGCGGCGGACGACGGCGACGACGGAGAGGACGCGGAGCCGCTCCCCGCGAAGGCGGGTGCGAACCTCTTCGTCTGGGACATGCGCTACCCCGACGCCGCGCGGTTCGAGGGCCTGATCCTGTGGGGCGGCAACACCCAGGGTCCGCGCGTCGTGCCCGGAACGTACCGAGCCCGGCTCACGAGGGGCGAGCGGTCGCAAACCGTCTCCTTCGAGATCCTCCCCGATCCCCGCTCGTCGGCGACTCCCGAGGATCTCCGCGCCCAGCTCGACTTCCTGCTCACCGTCCGCGACGAGCTGACGCGGACCCACGAAGCCATCGAGCGGATCCGCGACGTTCGCGCGCAGCTCGACGCCCTGACCTCGCGGCTCGACGACCGCGACGGCGCGGACCGGATCCGGGAGGCCGCGAAGACGATCGACGAGAAGCTGACCGCCGTCGAGGAGACCCTCTACCAGACGAAGAACCGCAGCCCCCAGGATCCCCTGAACTACCCCATCCGCCTGAACGACAAGCTGGGGGCCCTCGGCGGCGTCGCGTCTCGCGGCGACTTCCGCCCCACCGACCAGGCGGAGCAAGTGCTCGCCCGGCTCGTGGCCGAGATCGAGGCCGCGCTCACGGACCTCGCGCGGGTCCTGGACTTCGACCTCCCGGTGTTCAACCAGATGGTCCGCGACCTCGACGTCCCCCGGATCCTCGTCGAGGACACGTCTGGCTCCTGAGTCGCGCGTCGATCCCGACGGAGCGAGGGCGGGCCGATGGACCCATCGGTCGGCGGTCGTCGCGGCCCGGGGCCATTCCGGTTTCGGAAGTGACCCGATCCGCGGCCGTGCCTATCTGATGCGGATGTCGAATCGAAGGCCCCTCCAGGACGATCCTCCGATTCCCACCTGCCTGGCTCCGTCCGGAGCTCGGACGTCCCGTTTCCCACCGGAGGTCGGTGCGATGCGCCTTGCTCTCACTCTCGCGTTCCTTGCCGTCTTCTCGTCCATGGGCCTCGGAGACACGATCTGGGTCCCGGACGACTACTCGACCATCCAGGCCGCCATCGACGCCGCGGCGACGGGGGACGAGATCATCGTCCGGCCCGACTCCCAGAACGTCCCGCCCGGTCCCTACGTCGAGAACCTAGACTTCCTCGGCAAGGCCATCACGGTGCGGAGCGAGCAGGGCGCGGCGGTCACGACGATCGACGGAGGCCAGAACGGGAGCGTGGTCGTCTTTCGGGGCGGGTCGAAGGGCGGCACGGTGCTCCGGGGTTTCACCCTGACGAATGGAACCGGGACGGAGATCCCGGGGTGGAGCACTGCCGACGGAGGAGCGATCTGCTGTATCTCCGCCTCTCCGACCATCGAGGACAACGTCATTACGGGCAACTCGGCAACCAGCGGCGGCGGAGGAATCGCCTGCTGGCACCAGGCCTCTCCGACCATCGCGAACAACGACATCGAGGGGAACACGTGGGGAGCAAACGGCGGCGGCAT
>CAYRXS010000339.1:0-6658 GCA_964428225.1 uncultured Planctomycetaceae bacterium
CTCAGGTGTGCCCAAAGGACCGTGGCGCCGTCACTCGTGAGGGATGCGGGCTAGGCGTCCCGCCTGAATTGGTAACCCCTCGACGTTCAATCCGCTCGACGAGAGAAAACGTCGAAAGTCGAAACCGATCGACGCCGTCGCGCCGCTCATTGCGGACCGATCGTCGAGGTCTCTTCCGGGGAGGCTACTCGTCGTCGGCGTAGACGTAGCCGAGCGCCCGGAGCGCGGCACGCACCTCCGGGGACATCGAGCGTTGCTCGAGGGGATCCGGTGTGGAGGCGAGCAGGTCGTCGAGGATGCGGGAGAGGCGCTCGAGCACCTCGGGATTCTCGTCGTGCACGCTGCGGAGCTCGCCGGGATCGCTCTCGAGGTCGAACAGCTCGAGGGGGCCTTCGGAGCTTCGGATGAGCTTCCAGCGCGCCGCGGTCAACGCGTGCCTCTCGGGACGCCACCTCTCCTTCTCGGCCTTCGTCTCCTTCTTGTGGGCGAGGACGATCCGCGGGCCGACGGCGGCCTCCGACTCGATGGTGGAGGCGAGCGAGATCCCGTCCGCTCTGGGCAAGGGCGGCAGGCCCACGAGCTCGGCGATCGTGGGAGCCACGTCGACGAGACCCACGAGCGAGTCGATCCGCCGGGGAACGACGGGCTTGCCCGTCCAGTGGAAGATCAGGGGAACGTGCAGCAGCTCGTCGTAGAGGTGCGAGGCGTGCCCGACGTGCCCGTGCTCTCCCAGCCCCTCTCCGTGATCCGCGGTGAAGACGACGAGCCGGGATCGGGAGGAGTCCGCGGCGTCGGCGGCCTCCAGGAGCGTGCCGATCGTCTCGTCCACGAAGGAGACCTCCCCGTGGTAGAGACGGGCGATCATGTCGAGATCCTGCTCCTTCAGACCGGGCATGTGTCGGTTCGACACGTCGAACTGGTGGAAGGACATCGCCATCCGTTGCGTCGGGGGAGGCGCGTAGGGACGGTGAGGATCGAACAGGTGCACGAACAGGAACCAGGGACCGTCGGCGGATTTCAACCACTCCGTGGCGGCCTCGACCGTGAGGTCTCCGGGGCGATCGATGCCTCCGCGCTCCTGGTCCTGGAAGAGACGCCCGGGGTGGGCCGGGTCCGCCCTGGCCGTCGCGTGCTCCTCCGGCAGCTCGTCGTCGAATCGATCGAAGCCCCGGTTCCAGCCAAAGCGCCGGTCGAGCACGAAGGACGACACGAAGGCCGCCGTCTCGTACCCCTCGCGGGAGAAGACCTCGGCCAGGGTCTCCAGATTCGCCGGCAGCTCCTGGCCGTTGCTGACGACCCGGTGGTGGAGGACCTCCAGGCCGGTGAGGAGGCTCGCGTGGCTCGGTCCCGTCGAGGGCGCGGGGGCGAGGGCCCGCTCGAAGAGCACCCCCTCCTCGGCGAGTCGCTGCAGAGCGGGCGTCGGAATCGGTCCCCCGTAGGGCTTCAGCGCGTCCGCCCGCAGGGTGTCGACGGAGACGAGGATCACGTTGGGGCGAGGATCCGATCCACAACCCGTGACCAGGATTCCTGCCAGCGCCATCGCGGAGAGCACGCGCCACGCGCTCGCCGTCTCTCGAGGGTCGTGCTTCGTCCGAGTCATGATGCTATGCGCTCAGGTCGCCCCGCGAGTAGGGCTCGGCCGCGGGCTGGGTCACCTCGATCTCGACGTCACGGGCGAGCGAACGGCGCAGATTGCCGATCGCGTTCTCCGCAATGCGCAGGGTGAGACGCACCCGGCCGTCCTCTTCCTCGGTCTCCTCGCAGAGCACGATTCCCGCCGCGCGGACGACGGCCGCGCTCCGTCCGTCGGCGAGGGGAATCGACACGAGCACGGTGGCCGAGCGCGCGTCCAGGCGACTCCCCACGGCGAGAGCCAGCCGATCGAGCCCCTCGCCGGTGAGGGCCGAGGCGTGCACCACCTCCTGGCGCCGATCCTCGTGCAGGAGGTGGAGGAGGATGGGATCGGCGACCAGGTCCATCTTGTTGAGCACGAGGACCTCCGCCTCCCGGTTCGTCAGCCCCGCGAGCGTGTGCTCGACCGCCGCCATCTGCGTCCGGGCGTCGGGGTGGGAGGCGTCGACGACGTGCAGGAGCAGATCGACGTTCACCGCCTCCAGCAGCGTCGCGTGGAAGGAGGCGACGAGGTGGTGGGGCAGGCGCTGCAGGAATCCGACGGTGTCCGAGAGCAGCACGGTGCGCCCGTCGGCGAGCTCCCACTGGCGCGTGCGCGTGTCGAGGGTCGCGAAGGGCATGTCCGCCACGAGCTCGTCCGATCCGGTGAGCGCGTTGAGCAGCGTCGACTTGCCCGCGTTCGTGTAGCCGAGCAGCCCCACGGTGTACGCGTCCTCCCGCGAGCGGACCTGCTGGCGCTTGCGCTTCTCGATCTCGGCGAGCCGCTGCTTCAGGTCGCGGATGCGCTTTCCGATCAGCCGCCGGTCCGTCTCGAGCTGGGTTTCGCCCGGACCCCGCGTCCCGATCGCGCCCTCCGTGCGCTCGAGGTGGGTCCACATGCGGCGCAGCCTCGGCCGCAGGTACTCCATCTGGGCCAGCTCCACCTGCAGCTTCGCCTGCCGCGTTCGGGCCCGCGCCGCGAAGATGTCGAGGATGAGCTCCGAGCGATCGACGATGCGCTTGTCGAGCGCCTTCTCCAGGTTGCGCCCCTGAGCGGGGCTCAGGTCGTTGTCGACGAGCACGGCGTCCGGCTGGGTCCGCCGGACGGCCGCGCGCACCTCCTGGACCTTTCCCTTCCCCATCATCGTCGAGGCGTGCGGTCGCTGCCGCCGCTGGACGAGGGGCTCGGCAGGATCGGAGACGACCTCGGCCCCCGCGGCCTGGACCAGCCCGCGCGCCTCGGAAAAGACGCCCTCGTGCTCCACGGGCTGCCCGGTCAGCAGGACGCCGCAGACCAGGAACCGTTCGCGGGGCGGGCGCGTGGGCTCGGGGACTCGCGTCATGATCGGGCGGGGACCTCGGCCGGGCCGATCGGGACGCGGGTCATCTCGACCTCGGTGAGTCGAGCCCCCTCGAAGCGTGGAGCGAGTCGGGTGTGCGCGCGCCAGGCGGGATCCTCGCCGGGCCGGTCCTGGCGATAGTGGACTCCGCGGCTCTCGGTCCGCACCAGGGCCGAGATCCCGACGAGCCGCGCCACGGTGAGCATGTTCAGGAGCTCCCAGGTCCCCGGGTCCGGCGGCGCCAGCAGGGTCATGGCGCGCGTCCACAGGGCGATCTTGTCCAGGGCGTCCACGATGGGCTCCTCCGCGCGCACGATGCCGAGCTGGCGCGCCATCAGGGACTTGAGGGAATAGGTCACGTCCTGCGCGTTCACCTTCATCCCTGCGGGGGACGCCTCCCGGTCGCACGGCGGCCGCACTTCGAATTCGCGCAGCCCGCGACCTCGGGACTCCTCGGACGCGGCGAGCCCGGCGCGGTGTCCGAGGACCAGGCCCTCCAGGAGCGAGTTCGAGCCCATGCGGTTGGCGCCGTGCAGGCCGGTGCTCGCGCACTCGCCCACCGCCCGGAGCCCGGGGACGCTGCTGCGGCCGTCCACGTCCACCTCGATGCCGCCCACCATGTAGTGCGCGCCGGGCCGCACGGGAACGGGATCGACGGCAATGTCGATGCCGAAGAACCGGCAGATCCGGCTGATCGCGGGGAAGTTGCGGTGGGGATCGCCCGCCGCCTCGGAGAGGTCGAGGTAGACGTTCGTGTCCTGGCTCTCCACCATCCGCGAGAAGATCGCGCGGCTGACGACGTCGCGCGGGGCCAGCTCGGCGTCCTCGTGGTGGTCGGGCATGAAGCGGTGGCCCTCGCGGTCGACGAGACGCCCGCCGGCCCCGCGCACCACCTCGCTGATCAGGACGCGGGCGGCGCCGGCGATGTAGAGCAGGGTGGGGTGGAATTGGAAGAACTCGAGGTCGCGCACCACGGCTCCCGCGCGGACGGCGATCGCCACGCCGTCCCCGGTGGCGATGGCGGGGTTCGTGGTCTCCCGGTAGACCTGCCCCGCTCCGCCGGTGGCCAGGATCGTCTGGCCTCCCGCGAAGACGGCGAGCTCCCGGCGGCTCGTGTGGACCAGGGCCCCCACGACCTGCCCGTCGGGCGCGTGGAGGAGGTCGATCACGAAGGTCTCGGGAAAGAGGGTGATCCGCGGGTGCTCGGCCAGAGCTCGGAGGATGGTCTCCTGGATCTCCCAGCCCGTCGCGTCGCCACGGGCGTGGACGATGCGGTGCCGCGAGTGCCCCCCCTCCCGGGAGAGGTCGAGCTCGCCGTCCTCCCTCCGATCGAGCTTGGCGCCCCAGGAGACCAGCCGCTCGACGGCGTCGGCTCCTCCCTCCACGACGGTCTCGACCGCCCGCGGCTCGGAGAGGCCGTAGCCCACCCGCAGGGTGTCCGCCACGTGGATCGCGGGGGCGTCGTCGGGGGCCAGGACCGCGGCCATCCCCCCCCGGGCGTACAGCGTGTTCGTCTCCTCGGGCTCGGCCTTCGTCAGGACGGCCACCTCCGAGCCGGCGTCCGCCGCCGCGAGGGCCGCCGCGGCCCCCGCCACGCCGCACCCCACGACGAGGACGTCGAAGCGGTACAGGGGGACCTTGCGCGAGTCGACGGAGAGCAGCCGGGACTCGAAGCCGAGGGGAAAAAGCTGGCTCACGGGGATTCCAGGCGGGTTTTCGGGCCGGGGACGGGCATGAGGGGCAGGATTCTACCCGTTTCGGGAGGGGAATGGACCCGCGGGCGCCCCGGGGGCCGAGGGATCCGGACCCGAAAAGAAACCGAATTCGGGTCTTGTTCGGGTCCGGGTTCCGGGCTAGCATTCGGGAGCTGTTCGGGTTTCTGGCAGGAAGCCCTTGCCGCCTCGTCCCCTCCCCCCCCCGGGGGTCTCGGCGCAACGGCGACCTGCCAGGGCCCGCACTTCCAGGGGGGTGACCCGTCCGCGCCAGAGCCGTCTGACCCAGACCCGATCTTCCCCGGGAGGCAACCATGACCGAGTTCATCCTCAGCGCACGTCGCGAGATCCTCTCCTACCTGTTCTTCGCCGCCCTGATCGCGGCGACCTTCCTGATCTGATCCGCGACGCGTCGATCCCAAGACCAGCCAACCGGACTCCCCGCCGCCGCCACCAACCGCAGGAGACCCCATGGCCCGTCCTCCGCGCCCACCCCTCACGCGCCGCCAGCGCGACATCCTCGCCTTCTTCCGGGCCTACGCCGACCGGGAGGGCATCAGTCCCACCCTGGAGGAGATCGCCCGGCACTTCGAGCTGTCCAAGGTCACGATCTTCGGGCACGTCGCCGAGCTCGAGCGCAAGGGCGTGCTCCGGCGCACCGCCCGCGGCATCAGCCGGGGCCTCCAGATCGTGTCCTCGGAGGACGGTTCCTCCGAGGCGACCCGCGCGGACGGGCTCCCCATCCTCGGCACGATCGCCGCGGGGGCCCCGATCGAGGTCCTCGAGGCCCCCGAGGTGCTCCCCTTCGAGGAGCTCGCGCCCCCGGGCAAGGACGTGTTCGTCCTGCGGGTCGCGGGCGATTCCATGATCGAGGACTCGATCCGGGACGGGGACCTCGTCGTCGTCGAACGACGCAGCGATCCCCTGAACGGCCAGACCGTGGTCGCCGTCCTCCCCGGCGAGGAGACCACCCTGAAGCGCTTCTACCGCGAGGCCGACGGCCGCGTTCGTCTCCAGCCGGCCAACGCCGCCCTCGAGCCCCGCATCGTGTCCGAGGTCGAGATCCGCGGGGTGGTCATCGGGGTGATCCGCCGGTACTGATCTTTCCGCTCGAGACCGGCTGGAAACCGAGGGAACCGGAACCCAAGAGCATTCTCCAGACAGAGAGAAACCCAGAGAACGAGAGACAGGGAAGGACAACCCGGTAGCGGCAGATCACGCCGCGACATCAGAGAGGGAAGGAACGGTGGCAGTCCTTCCCTCTCGCCTTTCCCCCCCGATCCCTCCCCGGCGGGAGGGGCTCATTCCCCCGCGGGCGGGGCCAGGGACCGCCACCACGCGCCGAGCTCGGCCGAGAGCCGTCGGACCACCTCCGGATGGCGATCGGCGACGTTGCGACGCTCCCCTTCGGGCGTGGCGAGGTCAAAGAGCTCCGTCCTCGAGCCGTCGGCGTCGCGCAGGAGCTTCCACCGACCGTCCCGCACCGCCAGGCCCGGGCTCCGGTCCTCCCGGAGGAAGGGTCGCACGTAGGTCTCGTCCCGGCCGAACTCCCAGAAGATCGGGGCGCCCCGTACCTGGGGATCGCCGAGCAAGGCCCGGCCCATCGCCACCCCGTCCAGGTCGACCGGCGGCGGCTCGAGGTCGGCCAGCTCGCAGAGCGTGGGCAGGAGATCGATCGCCGCCATCACCGTGGTCTCGTCCACCCGGCCCGCGGGGATCGTCCCCACCCACCGGGCGATCAAGGGCATGCGGATGCCCCCCTCGTAGAGGCTCCATTTGCGGCCCCGGAGGCCACCCGTGTCGCCGGGCGGGGTGAAGCCCTGGCGGTAGTAGGAAGGCCAGGCCGTGGGACCGTTGTCGGAGGTCAGGACGATCAGCGTGGACTCCCCCAGCCCCAGCGCGTCGATGGCGTCGACGAGGCGGCCGAGCTCGCGATCCATGTCCTCGAGGACCGCGAGGAACCGCGCGAGGTAGGGATTGCCGGCGAGGTGCTCG
>CAYRXS010000340.1:0-6629 GCA_964428225.1 uncultured Planctomycetaceae bacterium
TGTCTTGTCTGTGAGGAGACACCTTCGCCACCCCCACCGAAAGCCACCACCAACGATGGGTAGAATCTAGACAGGATGGGTGGAGCGGCTCCTCATGTGGCTCTGCGGTACTGGGAATTGACTCACAGAACCGTAACCCACGGCCTTGAGGAAGACCGCTCCACCCATCCTGTCTAGTAGCCGCGCAAGTGCGTGCTGTCGCGGCGCGGGAGCCCCTTCCTGGGGACCCGTTCGAGGACGACGTACTCCAGGCCGCGCTCCTCGCAGAAGGCGCGCTTCTCCGGCCGGTCTCCGTCCTCGTTGACGGCGTAGACGTCGGGCCGGATGAGGTCGATCTCCGGCGCGGCGTCCATCCAGCCACGCCCCGAGGACACCAGCGCCCGGTGCACGTGACGGATCGAGCCCGCGACGTAGCGCCGCTCTCGCGCGGAGAACATCGGGTGTCCCTCCCCCTTCAGCAGGCGGATGTTGGCGTCGTGACCCACCACGACGTAGAGCTCGCCCAGGGCGGACACCTCCTCGAAGAAGGCCACGTGGCCGGAGTGGAACCAGTCGAAGCACCCCGTCACGACGACCCTCCGCCGGCCCGGATGGGCTCCGGCGAGCTCCACCGCGGCCTCCGGGATGGCGCCCAGCGCGTCCGCGGGGACGGCCTCGCAGGCGATGCCGGCCGCATCGCAGTAGCTCCGCCTGGCGACGGTCGCCTCCGCCTCCCTCATCGCCCAGACGTCCGGGCTCACCCCCGGGAGGTCGGGCAGCGCGTCCGGGGAGACGTCCTCCACGATCACCACGCGGGACACGTACCGCATGGCCTGGACGAGGTACCCGCGCTCCTCCTGCGGGAAGCTCGGATCGGCTCCGGTCAGGGCGCGCACGGCGGCATCGGACCACAGCAGCACGGTCAACTCGCCGCGCCGGGCGGCCTCCTCCGCGAAGCGGAAGTCCGCCGCGCGCGGATCGTCGAATGACGCTGAGACCACGACCGTCGCCATCTCCCCCGGCTCCTACTTCTCGCGAACGCTGACGCGGATGCCGCCCGGCAAGGGCTCGTCCGAGACCACGTAGAGGTAGCCGCCGCCGCAGCCGGAGTACATGGCTCCGGGATAGCGGGCCTGGTAGTGCTCCAGGACGGCCTTCAGATCCACAGTGAGAGTGTGGTGATGCACCACGTCCGGCAGCAGCGCCTCCCAGCAGAGCATGCACTCGTTCATCGACGCGCCCAGCGCGGCCAGGTCCCGGTCGACGATGGCGTCGTAGCAATCGCGGCCGGACCGACCCAGGCGCCGGATCCACGCGGGGTCCAGGTTCTTCCTCCCCAGCGGGTTGTAGCCGTCCGGTCGCGGGCAGACCGGCACCATGGAGATCACGCCCTCCACCCAGCGGGCCACCTCGGGCTCGGTGTTGCTCTCCACGTGCACGGGGAAGAAGCCGCCTTCGTGATCGCGATCGTAGTCGAGCCGGTTCACGCCCGGATAGAGCAGGCCGACCATGTCCTGCGAGCCGGCCGGTTCCGGGCGGCCCTGGTTCTCGCCGCGGTAGAGCTCCTTGACGCGCTGCTCCCGGTCCCCGTCGGGGAGGCCGCCCCAGAGCTTCATGGCGGCGTTGCGCGTGCTGGTGGCCATCCCGCTGCGGTCCATCAGGCGCGAGGTCGGGTGGATACACACCGTGACCATGGATCCGGGAGGATCGGGGTCGAGCCTCGACATGAACGGCTGGTCGATCCAGCCGCCGGCGAGGGCCAGACGGTAGGGGATGTCGCCGATCACGTCCGTGATGCGAGGCGGTCCAGGCAGCGGCATGAAGGCCCTCGAGCTCTCCTCAGCTGACCGTGTGCCGGCCCGCCTTGCGGTCGTCGTACTGCTGCTCGATCCACGCGTAGGTCCGCTCCAGGCCCTCGCGGAAGGGCAGGCTCGGCTCCCAGTCCAGGATCTCCTTGATCATGGTGTTGTCGCTGTTGCGTCCGGCCACGCCGCGCGGGGCGTCCAGGTCGTGCGTGCGCTCCAGCTCGACTCCACCGATCTCCTCGGCCATGGTGACGAGGTCGTTGATCGCGACCAGCTCGCTGGAGCCCAGGTTGATCGGCGTGGCGATCAGATCGTCGCAGTGCGTGATCATGTCGATGCCCTTCACGCAATCGTCGATGTACATGAAGCTGCGCGTCTGGGTGCCGTCGCCCCAGATGTCGATCTTCATCTCCCCGCTGTCCTTGGCCTCGATCACCTTGCGGCAGATGGCCGCCGGGGCCTTTTCGCGGCCGCCGTCCCAGGTGCCGAAGGGGCCATAGACATTGTGCAGCCGCGCGATGGCGGTCTTCAGGCCGCGCTCGGCCCAGTACTCCTGGCAGAACATCTCGGACAGGAGCTTCTCCCAGCCGTAGCCCCGCTCGGCCATGGCCGGATAGGCGTCCGACTCCCTGAGGGCGCGCACGTCGGGGTCCAACTGCAGCTCCGTGTTGTAGGCGCAGGCCGACGAGGAGAAGAAGTAGCGATCGGCGCCGGCATTGTGGGCCGCCTCGATCAGGTGAGTGTTGATCAGTATGCTGCGCAGGCACTCCACGCGGAAGCGCTCGATGAAGCCCATCCCGCCCATGTCCGCCGCCAGGTCGTAGACCTCGACGGCCCCCTCGCAGGCCCGGACGGCGTTCGCCTTCTCGCTGAGATCCAGGCACAGGTTCTCCACCCCGGGCGTGACCTGGTACCACTCCTGGAGCGGCTTCTTGTCGACGGCGCGGACGCGCGTGAAGCCCTGCTCGCTCAGGTGACGGGTCAGCGCGCCCGCGATGAAGCCGCCCGCGCCGCAGATGACGATCTGGTCATCCGCCTCGCGCATGTCGATCGCCCTCTTCTGTGCTGCCACCGCTGTGCTCCTTGCTGGCTCTCGGCTTCCGCCGGGGTGCTCCCCGGCTCTCGGGACCCGGCCCTGGCCAGGCAGACCACCGAGACCCGGTGCCTCCTTCCGGGGCCCGGGCCCATGTAACCCCCTGGCGTCGGCAGGTGCAACAGGCCACGCGCCGGAGATGCCTCCGCCGCGTCGCTTCGGCTGGGCCTGCAGGTCCACGAGGGCATCCCCACCCTCCTGGCCAGCCGGGTGCCCCTGACGGCGGAGGCGGGCCCCTGCGCTGCCGAAGACGCTGCAAGGGTGCCGGTGCGCAGCGCCTTCGGCAACGACAGGACGACGGTCGGTCGACCCGCGGGCCGCTCCTGATCACCCGTCCCCGCGGCGAGCCGGGCTCTCCACGTCGATCACGGTGACCGCTCCGAGATCATCGAGCTTCCCGGCGTGCTTCTCGCTGCCCGTCCGGCACGCCTCGATGTCGCCGACCACGAAGATGCTCATCTCATCGGGACGGATGTACTTCCGGGCGACGCGCTGGACGTCCTCCTTGGTCACGGCCTCGATCTTCTCCCGGAAGGTGTCGTAGTGGTCCATCGGGAAGCCGTCGTACTCCAGCCTCGCGAAGCTCCCCATGCTGGAGGCGGCCGAGGAGAAACGATCGGGGAAGCTGTCCAGGTAGTAGCTCCGGGCCGTCTCCATCTCCTCGTCCCCAACCGGCTCGCCGCGAATCCGCTCGAACTCGGCCAGGATCAGGGAGATCGCGTAGTGGACCGTGGATGACTTGGTCTGCACGTAGCCCTGGAAGGTGCCCGGGAAGAGGTGGCGATTGGCGAAGCGGGAGCCCGTGTTGTAGGCCAGGCCCTCGTCGGAGCGGACCTTGGTCGTGATCCGGGACGTGAAGCTGCCCCCGCCGAGGATGAAGTTCATCACGTCGATCGCGAAGCGGTCGGGGTTGGTGTCCTTGATGCCGAAGTGCCCGACGGTGACGTAGCCCTGGTTGGTGTCCTTCTGCACCATGAACACGCCGGGGAGCTTCTCGGCGCGCACCTCGGGGGCCGGCGGGAAGTCGATCGCCTTCGGCCGCCAGGCAGCGAAGGCCCTCTCGATCCTCGCCAGCATCTCCCCCGTCTCGAAGTCACCCGCGACCGCGAGGATGACGTTGTTCGGGGAGAAGTAGCGGTCGTGGAAGGCGAGGAGGTCCTCCCGCCCGATCGCCGCGATGGACGCCTCGGTCTCCTCCCACACCAGGGGGTGATCTCCGTATAGCAGCTTGTCGAACTCGCGTCGCAGGATCCGGCTGGGGCTGTCGTTCCGGCTGCGGATGCCGGCCACCGCCTGGTCCTTGTAGAGGTCGATCTTCTCCTGATCGAAGGCGGGGTGCATCAGCACGTCGGCGAACAGCTCGAGACCCTCCTGCACGTCCTTGGCCAGGACGAACAGGTCCGCGCCGCCCGAGGTGCCCCGGATCGACGTGGAGATCGAGCCGCCGAGGAAGGCCAGCCGCTCGTCCAGGTCGTCAGCGGGGATGCTCGTCGTGCCCCCCGAGCGCGTGACCGAGCCGGTCATCGAGGCGAGCCCCACCTTGTCGGCGGGATCGTACAGGGACCCGGTCCGGATCAGCGCACTCATCTGCAGCGTCGGGAGGTAGTGATCCTCCTGGACGTAGACGACCATGCCGTTGCCGAGCTCGTGGCGGTGATCGAGCGGGCTGGGCGGGCGGTACGTGATCGGCTCGAAGGTGAGCTCCGAAGGGTGGGTCGCCGTCTCGACGGAACTGCACGCGGCGAGGATCAGGGCCAGGCCGAGCGACACCGGGCCGGCCGAGATGCGATTCGTCCTCTTCATGGTTCCTCTCCTCGCTCTCCACGCGCTGGGGATTCTCGTGGACATGATCATCACTCACCTCGATCCAGTTCCGTCGCCGCGCGAAGGACCCCGACCCCGGCGCCGCGAGGTACGGTCGTCCTCCTTGCGGACGAGGATCCCGACGGTGCGGTTGTCCCTGGTGAAGTACTCGCCGGCGACGCGCCGGACGTCCTCCGCCGTGACCGCCCGCAGGCGCTCCAGCGAGGCGGGGATGTCGCGCCACCCCAGCCCCAGCTCGCTCCGGCCCAGCTGCGAGGCCATACCCCGGGTGGAGCGCAGCCGGCGGAGGAAGCGCGCCTCCGCCTGGTTCTTGACCTTCTGCAGCTCGTGATCCTCGACCGGCTCCGCCTTCAGCCGCTCGATCTCGGCGTAGATCGCCGCCTCCACCTCCTCGGGGGTGCGTCCATCCGCTTCCTTGGGCTCACCGGCGAAGGTGAAGGCCCCGGCGTAGGCCATCCCACGCCCCCAGGCGCCCGCGCTGATGGCGATGTCCAGCTCCTTGACCAGCTTCTTGTGCAGCCGCCCGGTGGTGCCGTTCAGCAGGCCCGAGATCACCCGGAAGACCTCGTCGTCGGGACTCCCCGCCGGAGGGATGTGATACATGATGGAGATCTCCGGCGCGGTGGCTGCCTCGCCGTAGATCCTCTTCTCGCACCGCTGCTTCGGCTCGGTCGTGCGCACCGGCTCCGGCTGCGGCCCACGCTCGATGGGCCCGAAGTGCTTCTCGGCCAGGGCCACGATCCTCTCGGGCTCGATGTCCCCGACGTAGACCGCCACCGCGTTGTTCGGGACGTAGTAGCGGTTCTTGTGGTCGATCATGTCCTGCCGGGTGAGCTTCCGCAGGTCGACGTCCCACCCGACCACCGACCACGCGTAGGGAGAGGCCGCGTAGAAGCTCGCCGAGAGCTGCTCTCCGAAGAGGTACCCCGGGCGGTTCTCACTCAGCCGTCGCTCCTCGCGCACGACCTCCTTCTCGGAGTAGAACTCCCGGAAGACGGCGTTCTGCATCCGATCGGCCTCGAGGACCATCTGGAGCTCGACCTTGTTCGAGGGGAGCGTCACGTAGTAGCCGGTGGTCTCCTGGCCGGTCGAGGCGTTCAGGCCGGTCCCACCGTTCCTCATGTACAGCTCCCAGAGGTCGTCCTTGATGACGTACTGCTTCTCCTCGGCCATCAGCTCCTGGGCCATCTTCTCCCAGGCCGCGATCTTCTCCGGGTCGCCGTTCCGCTGGCGGAACTTCTCCTCGTAGATGCGATCCATGATCTCATCGATCTGACGATCCAGAGCCTGGTCCGCCTCGAAGTCGGTGACGCCTATGGTCCGCGTTCCCTTGAACATCATGTGCTCGAGGAAGTGGGAGATGCCGGTGATGCCGGGTCGTTCGTAGGCGCTGCCCACCTTGTAGTAGACGTGACAGACCACGCGCGGCACCTCGTGGCGTTCCACCATGAGCAGCTTCAGGCCGTTGGACAGCGTGTGCTCGATGACCTGATCCTCCAGGCTCAAGCTCTGCGCCGAGACGAGCGGCGAGGCGCAGAGAAGGAGGAGGAACCCCCGGATGGGGGCGTTCGGCAGTCGGTTCATTCTTCACCTCCGGGCGAGATCACTGGCCCCGGGGATACGCCGAGAGGCTCGCCCGAGCAACCACTTAACCTGAGACGAACATAGTCCGCGAGGAGGCTCCCACGGCGCGGCGCGCCCGCCTCCCGAGTCCATCCCCAACCGGTCTCGCAGCCCCCAGCCCATCTTGGGGTACGGCGCGGGGGCCCCCCCCCAGCGGCCGGGCCCGGCGCCAACCCCGCCAACCCCGACCGAGCCGCGGCGCTGATCGTGGATCCGTTCGCGAATCTGGCCTCGGTGGTGGTCATCTCCGCAGGCCTGGTTGCATCACTGTTGTCCCCCGCGTATCTCGAGCGGGCCGACTGTGC
>CAYRXS010000341.1:0-1380 GCA_964428225.1 uncultured Planctomycetaceae bacterium
TCGTCGAGAAGGACCGCCCCGGCTTCTCGGTGAAGAAGGTCGAGGACAAGATGGGGATCCGTTGCGTTCCCGTGGTGGAGACCCACTTCGACCACGTACGCGTGCCGAAGGAGAACCTGATCGGGGGACGGCCCGGGATGGGCTTCAAGCACGCCATGATGACCCTCGACCGCGCCCGGCCCGGAGTCGCGGCGCAGGCGGTGGGCACCGCCCAGGGCGCCCTGGACCTCGCGAACGCCTACGCCAAGCGTCGCATCCAGTTCGGCAAGCCGATCTCGAGCTTCCAGATGATCCAGGGGATGCTGGCGGACATGGCGATGAGGACCGAGGCCGCGCGCTGGCTCGTCTACGCCTCCGCCGCCGCGATCGACGCCGGCGAGAAGAACATCAGCAAGATGGCGGCCATGGGCAAGTGCTTCGCTTCGGACACCGCGATGAAGGTCGCGACCGACGCGGTGCAGATCTTCGGCGGCTACGGGTTCATGGAGGACTACCCCATCGCCAAGTTCTTCCGGGACGCCAAGATCCTCCAGATCTACGAGGGGACGAACCAGATCCAGCGCATGGTGATCGCCCGCCACCTCGTGCGGGACGCCGACGCGCTCGATCACCTGAAGGACTTCATCCCCCAGGAGGAGCAGCGCACCTACCAGGAGCAGGGCGAGCTCGTCGGCGGGTCGTAGCCCCGGGTCAATCGGCGGGCTTCCACCCGCGCAGGATGACGGAGCGGCCGGTCAGGAGATCCCGGCCGTTGACCATCCGCAAAAGCTCCGCGTTCTGTCGCCACACGTCCGGCGCCTTCCTTCGCAGGCGGCGCTCCTGAGCGCGTCGACCGACGAAGAGGAACGGGGACAGGAGCGCGGTCGCGATGAGCGCCGAGCGCTTCGTCCGGTCGGAGTGGAGGCTGACGTCGCCCAGGTTCGCGCGCAGGGCGGCGTGGGCGAGGAAGTAAGGGCTGACGGGGTGGATGTGGCCGCCGGTGAACCGGTGGTCGTGGGGTTCCAGCGAGAGGGGGCCGAAGAGCGTGGGGAAGCCCCAGCAGAGGGTGCGCAGGCGGGAGAGCGCGTGCAGCACGTTCGGGGTGGTGACCACGACCGCCCCTCCCGGGCGCGCGATGCGGGTCAGCTCGCGCAGGAACGCGAACTGGTCCTCCACGTGCTCGATGACCTCCACGCAGACGACGGCGTCGCAGGCTCCGTCCTCGAAGGGCAGCGGCGCTTCCGGGGTGACCTTTACGCACCGCAAGCCCTCCACCTCGAAGTTCTCCGGGCTCGTGTCGCAGGGAAAGACGTGATCCTCGGGATTCAGGCCCTTCTCGCGGAGGAGGTCGCTCAGCACGTAGGAGAAGTGGCCCCGACCCGCGCCCACGTCGGCCACCTT
>CAYRXS010000341.1:1480-6609 GCA_964428225.1 uncultured Planctomycetaceae bacterium
TCGACGCGCTCGTCAGCATGGAGGGCATCGAGCACTTCGAGAACCAGGCGGCCTTCCTGCGCGAGTGCGCCCGCGTCCTGAAGCCCGGCGGTCTCCTGGTCCTCACCACGCCCAACGTGCTGCACCTCTCCTCCCGGCTCTCCGCCTTCTGGACCGGTCAGCGGGTCATGAAGCGGGGCTTCATCAACGAGGAGCAGACGCTCCGCGAGCGCACGGGGAGTCGGACCTACCACGGCCACGCGTTCCTGATCGACGTCTTCCGGCTGCGCTACCTCATGGCCATCGAGGGGCTCGCCCTGGACGAGCTCCGGCCCTCGCGCTGGAGCACGGGCTCGCTCCTGCTCTCGCCGCTGATTCCCCTGGTGTGGCTGGCGACGCGGATCGCGCTACGCAGCGGACGACGCGTGCGCACGAGGCGCGGCCTGCAACCCGTCTCCCCCGAGGTGGAGGCGGACCTCGCGCGGATCGCCGGCTCGCCGGTGCTGCTGCTCAGCCGCAAGCTGGTGGTCACCGCGATCAAGGGCGAGCGGCCCGGCGAGTAGACGCCGCCACCCCGCCGGCTCCGCTCACCACGCCTCGACCAGCCGGACCATGGTCTCGTAGTTGCGCAGGGTCGTCGGAGAGATCGTGCGGCCGTAGGGCGCGGCGCTGGGCATCAGGACGAAGCCGCGACCGTCGCCGGCGGTGCCCTCCTCCAGCGCGCGCCGGACCTTCGTCTCGAACTCCGGGGCGGGCAGGTTCTCGACGTCGACGACCTCGAGGTTGCCGAAGAGCACGAGCTGTTCGCCATGGCGCTCCCGGACGAAGCCCAGCTCCACGTCGCCCTGCGGAGGCGGCTCGATCGGATCGAGAGCGTCCGGCTCCATCCTCGCGATGAGATCCAGCACGTCCCTCAGGCGTCCGTGCGAGTGGATGCGCGCGAATCCCCCGTGGGCCTGGATCGTGCGGATCATCGGCTCGACGTAGCGCACCACGTATTCCTCGAACAAGCGCGGGGGCAGGAAGGGCGGCGCGGCGTACTCCGGCCCGTAGATGCGCCACAGCCGCCCCGGAAACGCGCGGCTGACTCGTTCCGTCCGCTCGTGGATACGCCGCGCCATCTTCTCGAGCAACCGGTGGAACAGGGCCGACTCGTTCATGGCCGTGATCGCGTACTCCTCCATGCTGAACAGAGCGGCGGCGGCGCACAGCGGATCCTCGGTGTCCACCATCACGATGCCGCGGTCCCCGAGCCGGGCCTCCTCGGCCTCGAGGGGGGAGACGTCCACCGTCTCGGCGAAGGCCTCGTCGGGGATCTCCAGGTAGGTCTTCAGGTCGTCGGGGTCGTCGAGCAGGGGCTCGGTCGTCCAGACGGTGTCGAGGTCGCGATCTCGCCGGGTCGTCTGCGTCAGCGTGCGTCCGCCCACCGTGACGGTGGTTCGCGTGATCCGGGAGTCGCCCTCCTCCCAGGACTCCTCTGCGAAGTACTCGTCCCGGACCTCGCCGGTGGTGGAGCCGGTCGGATCGATCGACCGCGACCGCACCGGGCTCATCAGGCGGATGAGGTCCGTGCGCTCCTCGGCGAGCTGCAGGAGCGGGCGCCAGTCGGGAGAGTTGTAGACGTTGTAGGGATCGGGGTCCTCGGGATCGACCAGGAATCCGCCCACCTCGTAGAAGGACACCGCGGGTCGATCCACCGGCTCTCCCCGCAGGGTCGCCATCAACCGTTCGCGTCGGCGGAGCACCACGCAGGTCACCTCATCGGGGCTCGCGGAGGAGCGTGGCCTCGAAGACCAGCACCTCGAACGGCTCCAGCTCGACCTCGTGCGGTCCGACCGGGTGCGAGTCGTAGGATTCGAACCGGATCGTATGGCACCGCTGTCCCGCGCGAGGCGTCTTCAGCAGGTAGCCGCGGCGGATGGGGTGGGGGAGCTCCAGGTCTCGGGCCAGATCCAGCTCGTAGACCGCCGGCTCCTCCGACGGATTGCGCAGGACCAGGATGCCGCCGCGCGGCTGCCAGGACGCCCAGCCGTAGACCTCGCCTTTGCCGGGATCCCCGCCGATCCAGTGCGTGTCGACGAGCACGTCGGCGTTCGCCCGCGACCACTTCGCCGCCGCGGCGAGCTCGTCCCACATGGTCGGGGTCAACAGGTGCGGGCTGATGTAGAGCTCCTGGAGGTTCGTGCCGGATCCGAAGAAGGTCCAGAGCTCGTCGGCCACGGACTTCTCGTCGCGATCCATCCGCGCGGGGTTGGCCCGCTCGCCGATGCACGGGCCGTGCAGCATCAGCGAGTTGAGCGGATACAGCGGCCCCCCCTGGACGATGGACCGGTAGCAGTGCATGTCGCGGTAGGTGATCCACTGCTGGCGCGCGTTGCCCGCTCCGTGGAAGCCGGTGTCGCCCCCTTGCCGCCAGATCGAATCCGCGTAGAGCGTCCAGAAGGGGCTCGCCCAGGTCCCGACGGTGGCGCTGATGAAGAGGTCGGGATTCTCGCGGCGGAGCTCGCGGGTGAGCTCGAGCACGGCGTCGACGTCGTCGGCCAGGCCGCCGGCCGCCCCGGTGCCGCCCCCCGCGCCCATGCCGTCGAACTTGAAGAACACCACGCCGTGGCTCCGCATCATGTTCAGGCAGACGTCGCGGAAGGCGGCGCGGTACCTCGGCCCGGCCATGGAGAAGCCGTTGCGGTTGGTCTCGTAGCCCTGCGATTCGCCGTGCGCGATCCGCTTCCGCTTCGGCTCGCCGTAGCCGCCCCAGGGCGAGATCCACACGCCCTGCGCCACGCCGAGCGCGTCGCTCGCCGCCACGAGCTTCCGGAAGCCGTCGGGGAAGCCCTCGTGAAAGCCCCACAGCGAGTCGAAGTCGTCCCAGCCGTCGTCCCACACGAACGCGTCGACCTCCACGCCGCGCTTCGTGATCAGCTCGCGTCCCAGGTGCTCGATCGTGGCCAGGCTCTCGGCCTCGATCATGCGGTGGTCCGGCCGGCCGATGTTCAGGTGGTACCAGCTGTTGTAGTGCAGGAAGGGCCGATACGGCCGGGCCCGGCGGTGCTCGAGGTAGCCGAGGAACCCGCGCCGCAGCTGGCCCGGCTCGACGACGCCGAACACCGACGTGAAGCGCCACGTCCGTCCGGCCGACAGCGCGTTGCCGCGAGGCAGGGCGCACCGAACCCGAGACTCCTCGCCCACCGTGTTCTTCGCCAGGGGGTGCTCGACGGCCAGGAAGACGTCCCCTGAAACGACGACCGAGCCGTCGACCTGTCCGACCTGCCTCGCCCCGTCGATCGTCGTGTCGACGAAGACCAGCTCTTCGATCTTCGTGTCCCGGCGCGCGGTTACGTCGAGGGTCTGGATCACGTGGTTGGCCGTGCCGTCCATCGCTGCGGACCAGCGGATCTCCAGGCCGGAGGCTTCGTCCTCGAAGGCGGCGACGAACGCGCCGCTCTTCCAATGCACCGGCTCGACGGGGGTGAGGACCGCCAGGTCGACGACCCGCCCGTCGTCCAGCACGATCCGCGGTACGTGACCGGCGCTCAGCCGCAGCGTCTGGCTCGCGTGCTCGCCGGTCAGCGCCAGCGCCGAGATCCGACCCGCGTCGAGCGTCCAGCCGGCGCGGAGAATCCCGTTGGCGAGAACCGCTTGCTCGTCGTCGAGCGAGTGAATCGTCTCCTCCGAGGGGATCCCCGCGCAGCTCGAGATCCCGAGCAGCCCGATGCCGAGCAGGATCGCGGCGAGTCGTCGGCTCACGGCCGCCTCCGCACGAGCTCCGCGAGGAGGATCTCCCCGCGCCCGAACCAGCTCGCGATGGCCACGAACGGGCCGATCGCGCGGCGGAAGCCGCGGTACGGACGCTTCGCCCGGGCGGAGGCGTCCAGGATCCGGCGGCGCTCCTCCACGTCCGCGGGGAGGACGGCGCCCTGGGTGCGGAGGTAATGGCGGCTCTCGCAGTACATGCGCGGCTCGGGCCGGGTCACGACCCTCGCTGCCCGGAGCCCGGCCTCCCGGGCCAGCCGGCGGATCGTCCCCGGGTCGAACAGCATGAGGTGACGCGGGGCGTCCAGGGGATACCAGCAGGAGCCGTACCGCGAGAGCCCCATCGCGCGGCTGTTCGGCGTGGCGCAGATCAGCACCCCGTCCGGCGCCAGGAGCTCCCCGCAGCGGGCGAGGAAGCGCACCGGATCGAGCACGTGCTCGATGACGTGGCTCAGGATCACGACGTCGAACGAATCGGTCGGGAAGGGCGCGTCGAACGCCGTGCCCTGGTGGATCTCGAGATCGCGAGCCCGCGCCACCTCACACGCCCGAGGGCTGATCTCGATGCCCTTGACGCTCCAGCCGAGATCGCGGTAGCGGCCGAGCAGCTCGCCCCCGCCGCAACCGATGTCCAGCAGTCGGTTCTCGCCCCGCGGCTCCCGGATGCCGCGCATGACGTGGGGCGACAATGTCCGGAAGACGAGCCGCGCGAACCGCGAGCGACCGACGCTGTCGGTGCCGTAGTAGTACCGCGTCGCCATGCGGTTGATCCACCGGTCCCTCCTCCGCTTCGCGCCCCCCACGTGCGGGGTGTAGTCGTCCGGATAGAAGCCGGGGATCTCGTCCTCGCGCGGCAGCGGATCCAGGCGGGCGAGCCCGCAGCCCGAACAACGCACGTAGACGTGGTCCGCGGCCGTGGCTCGCATGCGGTCGTAGCCGACCGCCAACCGCTCCGCGCCGGTGCCGCCGCACAGCGGGCAGGAAGTGCTCTCGTCGTGACTCGACACGGCGTCATGGTATCGGGCGTCGGCCGGGCGGAGAGGGTTTCCCCGGCTCATTGTTACGGCTAGAATCCCCGCGAAACCGGCAACGTATGAGCAAGCTCACCAAATTCGTGCGCGAGGCGGGCCCTCGCCTTCGGCGTCTCCTGGGGCGTCAGACCTTCGAGGACGCCCGGGGCTACGTGGGCACGGACCCCAAGAGCGGCGCGGTCCAGTTCGAGCTGCTCCGCCGTCAAGGTCTCGAGCCCACGTCGAACGTCCTGGAGGTGGGGTGCGGGTTCCTGAACGCGGGCTGCCACCTCATGCGCTTCCTGGAGCCCGGCCGCTTCTTCGGCATCGACCCGAACGAGTGGGTGCGGGAGAAAGCGATGGAGGTGGCGGAGGTGCGCGGGCTCGTGG
>CAYRXS010000342.1:0-6602 GCA_964428225.1 uncultured Planctomycetaceae bacterium
GGGGTCGGGGGGGGGGTGGTGGTTGTCTGGGAGTGCGGCGTGGTGCGCGGCGGGGACGACCCCGTCGAGATCCCCTCCGTCGACCTGGGCGAGGCCGGCGAGGTGCGCGAGCTGACCCTCGAGGCGGACGCCGTCGAGGAGCTCCACGGGATCCCGGACTCGCGCGGCGACCGCGCCGACTGGCTACGCGTGATCCTCGTCCGCGGGTGAGCCGTCCTCGGTGGGGGGCTCCTCCGGCGGTGCCTCGGCCTCCTGGAGGCTGCGGTAGTACACGGCGCAGTTGCCGCCGCGAGCCTTTGCGGCCTTGAGGGCCAGCTCCGCGTGCCGCCGCAGGGTCTCCTTCGAGTCGAGGTCCCTCGACTCGCCGTCGAAGGTCTCGAAGCCGATGCTCGTGCTCACCTCGAGGTCGACCCCGAAGCGCACGGGCCGCCCGGAGAGCTTCTGGATCTCGTTGCGCAGGCGGTTCACCACCCGGGCCGCGTCGATCTTGCGCGTGTAGGGCAGGAGCACCGCGAACTCGTCGCCCCCGAGCCGGCCCGCCACGTCCTCGGTCCGCAGCGTTCGCTGGATGACCTCGCCCACGGCGGTGATCAGGGCGTCCCCGATCGTGTGGTCGTGCACCTTGTTGATCTGCCCGAAGCGATCCATGTCGAGCATGACGAAGGCCAGGTCGTGGTGGTGGCGGCCGGCGGCGGAGAAGTGCTCGACGAGGCGGGCCTCGAAGGCCTCCGGGCGCAGGAGGTTCGTCCGGTCGTCGTGGAAGGCGCGGTGGCGCAGGCGGTCCATCTCCTGGTCCCGCCGGGTGGCGTCGAGGAGGCGCTCGAGGCGCAGGAGGAGCTCCTCGTCCGGGGCGCCGCGGCGGCAGAGGTCCCAGGGACCCCGGTCCAGGGTGCGGTCGACCCGGACCAGCGCGCCGTCGTCTCCGGGATCGGCGACGACGAGCAGGGGGATGGGGACGTCGCTGTTGCGGTGGCGGTCGAGGGTCGAGAGCTCGATCTGGCCGGTCTCCGCGAGCGAGCTCACCAGCAGGAGGTCCGGGCGGGGCTGGCCCCGGAGGCGCAGGAGGCTCTCCCGCAGGCTCCGGGTGGTCTCCACGCGGAATCCCCGGTCCACGAGCCAGGCCAGCTCCTGGCGGAGCCCGACCCCGCGGTGGTCACAGATCACCAGCAGACCGGGTTCGGTATCCACGATCTTCCTGTCGAAATCGGGTTCTTCTCCGTCTGCGGGAAGCATACCGGGCTCCTGCCGGCGGTTCCGGATTCACGGCCTCTCCCGCGGCCCGGACGGGGTACCCCGGGAGTCGGCCCGCGCTCTCGATCGAGGCCATTCAGGGCGGGAAGCGCGTCATTTCCCATTATGCTACCAAATCGCACTTCAGGCCAGCGGGGTGGAGTTCCCCGGGCGAAGGCCGGCGGAATCGGCCCGCACGGGGCCCTCGTCGGGACCTCGCCGCACCATTCTTGGGCGGAGGGCGCTTGGAGGCGAGAAGATCCGCCGCTAGAATCCTCCACGCTTTTTCCGGGATTCTCCCTCGACGGGGAATCCCCATTCGAGACCGGGCGGGTCGTCTGTGCCGCGGCTGGATGCGGTGTAGGGCGGGTGCGCTCGGTGAACACCCCCCAGCGCGCCCTGCTCGTCCACCGGTCGAGGCCCCCGTATCGGCTTCGAGGGGCGAGGACCGGCAGAGTCGTGCTGCGTTTGGCTCCGCGACGGAGCCACCCATCGATGGAAACCATATCCGTTCAACAACTCATCGACGCCGGAGTGCACTTCGGATGCCGCGTGTCGCGGTGGAATCCGAAGATGGCCCCGTACATTCACGGCCGTCGAAACCTGATCCACGTGATCGATCTGCGCGAGACCATCCGGGGCCTCATCCGCGCGCAGAACTTCCTGTACCACCTCGTCGCCGACGGGGCCCAGATCCTCTGGGTCGGAACCAAGCGCCAGGTCAAGGGCGTGATCGAGGACGCCGGGCAACGCACCGGCATGCCCGTGGTGACCGAGCGCTGGATCGGCGGCACGCTGACGAACTTCAGCGTGATCCGCAGCCGCCTTCGCCGGCTCGAGGAGCTCGAGCAGCAGGAGGAGGACGGCTCGATCAACCAGTTCTCGAAGAAGGTGATCGCGTCCCTGCGTCGCGAGCATCGCAAGGTCAGCCGCAACCTCTCCGGCATCCGCGAGATGTCCGGGATCCCGGGAGCGATGGTCGTCGTGGACCCCGGTCGTGAGTTCAACGCCGTGCGCGAGGCCCGCAAGATGGGGCTCGTCGTGATCGGCATTCTCGACACGGACTGCGATCCCGAAGGAGTGGACGTCGTCATTCCCGGCAACGACGACGCCCTGCGATCCGTGCGGCTCCTGATCGAGAACCTCGTCCAGTCCGTCGAGGAAGGGGCGGCCGCCCACCGCGACCGCCTGGCCTCCACCGTGGCCGCGGAGCGCTCTCCGGACGGCGTCGGCGGAGCGGACGAGCCCCGTCCGACTCGCGGCCGAACCCTGGTGAAGCCCAGCGACTCCGACGCGAAGAAGGACGACGAGAAGGGCGAGGAGACGCCGGAGGAGCCGTCGACGCCCGAGGCCGCGACCGGGGACGTCGAGATCGCCCCGAAGGAAGCGATCGCCGGCGAGGAGGCTCCGAAAACCGAGGAGACGAAGGAGGCCGAGCCGAGCCCGGAGAAGGACTCCGGGGTCGCCACCCCCGAGCCGGTGTCCGGCGACACTCCCGCCTCGTAGTCCCACCGCTCTCCCGTTCGAGGAGGGCGCAGCGATCAACGGGCCGGGCCGGTCGTCGGCCGCGGCTCGAAAGCGAATTCGAGAGGGCGTGCGAGCCCCCTCGTCCACCCACCCTGATCGCGCGAAGCCTCCGGGCTCCGCGCCACGTGACCGGGCGTGCATCCGGATTGAGCGAGTCATGGACATTACTCCCCAGATGGTGCGAGAGCTGCGCGAGCTGACCGGCGCAGGCATGATGGACTGCAAGAAGGCCCTCGAGGCGTGCAACGGCGACGTCGAGGCCGCGATCGACCACCTGCGCAAGGCGGGAATGAAGTCGGCGGGCAAGAAGGCCGCGCGCGAGACGGCCGAGGGCCGGGTCTTCTCGGTCGTCGTCGGGGACGCCTGCCGGGGCCACCTCGTCGGCGTGGCCTGCGAGACCGACTTCCTCGCCAAGGGCGACAACTTCGTCGCCTTCGTCGAGGAGATGAAGGAGCACGTCGCCAGCCAGGATCCCGCCGGCGTCGAGGCCCTGGTCGAGCAGAACTGGAAGGGCGGCGACACGAAGGTCGCCGACGCGATCAAGGAGGCCGTGGGGCAGTTCGGAGAGAACATCCGGATCGTCGACCTCGTCCGCTTCGAGAACTGCGAGGGCCGCGTGGGGACCTACGTCCACCACGACAACAAGCAGGGCGCGATCGTCTCCGTCACCACCGGCGCCGACGCCGAGGCCGCGGCCGAGGTGCTCAAGAGCCTCTGCCAGCACGTCGTCGTCTTCCGCCCCGAGCACGCGAACCGCGAGGCGGTGCCCGCGGAGGTCGTCGAGCGGGAGCGGGCCGTGATCTGCGAGAGCGACGAGGTGAAGAAGAAGCCCGAGCAGTACCGGGACAAGATCGTCGACGGCAAGCTGGGCAAGTTCTTCTCGAGCTGCGTGCTCGAGGAGCAGCCCTGGATCCACGACGACAAGACCAGCGTAGCGAAGGCCCTCGTGGCGGAGCTCGGCGAGGGCACGCGGGTCGTCTCCTTCCAGCGCGTTCTCCTCGGAGGTTGAGCGGTCCTCCCATGTCGTACCAGCGAGTCCTGCTCAAGCTCTCCGGCGAGGCGCTCGGCGATCCCGAGACCGGTCACGGCATCGATCGCGGCGCCGTGAACACGCTCGCCGTCCAGCTCGCCCACCTCTCCCGGACCGGCGCCGAGGTCGCGGTCGTGGTGGGGGGCGGGAACATCCTGCGCGGCGCGGAATTCGGCGAGGGTGGCGTGCACCGGGCGAGCGCCGACTACATGGGCATGCTCGGCACGGTGATCAACGCCCTCGCGCTCTCGGGAGCCATCGAGCAGGAGGGAATCGACACGCGGGTCCTCTCCGCCCTCGACATCCGCCAGGTGGCCGAGCCCTTCGTCCGGCGCCGGGCCCTGGCCCACCTCGAGAAGGGCCGCGTGATCATCCTCGCGGGCGGTACCGGGAACCCGTTTTTCACCACGGATACCGCGGCAGCGTTGCGCGCGACGGAGCTCGGCTGTGAAGTGTTGCTCAAGGCGACGAAGGTGGACGGGGTCTACACCACCGATCCCAAGAAGGACGCGTCCGCCGAGCGCCTCGCCGAGCTCTCCTACATGGACGTTCTCAACCGTGGCCTACGCGTGATGGACGGCACCGCCATCACCCTCTGCATGGAGAACGACCTTCCCGTGATCGTCTTCGACCTCTTTCGAGACGGCAACATCGAGCGCGCGGTGAAGGGCGAGCCCATCGGATCGACGATAAGGAGGAGCCATCAATGACCTACCAGTCCGTACTCAAGGACGGGAAGGGGCGTTTCGAGAAGACGCTCTCCCACTTGAAGGAGCAGACGCTCCGCATCCGCACCGGACGGGCGACGACCGCGCTCGTGGACAACGTCCGGGTCGACTACTACGGGACGGCGACGCCGGTCAATCAGCTCGCGTCGGTCTCGATCCCCGAGCCGCGCCAGATCATCATCAAGCCCTTCGACGCCTCCATCATCAAGGAGATCGGTCGGGCGATCATGCAGACGGACCTCGGCTCGACGCCGCAGAACGACGGCAAGATCCTCCGGATCATCCTGCCGCCGCTGTCCGGTGAGCAGCGGGACAAGTACGCGGGGAAGGTGAAGGAGATGTGCGAGGAGGCCCGCGTGGCCCTGCGCAACTCGCGTCGCGACCTGAACAAGCAGTCGGACTCCCTGCAGAAGGGAGGCGATCTGACGGAAGACGAGAACCGCAAGCTGCGCGACGAGATCCAGACCCTGCTCAAGGAGTACGAGGGCAAGGTCGACGAGGTCATGGACAAGAAGGTGAAGGAGATCCGCGAGGTCTGAACCTCTCCGCCGTCGTCCGTGCGGTGCCGGAATTCGGCCGCGGAAGCTCCGGATAGGGGCTTTTCAGACGAGGGCGGTTCGGTATGCTCTCGCGGTCCTCGGGTGGGCGCATAGCTCAGCTGGCAGAGCAACTGGCTTTTAACCAGTAGGTCCCAGGTTCGAGCCCTGGTGCGCTCACCACCTCCTTTCCCTCGATTCCGGGCCGGAGCTACAGGCCGGGCACGTGGTCCTCGGCGCTGAGGCCCCCCAGGGCGCGGTAGGTGCGAGCCCAGAATCCCGCGCGGGTCACCCCCGCGAAGCCGTAGAGCGCGAAGACGAGGACCACCGTCACCAGCCCCAGCCCTCCGAAGGGCAGGACCAGGTGCACCGCCCCGACGGCGAGGATGACCGTCAGGAACAGGACGAAGTCCACCAGGGTCGCCCGCGCCGCGCTCCACGGCGACGTGCGGATCAGACGCCACGCGTGGGTCAGGGCGGAGGCGATCCCGCGCCGGTTGTGTGCGAGGCTGTGCAGGGCGAGCTGGTTCACGACCTGCAGCACCACGGTGTAGAGCAGGAGCACGAAGAGGATCGGCAGGAGCAGCCCGACGAACAGCGGCGAGAGCCCCTCGAGGCGGAACATGCGGACCACCATCACCAGGGGCCCCACGAGGAACAGCATCGCCCCGAGCAGGAGCCCCACGAGGATGATCCACATCCCCAGGGTCACGAAGCCCAGGCCCCGGCCCGCGTGCCAGGCGTCGCGGAACCTCGCCGCGTAGGGGCGGGGGACGTTCCGACTCGAGTCGTCCTCCGCGCGCAGCGTGCTCGACGAGGGCGGGTCCGGGGCGCGCTCGGGATCGCAGACCTTCGCGAGCCCGACCACCAGCCGGGAGTAGAGGGGCAGGAGGGGCAAGCTCACGACGAACAGCCAGAACGAAGCCCAGAAGGACTCCACCCCGGCCCACATCTGGGGGACGAACAGGGTGATCAGCTGCCCGGTGCCGCCGCTCCCGGGAAGCTCGATGTCGGTCACGTGCTGGATCGCGCCGAGCAGGCTGCGGACGAGCTCCCAGCTCAGGTTGAGGCTCGGGTACAGGATCCCCACGACCCAGATCAGCCCCGGCACTCCCGCCCGCCGCGCGGAGTCCGCCAGGGCGTCCACGGCCCGGGCGAGGGGCCAGCGGTCCGCGGGGCTTCCGAGCAGCAGCGACATCGTGGACACTGCGCCCCTTTTGGGCCTCTATTTCAAGCCCCGGGCGCGCCCTACCCGGCGCAGGCGGCCTCCACGTCCTCCACCGTCTTGGGGATATCGGGCGTCAGGACCTCGTGGCCGTCCTCGGTGATGAGCACGTCGTCCTCGATGCGGATTCCGATTCCGCGCCACCGCTCGTCGACGCTCTCCTCCTTCTCGCCCACGTACAGGCCGGGCTCCACCGTGTAGATCATTCCCGGCGCGAGGGGACGCTCCTTGCCGCCGACCCAGGTCGACCCGCAGTCGTGGACGTCGACCCCCAGGAAGAGCCCCGACTTGAGCACGGTGAACTTCTCGTAGGTCATCTCCTCGAT
>CAYRXS010000343.1:0-6551 GCA_964428225.1 uncultured Planctomycetaceae bacterium
CGGGGCGAAAAGATCTACGAGCGGGCGCGCACCTTCGACGCCGAGTTCACCTGCGCGAAGCTGTTCTGGTGGTGGAACATGGGGGCGGCGGTCGAGTGGTCGATCACCCCGCGCCCCTTCTATCCCGCGGACGAGCGCAAGATCCTGTCCGTCTACACGACGCCCCCGGGCTTCCAGGCGGAGCTCGAGGGGACGCTCGGCGCGTTCCCCTTCTTCGACTTCTGGGGGCCGAAGTCGGGGCTCGCCTCGAGCCGGTGGATCGCGGACGCCACGATGCTCACGCTCGAGCGCAAGACCCCCACCCTCACCCTCGCCTACCTCCCCCACCTCGACTACGACCACCAACGCTTCGGACCGAACGCGCCCGCGTCGCGCAAGGCTCTCGCGGAGGTGGACGCGCTCGTCGGCGAGCTCGCGACGAAGGCCGCGGAGCTCGGGGGGGAGACGGTGGTCGTCAGCGAGTACGGCCTCGAGGACGTCGACCGCCCGGTCCACGTGAATCGTGCCCTGCGCGAGGCGGGGCTCCTCGCGGTGCGCGAGACGCCCGTGGGCGAGGTCCTCGACCTCTTCGCCAGCCGGGCCTTCGCGGTCGCGGACCACCAGGTCGCCCACGTCTACACCGCGGACCGCAAGGCGCTTCACGAAGCGAACGAGCTCCTCCGGGATCTCGCCGGGGTGTCCCTCGTGCTCGGGGAGGAAGGCAAGGCGGGCCTGGACGTCGCCCACCCCCGGGCGGGCGACCTCGTGCTCGTCGCCGAGAAGGGGGCGTGGTTCACCTACTACTACTGGCTCGACGACGCCCGGGCCCCGGACTTCGCCCCCACCGTGGACATCCACCGCAAGCCGGGCTTCGACCCCTGCGAGCTGTTCCTCGACCCCTCGATCCGCCGCCCGAAGCTGCACGTCGGCAAGCGCCTCATCCGAAAGAAGCTCGGCATGCGCTACCTCATGGACGTGATCCCCCTCGACGCGTCCCTCGTGCGCGGGAGCCACGGACGCCTCCCCGACGATCCCGCGGACGGGCCGGTCTTCCTGTGCAGCCGTCCCTTCGGCGAGTGCGGGGCCGAGCCGGACGGAGGCGGGGTCGCCCCCACGTCCATCCCCGACCGCGTGCTGGCCCTGCTGCAGCGCTGACTTCCGGAGTCGGGGGAGGCGCTCAGCGCCGCGGAGGCCCCACGGCCTCCGGCAGCCGCTCCGGAGCGATCCGCAGCAGGCGGTAGATGCGCCGGCGCCTCTCGTCGCGCAGCTCGGGATTCCAGTACTCCCAGACGATCTCCCCCGTGGAGGTCACCTCGAACGCGCGGCCGCGCTGTGATTCCAGGATCAGGGTGTTGCCGTTGGGAAGGCGCTGGCACGAGCCCCGCTCCTTCGTGAAGAAGCCCTCTCGCGGACGAGCCTCGTACCGCCACGTGATCTCCCCGCGCGCCGGGTCCAGCTCGAGCACGCGGGACCAGCCGCGGTGGTAACCGTTGTCGAACACCAGCACGTTGCCCTCCGGAGTCATGGTGGGCATGTGCGGGAAGTCGATGGTTCCCGGACGCCAGTGCCACACGACCTCGAGGGTCGCGCCGTCCAGGATGAAGAGCAGGTTCGCGTTGCGCGCACAGAGCAGGAGGTTCCCCGGCCGGAACCGGAGATCATCGCCGCGGGGGTTGGGGAGGATCTCCTCCACCGAGTTCAGGTGGTGGTAGTCATAGATCGTCTCCGCCCTCGCCGGATCCCCGGGAGGCTCCGTGTCCAGGGCGAGCGGGGGATGGAACCGCGCCAGCTCCTCGCGACGCTCGAACGCGTCCCACACGACCTCCGTCTCGCCGGCGAGCGTGACGCGAACGAGCCGATCGAAGCGCACCCTCCGGCCCCGGTAGTCGGGATGCTCGACCCACTCGAGGGCGAGGAAGTCGCCGTCGGAGAGCGGCGCCAGGTCGTGGTGGGCGTTCATGTCCACCGCCCACACGACTTGGCTGTCCCAGTCGACGAGCGTCAGGCCCTGGTCCGCGCTGACCACGAGGAGGCGGCCGTCGTCGAGCGGCTCCGCGTAGCAGCACTGCGTGCGGCCGGGGACGCGCCACGTGTGGCGGAGCTCGCCCTCCATGTCGACGAGCCGCACCTCGTCCGTCTCGTTCGTGTAGAGGTGAAAGCCGGGCCAGGCGCGTCGGCGATCGTGGACGTCGACGCCCGTCGCGTCCGGCGTCGCGCTCTCGTCCCAGCCCGCGTAGCCGAGGGCGCGAAGCTGCTCGAGCGAGGGATCGGCCGCCTCCTCGCCCGAGGTCGCCGGCCGCCCGGTCCCGTCACGATCCCCACACGCTCCCGCGAGGAGGACCGAAGACGAAACGAGGAGAGCCGCGAGAGAGGGGTACCTTCTCTCGCGAGCTCTCCTCGGCGTTCGCGAGGCTCGGGAGGGAGCCACGCGCGTAGTCGTCGGCCCGCTACTCAGCCTCGCACTTGTCCGCGCAGCCGGGCGACTCCTTGATGAGCCCGCACTCGGCGCACTTGTTCTCGTCGGTCAGAACAACACAGTCCACGCCCTCGTGCGGTGCCGCTCCGCAATCCGCGCAGTACTCGACCTTGGGGGTCTCGGTCGTCTCTTCGGACTTGCCGCAGCTCGAGATGGCCAGGCCGGCGAACAACGCCAGGCCAGCGAGGGCCAGAATACGAATGGATTTCATCTTTCCTCCTCGATCGGATGAGTCGGTCCTCCCCGAGGGTTAGCCCTGGCTCGATGGAGCTCGATACGGATGAACTCCGTCGTGGATGTCCTCGTGGGGTCGGGGGTCGCGGGGCGACCTACGGGGATTCTTGGCCTTCATGCCACCCGAATCACGAAAAAAAGCTCATCGATCGCCGATCTCGACGCGCAGGAGCTCGCAGTCCAGGGCCCCGTTCATGAGCCTCTCACGCGAGGTTTTGCCGAGCTTCAGGGCCTTTGCGAGCCGTGGATTGCCCGAGAGAAGGGCGAGATGGGAGCCCCCACAGCGGTCCGAGAGCACCTCGCCGAACCGGAGATAGAGCGGGAGGAGCTCCGCCTCGCGCCCCACCCGCTCCCCGTAGGGCGGATTCGTGACGATCCACGCGTTCCAGCCCCTGCGGGGCGCGAAATCGCGGACATCCGCCTGCGCGAGCTCGATCAGCTCGTCGACGCCCGCCGCCCGGGCATTCGTCCGCGCGCCTTCGAGCCGCTCGCGATCCCGATCCCACCCGTAGAGCGTGAGCCGCGGCGGGCGCTTCCTCGCGCGGCGGGCCTCCGCCTTCGCCGCCCGCCAGCCGTCGGCGTCGTGGTCGGGCCATCGCTCGAAACCGAACCGCTCGCGCAGCAACCCGGGGGCGGCGTCGCACGCGAGGAGCGCGGCCTCGATCAGGATCGTGCCCGAGCCACAGAAGGGATCGAGCAGCGGGGCGCGGCGATCCCAGCGAGAGAGCAGGACGATCGCCGCGGCGAGCGTCTCGGCCAGGGGCGCGCGCCCCTGGTAGCGACGCCACCCGCGCTTGTGCAGCGAGCTGCCCGAGGTGTCGAGGGAGAGGGTCACCCGGTTGCGGAACACATGGGCGTGAATGCGGAGGTCGGGGTCGTCGCGGTCCACCGACGGTCGGGTCCCGCGCAGCTCGCGGAGCTGATCCACGACCGCGTCCTTGACGCGCTGCTCGATGAAGCGCGAGTGATCGAGCGACGATTCGCGCGTCTGCGCGTCGACGGCCAGCGTGGCGCCCGGCGCGAGGAAGGCGCTCCAGTCGATTCCGCTCGCTCCCCGGTACAGGTCGTCCGCGTTCTCCGCGGGGAAGCGCGCCAGCCGGCGCAGGACGCGGATCGCGGTGCGCAGCCAGAGGTTCGCCCGCCAGGCGTCGGCCATCGTCCCCTCGAAGCGCACGCCTCCGACCTGGCGCTCGATGCGAGCCAGGCCGAGAGCCCGGGCCTCCTCGTGGAGGACGGGCTCGATCCCCGGCGCGCAGGGGGTGAAGAAGGTGTGTCTGGCGGGCATGGCCGGCCAGGGTAGCGCGCGGAGCTCGCCGCCGAGTGGCCGAAGTCCGCCTCCGCGGCTATTCTCGCGCGCCACGGAGACGAGGAGCGCGAGCGCACGCCGCCGCCGGGCCATCCTCGCGATCGAACCATGCACGGACTCCCCGAGACGATCCTCCGCGCGGGCCTGTTCCTCGCGGTCTGTTCCCCGATCCACGCGACGATGAGCTCCGCCATGAGCCACCAGGATTCCCCGAGCGGCCTGGAGGCCGTCCCCTTCCAGAAGGTCCGGATCCTCGACGACTTCTGGAGCGCGAAGATCGCGACCAACCGCCGCGTCACCGTCGAGGCGAACCTGGCCAAGTGCGAGGAGACGGGGCGGATCCGCAACTTCGCGGTGGCCAGCGGGCTGGTCGAGGGCGAGCACGAGGGGCGCCTCTACAACGACTCGGACGTGTACAAGATGCTCGAGGGCATCGCGTACACGCTGTCGCACGAACGCGACGAGAACCTCGAGGCGCGCGCCGACGCGATCATCGAGGCGATCGCCGCCGCCCAGCAGCCCGACGGCTACGTCAATACGTACTACACGCTCGTGAAGCCGGACGAGCGCTGGACGAACATCGCGCACGGCCACGAGCTGTACTGCCTCGGACACATGATCGAGGCGGGGATCGCCTACTGGCGGGCGACGGAGAAGCGCGTGCTGCTCGACGTCGGGATCCGCATGGCGGACTACGTCGACTCCGTCTTCGGCCCCGAGGGCAAGCTCGATCCCCCCGGCCACGAGGAGCTCGAGCTCGCCCTGTTCAAGCTCGCGCGGGTGACCGGCGAGGACCGGTACCGCGCGCTCGGCGAGTTCTTCCTGCGCCGGCGCGGCGATCCGGAGCGGGATCGCCTCTTCGGCGCCTACTGCCAGGACGAGAAACCGGTGCTCGAGCAGCGCGTGGTCGCGGGCCACGCGGTGCGGGCGATGTACCTGTACTGCGCGATGACCGACGTCGCCCGGGCCACGGGCGCCCCCGAGTGGCGGGACACGCTCGAGGCCCTGTGGAGCGACGTGGTCCTGCGCAAGATGTACGTCACCGGCGGCGTGGGCAATTCCGCGCACAACGAGGGCTTCACGAAGCCCTACGACCTGCCGAACGACACGGCCTACGCCGAGACCTGCGCCGCCATCGGCATGGGGCTCTGGAACCACCGCATGTTCCTCCTGACGCGGGAGGCGCGCTACGCGGACGTCCTGGAGCGCGAGCTCTACAACAACGTGCTGTCGGGGGTCTCCCTCGGCGGGGATCGCTTCTTCTACGACAATCCCCTCGCCTCCGCCGGCGACCACCACCGCGTGCCGTGGTTCGACTGCTCGTGCTGTCCCACGAACGTCGTCCGCTACGTGCCCGGGATCGGCGAGCGGATCTACGCGCATGCCGGCGACGAGATCTACGTCGCGCTCTACGTCGGGTCCTCCACGGAGATCGAGCTGCCGGAGGGCAAGGTGCGGATCACCCAGGAGACCGACTATCCCTGGGACGGGGCGGTGAAGCTCACGGTCGAGCCGGAGAGACCGATGCCCTTCACGCTCCACCTGCGCATCCCAGGGTGGTGCCAGTGGGAGATCGAGCTCGATGGAGTCCTGTCCGAGGTCCCGGTTCCGACCGGCGCGTCCGCCCACCGGCGCCCCCGGGACACGCGCTTCGGCGACTGGCTCCGCGTCGAGCGGACGTGGAAGCCCGGCGACTCGGGCACGCTGAAGCTCGCGATGCCCGCGAAGCGCGTGTACGCCGACCACCGCGTCACCGCGGATCACGGCCGGGTCGCGGTGCAACGCGGCCCGGTGGTCTACGCCCTCGAGGGGATGGACAACGACGGGCACACCGCGAGCCTGGTGCTCCCCGAGGCGGCGGAGCTCTCGGTCGAGCGCGATCCGGCGATCCTCGACGGAGTGCCGATCGTGCGCGCCGAGGGGTTGCGCGTCGTCGAGCGGGACGGCGCACGCGCGACCGAGCCCGCCACGCTCACCGCGGTCCCCTACCACCTGTGGGACAATCGCGAGCCGGGCGACCTGACGGTCTGGATCCCCGAAACCGGCGCCGTGGCCGAGCTCCCCGGAGAAGTCGGCGTCGCCCGTGTCGGGGGCCGGCTCGTGCGCGGCTCGCACTGCTGGCGCTCGGACACGCTCGAGGCCCTCTGCGACGGCGTGGAGCCGAGCGCGTCCGACGACCACTCGATCCCCCGCCACACGTTCTGGGACCATCGCGGCACCCGGGAATGGCTGGGCTACGAGTGGGAGACGCGCATGCGTGTGTCCACGGCGTCGGTGTACTGGTTCGACGACACGGGCCGGGGCGCCTGCAAGGTCCCGAAGTCCTGGCGTCTGCTCTGGAACGACGGCGACGAGTGGAAGCCGGTCGAGCTCGTCGAGGGCGGCTACGGCGTCGAGCGCGATCGGTACAACGAGATCCGCTTCACCCCCGTCCGCACTGCCGCTCTGCGGCTCGAGGTCGAGCTGCAGGAGCGCTGGTCGGGCGGCGTCCTCGAGTGGAAGGTCGACGCGAAGGAATGAGCCCGCTCCCCGTCCACGAGAATCGCAACCCCAATC
>CAYRXS010000344.1:0-6545 GCA_964428225.1 uncultured Planctomycetaceae bacterium
TCCACCCCGTGCTACGCCACGGCAAATCGGAAGAGGTTTCGTTGAGCAGCACACTGATCAGACTGCCCAAACCGGGAGAGAGACGGGAGATCTGCGTAGCTCCTTGTCCACCATGGTATTACGCCGGCCGCCACCCTGCCCATCCTGGGGAATCAGCAAGCAGGGCGGGACCGAGCCCGACCCTCGAACCGGGGGTACCCCTGCCGCCGGAAGCGACGCAGGGGTCGGAGGGAGTGTTGCGTCGCATTTCCAATGATGCGGTGGTGAGGTTTTCGTTGACTCGTCTTGAGCCCGAGACGGCTCCTCGCCACCCCCGGATCGGTTCGCATCGGGAGGATCGTAGCCTCCTCGCTACCCGCGAGGATTCGAGGAGAGCCCCTCTGGGAGCCTTCCGAGCTCGTCGATCATCTTGGCCGCGGCATCTCGCGGCACGGCGTCGCGCAACGTCCGGGACATCGCACGGCGTCGTTCTTCCCCGCCCGAACCGGCGAGCTCGATCAGCTCGTCGCAGGTGTCGCGATCCAGCGCCGCCTCCTCGATCACGATCACGCCGTCTCCGAGACAACGCGCGTTCTTCTCCTGGTGCCGATCGGCGTGGTGGGGATAGGGGATCACCACCGCGGGCCTCGCGAGGGCCGCGACCTCGGCCAGGGTCGAAGCGCCGCCCCGGCACAAGACCAGCGTCGCGGCGCGCAGCGCGGTCGGCACGTCGTCGAGGTACTCCTCGCACCGGTACCCGGCCATGGCCGCGCCCGCCTCGTCGCGCCGTCCCGGCCCCACCTGGTGCAGCACCTGCAGGCCCGAGGCCACGAGCCTCACCCCCTGCTCCACACAGAAGCGATTCAGACCCCGGGCGCCCTGGCTCCCGCCGAGCACCAGGAGCATGCCGCGCTCCCCGTCGAAACCGAGGGCGACGCGGGCCGCGATCGAGGCCTCCCCGTCCGGAGGCTCGCCGGAGAGCTCGGGGGCGAGGGGCGGCCCCACGAGGAGGTGGCGTCCGCCGCGATCCGCATCCCCGGGCATCGTGGCGGGCCAGGCGTGGAAGACGCGCGCGGCGAGGGGTGCGAGCCAGCGCGTGGCCCGGCCGCGGGCGGCGTTGATCTCGAGCAGGGCCACGGGGATGCCCAGGGAGCGGGCGGCGAGGACCGCGGGCAGCGTCGTGAAGCCGCCCAGGCCCAGGAGCACGTCGCTCCTCCGGCGCCGCAGGGCGCGGCGCGCGGCCCGCAGCTCGGGGAGGAGACGGCGGACGAGCCGGAGCGTCGTCGGCGCTCCGCCCGCGGGGGGCTCGAGGTGAAGGGGAACGCGCTCCAGCCGACCCTCGCCCAGGATCTTCTCGACTCCGGCGAGCACCCGGTCCTCGACCGCGCGCCCGGAGGTGAACCACAGGACGTCGTCGAGGGGGATCCGCGCCTCCGACGCCTCGACCAGGTGGCGCAGGAGGTGCAGCCCGGGCACGAGGTGTCCCCCGGTTCCTCCCCCGGCGAGGGCCAGGGCGAGGGCGGGACCGCGCGCCCGGCCCCCACCGCTCATGGTGTGCGGACGGAGCCCGCCTCGGCACGAGGCGAGGCGGGTCGATCCTCGGGGGCGAGCACCGCCTCCCGCACGCCGCTCTCGCCCGGCGCGGCGTGGACCTCGTAGGGACCGCGAATGTCCCGCGCCAGTCCCCCCACCGTCGACGGCGCGGCGAGGAGCAGGATCACCCCGCAGCCCACCTGGAAGAGACGCCAGCCCCGCCGCCTCATCGGACCCTCCCCCGGCGTTCGGACGCCGGCGCTTCGGTCGCGGCGACCTCGGGCGTGGAGGGAGTCGCCGGCGCGGCCGCGACCTCGCTCGCCCCGGACGGGAGCCGCAGGACCTGGCCCACGGTCAGGTGGTCGACGTCGATGCCGGGGTTGACCTCGGCGATGTCTCCCCAGCGGGCGCCGTCGCCCAGGGTCCGCGCCGCGATCTTCCACAGGCTGTCGTTCTCGATCACGGTGTAGGTCGGTCCGCTCGGCGTCGCTTCGGACGTCTCCGCGGCGGGAGCGGCGGGCGGCGTCGTCGGCTCGGCCACCACGGGGGCGGACGTCGGCGCGGTTGACGGCATGACCAGCCGCGCTCCCACGCGCAGCTTCGCGGGATCCAGCCCCGGATTCAGCTCCACGATCTCGGTGTAGCGCCGCCACGTGCCGAGCTCGCGCATCGCGATGTGGCCGAGGGTCTGATCGTCGTCCTTCACCACGTACACGTTCGGCGCGGCGTCGGGCTCCGACCGCTCCGTCCGGGCGGATTCGCGGGGCGGCGTCTCCTCGTCGGCGACGGGGACCGGTGGCTCGTCGACCCCGGGCGGGTCGGGCTCCCGGCCCTCGGCCGGGGGCGACTCGGTTCGGGCGGGAGAGATGCCGGCTCGGCTCTCCTCGCGCAGCTCGTCGAGGGACGGCCGGTCGGAGGAGGGCGACGCCGGAGGAGCTTCCTGCATCTCGGCACGTCGGAGGGGACGGTTCCTCTGGGCGGAGGCGTGGGCGAGGACCGTGTTGCTCGTCTCGGGAACGGCCGCCCGATCGGATTCGGCGGCGGCCACGGTGTCGGAGGACGACTCGCCCTCCCACATGAGCACCGCGGCGACGGTGACGGCCAGGAAGACGAGAGCGACTACTCCGTAGCGTTCGATCGATTGCATGGGAACAGCTCCTGGGAGGTACGGCGGGCCGCCCCGAGGGCGAGCCCCACCGCCAGCGAAGAGACGATCAGGGAGGTTCCTCCGTCGGAGAGGAACGGGAGGGTCATGCCCTTGGGGGGCGCGAGTCCGGAGACGACCTGGACGTGCACCATGGCCTGCAGTCCGACGGAGACCAGCAGGCCGAAGGAGCAGAGAGCTTCGTAGCGATCACGGAGCGAGAGGACGAGGCGCAGCGAGAACCAGAGAAACGCGCAGAAGAGAAGGAGCACGACCCACAGGCCGATGACGCCGAGCTCCTCGCCCACCATCGCGAACACGTAGTCGGATTCGAGGTACGGAACGCCGTCGTTGCGGAAGGCGCCCCGCGTCAGCCCGGCGCCGGAACCTCCGCCGCTGGCGAGCGCGTCGAGGGTGTGGGTCACCTGCTCGTTCTTGATCTGCCCGAGCCACATGGCGATGCGGTCGCGCATGTAGGGAACGAAGAGCACGGCGCCGGCGATCACTCCCCCGCCGATCGTCACGAGCGACGCGCCGACCTGCTTGAGCCGGGCTCCTCCCACCCACATCGTCGAGAGGGCACAGATGAACAGCAGCATCGCCCCCCCGAGGTCCGTCTCCACGAGGATCAGGGTGAAGAAGGCCATGGCCAGCACCAGCATCGGCATCACGCCGCGCCGGACGTTGAACACGAGGTGGCCGAGCCGCACGCAGCGGTCCGCCATCCACATCACGAGGACGATCCGCGCGAGCTCCGAAGGCTGGAAGGTGATGCCGACGTCCACCCACCGGTGCGAGCCGTTCTTGACGACGCCGAAGGGAGGAATGAAGCAGAGGATCAGCAGGACGCCGCAGACCAGCACCATGTGGGGCAGGAATCGGCGGATGCGGCGAGGACCGATGTGGAAGCACGCGAGCATCACGAAGATGGCTCCCACGCGGAACGCGGCCTGCGAGCGGATCTCCGCGAAGAACGCCTCGCGCGAGAGCGTGGTCGCGGCATGGCTCGCCTGCAGGAGGAACCCGATCCCCATCAGGGCCAGGACGACGAGGAAGAGCCGGGTCGCGGGGCGGAGGGGATCGTGAACCTCGGCGCGGCGAGCGAGGTTGTCGAGGAAGCCGGTGATCGTGAGCTGGCGCTCGCCGGCGGCCACCGAAACGGCCTTGGTGCTCGTCCTCGCCATCTCAGCGCACCTTCAGCAGGGCCAGGCTCGCCATCGCTCCGCACGCGGCGAGGATCCAGAACCGGGTGACCACCTGCACCTCGTGCCAGCCCGTCGCGCGCCGCTGGAAGACGCCGCCGTAGTGCTGGAGCCCGTGGTGGATCGGAGCGAGGGTGAAGAGCCGCCGGCCTCCCGAGCGCCGGTACCAGAAGGTCTGGAGCCAGCTCGTGCCGAGGTCGGCGACGAAGACGCAGGCGATCAGCGGGAGAACGAGCTCCTGCTTCGAGACGAGCGCCATCCACGCCAGGATCCCGCCGAGGGGGAGCGAGCCCGAGTCCCCCATGAAGACCTGCGCGGGATAGGCGTTGTACCAGAGGAAGCCCATGCACGCTCCGCAGAGCGCGCCGCCCACCACCGCCATCTCGGAGGCGTGGGAGACGTGGGGCAGGTTGAGATACGCCGTCCAGTCGGGGCGACCGGTGACGTAGCAGAAGATGAGCAGCGCCACCCCCGAGATGATCATGCACCCCGCGGCGAGGCCGTCCATGCCGTCCGTGATGTTCGCCGCGTTCGCGGAGCCCACGATCACGAACCACTCGAAGGCGAAGAACAGGCAGAGCCCGATCGCTCCCCAGGCCGCGAGGGGGATCTCGGCGTTCTTGAAGAACGGCGGGAAGAGCGAGAGCAGGGTCCACCGCCCGGTGGTCGTCGCGTACCACGCCAGGGCTCCGAGCACGCCGAGCACCACGACGGTGAGCCCGACCATCTTGGCCTTGGAGGTCAGTCCCTTGCAGCCGGGGATGGTCAGCTTCTTGTAGTCGTCCACGAAGCCCACCGCGGCGAGACCCGCGGTGAGGAAGATGCCCAGGACCACGTGCAGGTTGTCGAGCCGCGCCCAAAGCAGGACCGAGGCGAGCAGGGCGGCCACGAGGAAGCTGCCCCCCATCGTCGGCGTCTCCGACTTGCCCGACTCCTCCGCCGACTTCGCGAGCACCGCCGACTCCGTCTTCGCCGCCTCCTCGCGCACCCGGTGGCGCTTCAACCAGGCGATGGCGGGGGCACCCCACCACAGCGCCAGGCCGAACGCGCACAGCGCGGCCATCGCCACCCGGAACGAGATGTACCCGAAGAGGCGAATGTCGAGCCAATCGTGGACGATGGCGTGGAGCACCCCTGACTACCTCCGGCGGCGGACCTTCTTGAGTCGGTCGACGACACGCTCGAGCCGCATGAGCCGGCTCCCCTTGACGAGGACGCCGTCGCCGTCGCGCACGAGCCCGTCGATGGCGTCGATGGCGTCCTCGGTGGTCGGCAGATGGACGACGGCTTCCCCGGGCAGGCCTCCCTCCAGCGCGCCGGCGGCGGCGGCCTTCGCCAGCTCGCCCACGAGGACGAGGAGGTCGATCCCTTCCCGGGCCGCGTCTCGCCCCACGCCGTGGTGGAGCTCGGCGGCCAGCTCTCCGAGCTCGAGCATGTCGCCGAGCACGAGCACCCGCCGCTCGAAGCCGTGCAGCCCGGCGAGAACGCGCACCGCGGCCCGCAGGGAATCGGGATTCGAGTTGTAGCTGTCGTCGAACACCGTGAGACCGTCGAGGTCGATCCGCTCCATGCGCTGGCGACCCCCGCGAAGCGTCGGCACGAGGGGGAGGACCTCCTCGAGCGGAATCTCCAGCCCGCGACAGATCGCGAGGGCCGCGAGGAGGTTCTGCACGTTGTGCGTGCCGAGGAGCGGAGAGGTGACCTCGAATCCGTTCAGGCGGAACGTGCTGCCCCCCGAGTGGAAGTACAGGTCGCGCGCCGCGAGATCCCCCTCCTCGCCGGCGGACGCCTGGACGCTGAAGGTGATGACCCGCGCCGCGGTGCGCGAGCGGATGGCGGGGGTGAAGCAGCAGTCCGCGTTCAGGACGAGGAAGCCGTCGCGAGGCAGGCTGGCGGCGAGGTCGCCCTTCTCGCCCGCGACCCCTTCGATCGAGCCGAGCCCCTCGAGGTGGGCGGCGCCCACGTTCGTGATGATCCCCGCATTGGGCCGGGCGATCCGGCAGAGCGCGGCGATCTCTCCGGGATGGTTCGTGCCCATCTCGATCGCGAAGAGCTCCGTGCTCCGGTCGCCGAGCAGGAGAGTGTGAGGGACTCCGACGTCGTTGTTGAACGAGCTCGGGGAGGCCACGACCTCGAGCCGCGGGGAGAGTAGGTCGTGGATGATGTTCTTGGTCGTGGTCTTGCCGCACGAGCCCGTGATCCCGATGACCGGAACGGTGAGCGTCGAGCGGTGCCAGGCCGCGAGATCCGCCAGAGCGCGCCGCGGATCGGGGTGGACGGCGACCGGGATCTCGCCGGGGAAGGAGCGCGCGCGAACGTCCTCGCCGCCGCGGAGGAGCAAGGCGCCGGCCCCGTGCTCCAGGGCGCGGTCCGCGAAGCGATTGCCGTCGAAGTTCGGACCCGAGAGGGCGAGGAAGAGCTCACCCTCGGTGATGGAACGCGTATCGGTGCTCACTCCCGAGACGCCCCCGCCCGCCGATCCGCTCACCAGGACGGCCCCGGTGGAATCCAGGACGTCCCGGAGGCGGAGGCGAGTCATGGGAGCTCCTCGCGAACGACCCGACGGTCCTCGAACGGCTCTCTCGTTCCTCGCAAGTACTGCCATTGCTCGTGTCCCTTCCCCGCAACGAGAACCACGTCGTCCTGCCTCGCGATCTCGAGCGCGCGCCGGATGGCCGCGCGCCGGT
>CAYRXS010000345.1:0-6535 GCA_964428225.1 uncultured Planctomycetaceae bacterium
GGGCCAGGGCGTAACCCACGTTGTTGATCAGCGGCTGCACGTAGTCCAGCCGGTCCGTGTGGGGGAAGAACTTCGCCCAGCCCAGCCCCTCGCAGAGCTTCTCCTTGCCACGGTGCAGGTAGCCGACGAACGGCTCGATGTCGTGCATCGTCTCGCCGTCGAGCTCGATCTTCAGGCGCAGCACGCCGTGGGTGGCGGGGTGCTGGGGGCCCACGTTGAGCTTCATCGACTCGCCGTGCACCGGATCGTCGGCGAGGGGAGTCCCGGGGCGGTATTCGAAGGTCTGGGTGCTCATTCCTCCGGCCTCCAGCTCTCGTGGCGCTTCCGGTCCCACTCACGGTAGAGGCGATCCGGTTCGATGCCCTGGACGGGGAAGTCCTTGCGCAGGGGGTGGTGGTCGTACTCCTCGGGCATGAGGAGCCGCTTCAGGTTCGGGTGTCCCTCGAAGATCACGCCGAACATGTCGAAGCACTCGCGCTCCATGAATCCCGCGCCCGGCCAGAGGTCGGTGCAGGAGGGGAGCTTCGGATCGCTCGAGTCGACGCGGGTCTTGACGCGCACCCGGTCGGTGTTCTGCACCGAGTAGAGCTGGTGGTTCACCTCGAAGCGCGGCTCGGCGGGGAAGCGATCGACGGCGGTGACGAAGGTCACCATCTCGAAGCCCGCGGCGTCGCGCAGGCGGGCCAGGGCGTCGTGCAGCACGTCGCGCGAGACCTCGATGCAGGAGAGGCCGTCGCGGACCTCGACCTCGGTGACGTCGAGACCCTCGAGGGCCGCGCGCACTCGATCGGCGCTCGTGCTCTCGGTCGCGGTGTCGTTCACTCGGATTCCTCCTTCGGTCGCATGGCGCGGGGGTCGTGGGGATGGAGGTCCAGCTCGCTCTTGGGCACCGCGGCGTTCGGCGCGTAGAGGCTCTCCTGCGATCCCCGCTCGTCTACCGTGTCCGGTCCGGCCAACCATCGCTTCACCGGCTGCTCGCGCTCGATGCGCTTCTGCAGCTTGAGGATGGCGTCGATGATCGCGTCGGGCCGCGGCGGGCAGCCCGGCACGTAGACGTCGACGGGCAGGATCGAGTCGACGCCCTGGACCACCGAGTAGGAGTCGTACATGCCCCCCGAGGAGGCGCAGACGCCCACCGCCATCACCCACTTGGGCTCGGGCATCTGGTCGTAGATCACCCGCACCGCCTCCGCCATCTTCCAGGTGACCGTGCCGCACACGAGCAGCATGTCGCACTGGCGGGGCGTGAAGCGCGCGGCCTCGGCCCCGAAGCGGGCGACGTCGAACTTCGGTCCGAGCAGGGCCATCAGCTCGATCCCGCAGCACGACAACCCCAGGGGCATCGGCCACAGGCTGTTCTTGCGTCCCCAGTTGACGAGCCAGTCCATGCGGGTGGCCAGGAACCCGCCCTCCGCGCTGGTGTCCGCGGGTACTAGCGATCCCATGTGAGACCTCCCTTGCGCCAGACGAACGCGAGCCCGACGGCGAGCACGACCACGAACCCGGTGACCTCGAGCAGGACGACGTCGCCGATCCCGCCGGCCGCGAACGTCCGGGCGGCGACCGCCCACGGGATCAGGAGCAGCGATTCGACGTCGAAGAGGATGAAGAGCACCGCCACCAGGTAGAAGTGGATCGACAGGCGGATGCGGGAGGTGCCCTCGATCTGCATGCCGCACTCGTAGGCATCGCTCTTGCCGATCGCCCTCCGCTTCCCGCCGAGCAGGGAGCTGGCCGCGATGGCGAAGACCGCGAAGGCGATCACCAGGCCGAGGAGGGCCAGGAAGGGGGCGTAGTGCTCCAGGAGGGGAACGGGAACCGAACCGTCTTGAGTAGGCATCGAGGACGATCCCGCCGCCGGCGCGGGGCAGGGGGCTTTCGGTTGGGGCCAGGACCGCCGTTCCCGGCGCGGGACGAGGATCCGGAGCGATGGCTGGGGACCGCCGGCGAGGATCGCGCTCGAACCACACCCTCCGCTGGCAGGTCAGACCGGGGAGTGTAGCGAGGGAGGAAACTCTCGCAAAGCCTAGCCGCCCACGCGCACGAAATCGCCGCCGGTGCGGTCGGCGAGGGTCTCCAGCGTGCCGTCGCCGCCCTGGCCGATCAGGACGCAGTGGAAGACGAGCTGGACGTCCCCGTTCACCCGGTCGAGCCAGGGGCGCACCCAGCTCGGGCCCTCGCCGGTGGCCCCGTCGCACAACACGATGATCGTGTCCGCCTCGATCCGCGTGGGATCCAGCTCGTCGTCGCGGCCCGCGTCCAGCGCCTTGCGCACCCCCGCGCGCAGGTGGGTCGCACCCTGGGGGGGCTTGGCCACGATCCAGCGGCGGGCCTGGTTCAGGTTGCCCGTGTTCGCCGCCGTGAGGCGGTTGCGCCACTTGAGGGCCCGGTCGTTGAAGACGACGATGCCGAACCGGGTCTCCGGCCCCGAGGCCTCCAGGAAGCCGAAGAGCTGCTGCACCGCCTCCTCGTAGCGGGAGCGGCCTCCCGTGCCCATCGGCGACTCCATGCTCCCGGAGCGGTCGAGGACGAAGAGCACCCGATCGCTGATCGGACGCAGGCCGAAGAAGGTGGCGGTCGAGTAGCTCTCCTGCCCATCGCCGTCGAGCTCGGGCAACTCGACGCGCCCCTCCCGGACCGCCGTCCACCAGCGGCTCCACAGCTCGGGCTCCAGCCCCATCGAGCGGCCCGAGATCGCCCGCAGCTCCTCCAGGATCTCGTGCTGGATACGCCGCGAGCCGACCTCCGTCCCGCGCCGGCTCAGCCAGACGGCCAGGCTCTCGATCAGGATGGGCACCGCGCGCGGAGCGCCGAGGAACTCGATCAGGGACCGGGCCCGGGCCGCATCGCGCCAGTTCTCGGAGACGTAGAGCTTGCCTATCACCCCGCGGAGCCGGTCGAGGCCGTGGGGGCCCAGGCGGTCGCGGGTCGCCTCGAGGTGCTCGAGCGCGGCGGGGAGCGCGGCGGGATCCCTCTCGATGCGCTCCAGGAAGAAGAAGTGCACGGCCGGGTCGGACCAGCCCACGAGCCCCCCCAGGGCGACCTCCCGCAGCTCCCTCTCGCCGCTCCGGGCCGCGCGCATCATCGGCTTCAGGGCCGGCGTCTCGTGCCGGCCCCCCAGGGCCCGGGCGGCGACGAGCCGGCGCTCGGGGCGGTGGATCTTCGTCTGCTCGAGCACGTCCTCGGCGAGCCACCGGACGATCTCCCCGTCAGGATCCCGGTCCATCCGGCGCCCGAGCTCGAGCAGCGCGATCTGGCGGATCGTGCCCCGGGAGAGGGCCACGTCGGATCCCTCCCCGAGGGCCCCGAGGTCCAGCAGGGCCAGGTCGATCTCGTGGCCTCGCTCGGGGTGCTCGTCGCCGAGCACGCGCACCTCGTCGAGCAGCACCCGCAGCCGCTGCTCCTCCTCGAGGTCCGGGATCCGCCGGGATCGGGACATCCGCTCGGTCCACGTCCGCAGGGCCTGGAGGGGGTCCCGACCCGCTTCCCCCGCCGCGGGGGGGGCGAGGAGCAGGACGAGGACGGACAGCGCGACGAGCCGCAGGATCCCCGGGACGAGCCCCCCCGGGGGTCGGGAGGGCCGTCGGAGCGCGTCGGTGCGGCGGAAGAGTCCAGTCAAGGGGGCCAGCCTGCTCCTGCTATCCCTCCCGGAGGCCCGGGCAACCCCTCGGATGGGGGAGAACCGCCCTCCGGGTCACCGCTTCCCCTCCCGCCACCGGATCTCGAAGGTGGCCCGATCCACCCGGGGCACCTCGATCTCCATCGGATCCAGCTCGAGCCCGTCGGGGAGGCCCCGGAAGCGGAACCGGGCCGGGGCGAGGGCCTCGACGGTGGCCACACCCCCCTCGTCGACCCGGACCGTCTGGCCCCACCGCACCAACGAGCGGTAGTAGTCGCCTCCCCCGGACCGCTCCTCGAACTGGGCATCGGTGGCCAGGTAGACGCGGCCACGGCGCAGGTCGCGCGGGATCGACTCGTCCTCGCCGTCGGCGGGCCGGAAGGTGAGCTCGACGGTCACCCCTCGGGGCAGGGAGACGTCGTGGACCGTCGGCGGATCGCGGCCGTCCACGACGATTCCCGGCACCTCCGTGAACGCGTAGCCCTCGCCCCGGGACCCGACAGCGAGGTCCACGGTGCCCAGGGGGAGCTCGGCCACGTAGACCCCCTCGGGGCCGGGGGAGACCTCGCGGCCTCCGCCGCCCAGGGGCTGGAAAGGCTCCTCGGGGGAGCCTCGCCAGAACACACGGAAGCGCCTGACGGGCTCCCGGGTGGCCTCGTCGCGGACGCGCAACCCGACCTGACCGAGCTCGGAGAGGACGAGCTCGATGCCGGTCGTCCCGGGGGCGACGTCCTCCACGGAGGCGGACCGTGAGCCGTCCCAGGCGCCGACCGTGTACAGCACGCCCGGCCGGGTCTCGACCTCGAGCTCGAAGGTTCCGTCCTCCGCGGTCGTGGCCCGGGCGCTGCCGCCGTAGCCCCTTTCGCTCACCCCCCAGCAGGTGACCTGCTGGTCGGGCAGGGGCGTCCCGGCCGAGCTCCGGACGATTCCGGAGATCACCGCGTGCTCGGTATGGCGCACGATGTGGTGCTCGACGGCCGTCCCGTCCTCGACCAGGAGCAGGTCCTCGTTCTCGTCCCGGGAGCCGAAGGCGCGGGAGCGGAACGGGTCCGAGTCCAGGAGGACCACGAGCCGGACCTCCCCGGGCGCCACGCCCTCGAAGCGGTAGGCCCCGAGGTCGTTGGCCAGGGTCCGGTCGCCGCCCGCGTCGGAGCGCCAGCTCACCGGGAGCGAGACCAGCTCGTCGTTCACGCGGACCGTCCCGTGGACGATCGCGCCCCGGAAGAGCTCGATCTCCACGACGGTCTCCTCCCCGGCCCGTCCCACCTGGACCTCGGGGAGCGTCGTCGGGACGAAACCGGGGTGGGTGGCCCGGAGGGTGCCCGGCACGTTACGGGGCGCGATCCCGGTGATCAGGAACTCGCCGGCCGCGTCGGTCTTCCGCTCCAGCCGGCCGTCGCTAAGGGACATCCCCGGGGGCATCGAGGTGTCGGAGCCGGAGCGGCGCGCCCCGGGACCGCGGCGCTGCCGACCCGCCCAGAAGCCGAGGCGCGCCCCCTCCACGGGCTCCTCCTCCGCCGTCTTCACCGTTCCCCGGATGCGGGCGCCCGGCGACAGGGGGATCCGCATCAGCTCGGGGATGCGGCCCTCCTCGAACGCGATCGAGGTACGTGTGTGGCACCACCCCTCGCGGCCCACGGAGATCCCGACGGAATCGCCTCGACCGGGGAGCGGGGGGAGGATGCCGAGGTGCAGGCGGCCCGCCGCGTCGGTCCGGCGGAGGTGGCGGCGATCCAGCTCGACCTCGGTGTCGGCGAGGAGAGCGCCCGACTCCAGCTCGTAGAGCTCCAGCACCAGGACCGGACCGGATGCGAGCCGGATGTCGTAGCCCTCGGAGCGCTTCGGGTGGATCTGGAACTCGACCCGCTCCTCCTGGTGAGCCGGGCGTCGGGCCCGGAGCCGCTGGAGACCCTCCGGACGGACGAGGGACAGGCGATAGCGACCCTCCTCGTCGCTGATCGTGGTGTACTCGTCGTGGACCTTCCCCTCGGCGACGAACCGCGCGTCGACGGCGAGCACGACGTCGGGCAGGACCTCGCCGGTGCCCGCGTCGAGCACGCGTCCCCCGATCGTCACCGCGCGGTCCAGCTCGATCTCCTCGTCCCGGCCGCAGGTCCCCTCCGCGCGCTCGGGGAGGAAGCCCTCCGCCCCGGCGTAGAGACGGTAGACGACGTGCAGGTCGAGCCCCGGGAAGCGGAAGCGCCCCGCCTCGTCGGTCTCGCCCTCGGCGAGGAACTCGTCGACCTCCCTCCAGGGAACGGCGGCGGGGACCACGTGCACGCTCGCCCCGACCACCGGCTCGCCGTCCGGATCGACCACCCGTCCGTACAGGGCGTCCGCGACGAAGGCGCCGGCCGCCCACCCCGCCGGATCCCCCGCCTCCGGGAGCACCTCCGCCCGGCCGTCCTCCCCCGACGCGCCCGGTCCCCCCGCGTCCGGCGCCCGCAGGTCGGAATCCGCCGGCCCCGGCCGGGCGATCCCGTCGCCCCCGCCGGCCTCCACGGACGACGAGGCGTCCTGGCCGCCTCCGTGGAGGAGCAAGGCGGTGACCGCGGCCCCGAGCACGAGCACGGCCAGCGCGAGGATGGCGTTGCTGGACTTCTTCATTACGGGAGGGGAGGTGGATTCTCGCACGGTGGCGGTCTTCGTGCGAGGGCCCGCAGGGGATGGGGGGGGCGGCTTTGCTCAGCCGTAACCCCCATTCCCCGCCGCTACGAGCGAGAGGATCGTCACGCACGTTTCCGCACGGAGGATCCTCCGTTATCGTGTCCGCCCTCCATCGCCTTCCCTCGCCGATCCTCCCCGCCCACCCGACGCACGATGAATCCCTCGACCGCCCCGCGTCCGTCCCGCCTGCGTGCCCTCCTCGGCCTCCTCCTTCTCGCCCTGCTGCCCGCCTGCAGCGGGGGTGGCGGA
>CAYRXS010000346.1:0-6521 GCA_964428225.1 uncultured Planctomycetaceae bacterium
CCTGCCGAGCGGCTCGGTTGATCGGAGGTCCTCCACTCGAGGGAGCACGCGCATCCGCGCCCGCCGCCAGGAGCAGCCGCGCCGACTCCCCGTCCCCGACGACGTGAAGGGGACGGAAGTCGTTGTAGGCCACGGCGTCGGGATCGGCGCCGTACTCGAGCAGGATCGCGACGACCTCCGGCCCGCCGAACCGCGCGGCCAGGTGGAGGGGAGTGCGCTGGTCCCCGTCCCGGGCGTGAGCGAGCTTCGGCTTCTCTTTCAACGCGGCACGGAGCACCTCCGCATCCCCGCTTCGCGCGATCTTGTGAATGCCCGTGTCCTGCGGCGCCGCGCTCGTGACCGCGAGCAGGAGGGAGAGGACGGTCGAGAGCACGAAGGCACGAGCTCGCAACGGGGCGCACGACATGACGTTTCCTCGGCAAGAGAAGAACGGCCGGTGAGACGTCGAGCGTACCAGAATCCCGTCCCGTGCGAACGACGATCCGACGCCACCCCTGCCCTGCTCGCCGGCGATTCACGCCCTGGGCCATCCCGTCCGGTATGCTCTCCGCCCCGGAGGAAGCCAGATGCCCACGAACGCCCGCCTGCTCTCGTTCCTGTTCGTCCTCGCGTCGACGTCCGCCCCGGTCATCCAGGCCCAGGCGGAGGATCCCGACGCGGAACGACACCTGCTCTGGCAGATCGGAGTCGCCGACGACGACTACGGCGAGCTGGCCCTCGCTCCGGACGGGTATGCGCGCTTCGGGGAGGACGCGTTCTTCGTCGTGGGCGAGTCGGATCCGGCGCGGGACTGGCCCTACGTCCATCCCGGGCCCGCCGACCACTGGGCCGGGGCGCGGACGCACGCGTTCTCCGTCTTCTTCGGGCTGGAGAGCGTCGGCGAAGGGCCGTGCCGGCTGATCGTCGACCTCGTGAACACGCACGATCGCACGCCTCCCATGCTCTCCATCGCCGTCAACGACTGGCGCGCGCGACACGCCACTCCCGCCGGCGGACCGGACGCGTCCATCTACGGGGATTCGACGGCGGGGAAAGAGCACGTCTTCTCGATCGACGTTCCCCCCGAGGCGTTCCGCGTCGGCCTCAACGAGCTGCGTATCGAGAACGCGACGGGAAGCTGGATGCTGTACGACTGGCTGGGGTTCGAGGCACCGGAGTCCGTGCGACCCGCTCCGCCTCGCGCCACGCGGCTGCGGTCGGCGCGCGTCGAGCCGTGGCTCGTCCGGCACGAGGGGAAGCCGAAGCAGGCGGTCACCGTCGAGCTGCTCCACATCGGCACCCCCGCGCGGATCGTCGTGGAGGCCACGGACGCGGAACGCGTCGAGCGAGAGGTGCGCTCCGGCGCGAGCTCCGTTCTCCTCCACTTCGCCCCCCCGGAGACCGAGACCCTCACGTCGATCGTCCTGCGCGAGGGCGAGCGCGTCGTGGATTCCCGAGACGTCCTGCGGCGGCCCGCGCGCGAGGGCGAGCCCGCGGACTGGGTCGATCCCCTTCTCGGGACCGCGACGTCGCGGTGGATGCTCTACCCCGGTCCCTCGATGCCCTTCAGCATGGTCAAGCTCAGCCCGGACAACCAGCGGCAATGCTGGAAGGCGGGGTACGAGTACACGATCGAGAACATCGCCGGCATCAGCCACCTGCACTCGTGGACGATGGGCGGGCTGCTCACCATGCCCACCACGGGCGAGCTGAAGATCGCGCCCGGGCCCGAGAACGATCCGGACGCCGGCTACCGATCGCGCTTCCGCCACGACCTCGAGTCGGCCTCCTGCGGCTACTACTCGGTGATGCTGGACGACTACGGCGTCCGCGCCGAGCTCACGTCGACCACGCGCGCCGGCTTTCAGCGCTACACCTTCCCTCCCGCGAAGGAGGCGCGGATCCTCTTCGACCTCCTCACCCCCACCGAGTACGGCTACGACGTGCTGGACGCGCACGTGCGGAAGGTGAGCGACACCGCGATCGAGGGCTGGGTGAAGGAGCGCGGCCGCGGCTGGGCTCCCTACCAGGAGTTCACCCTGCACTTCGTCGCGCGGCTCGACCGGCCCTTCGCCTCGATGGGCTCCTGGATCGGCGAGGAGATCCGGCGCGACGTGGAGGAGCTCTCGGGCGCGGATGACGTCGGCGTCTTCCTCGAGCTCGACATGGAGGACGGGGGCGCGGTCCGGCTCCAGACCGGGATCTCGCTCGTGAGCGTCGAGCAGGCGCGGCTGAATCTCGACACCGAGATGAAGCCCTTCGGCTGGGACTTCGACGCCGTCCGCGAGCACCAGCGAGACGTCTGGAACGAGCTCCTGGGCAAGGTCGAGGTGGAGGGCGGCCGACCCGTCGATCACGGGAGGTTCTACACGAATCTCTACCGCTCCTACTGCTCGCGCACGATCTGGAGCGACGTGAACGGCGCCTACGTCGACATGAACGAGGAGGTGCAGCGCCTGGACGATCCGGAGTCACCGGTCTACGGCTGCGACGCGTTCTGGAACACGTTCTGGAACCTGAACCAGCTCTGGGTGCTGGTCACGCCGGACGTGGCGAGCAAGTGGGTGCGCTCGCTCCTGGAGATCGACGAGCGCGGCGGCTGGCTCCCGAAGGGGCCGACAGGCATCGAGTACTCGAGCATCATGGTCGCCTCCCACGAGATCGCCCTGATCGTGGCCGCGTGGCAGGCGGGGATCCGCGACTTCGACCTCGCGCACGCCTGGCGGGCGATGAAGCACGTCCAGACGGAGCCCGGGCGGCCCCACGAGGGCGGGGGCCACGTGGGCAACCGCCAGCTCGCGCCGTATCTCGAGCACGGTTACGTCCCCGTCGAGGACGGTCCCGTCTCGAACACGCTCGAGTACGCCTACGACGACTGGTGCGTCGCCCAGATGGCGAAGGCCCTCGGGCTCGAGGAGGATCACCGCGCCTTCCTCGAACGAGCGGCGTACTACCGCAACGTGTTCGATCCGACGGTCGGCTACTCGCGCGAACGGCACCGCGATGGGAAGTGGGTCGAGGACTTCTCCCCCTTCCGCGGGAACGGCTTCGTCGAAGGGAATCCCTGGCAGTTCACGTGGTTCGCTCCCCACGACGTTCGGGGCGTGATCGATTTGATGGGGATCGCGGAGTTCGTGCGCCGCCTGAACCAGGGACTCGAGGACTCGGTGGACAACGACTTCAACGCCACCGGCGACCGCATGGCCGCCTTCCCGATCAACCACGGCAACCAGCCGAACATGCAGTCGGCGTACCTGTTCAACCACGCGGGCGTGCCGTGGCTCACCCAGAAGTGGGCGCGCGAGATCATGGAGCGATACTACGGCGCGGGCCCGATCGACGGCTGGCCCGGCGACGAGGACCAGGGCCAGATGGGCGCCTGGTTCGCGATGAGCGCGATGGGCCTGTTTCAGATGGACGGCGGCTGCATGGTCGATCCGATCTACGAGCTCGGCAGCCCGCTGTTCGACCGCGTCGTGATCCACCTCGATCCGCGCTACTACCCCGGCGAGACGTTCGTCATCGAGGCGAAGAACAACTCGCCCGAGAACGTCTACGTGCAGGCCGCGGTCCTCGACGGCGTGGCCTTGACGAAGCCCTGGTTCCGCCAGTCGCGGCTGGTCGACGGAGGAACGCTCGTCCTGCGGATGGGTCCCGAGCCGAATCCCGAGTGGGGAGCGGGGCTGGAAAACGCTCCCCCGTCGATGAGCACACCGGACGGAGAGTGAGGCGAGGGGGCGACGGCTATCGAAACAAATCGAGGACCTTCTCCTCTCCGGGCTCAAGGGTGAAGGTCCGGGTGAGCGGCACCTCCCCGTCGGCGCCTCCCCCCCACTGACTCACCTGGTTCGTGATCTCGAGCTCGCCGGCCGGGACCTTGGTGAGCCGAATCCGTCCGTTCTCGGCGGCGAAGATCATCGCGTACCACAGGAGGCCGTCGACGTCCGTCCAGCTCAGGAGGTAGGAGAAGTCCGCGTTGCCCTCGGGATCCTCCTCCCACTCCTTCATGACGAGACCGGTGAGCTCCAGGGTGCCCACCGCGACGTCCTTCTCCCAGGTCTGCACGCCCCCGGGAGGCTCGAGGGTGGCGCGGAACAAGGTGTGGGCTCCGCCCCTTCGTGAGCCGAGGATGGTGAGCTCGGTCCAGCCCGGCGGCTCGATGCGGATGCGAAACCTCCCCTCGGCATCGAACCTCGGTCTCCCGTGGTTGCGTCCGCTGGTCCACGAGCAGGTCCACCCGACGGCGGGCTTTCCGCCCAGGAGGAAACGGCCGTGCAGATCCGTTGCCTCCTCGCCCCGAAGGTCCAGCTCATGGAAAGCCGTCTCCCCTTCCACCACCTCGACGTCCCATTCGATGGGGGTGTCCTCCGATCGAAAGAAGCCACGGTCGCCGAGGTAGACGTTCTCGTCCAGGCAACGACGGACCTGCCAGGGACCAGCGGTCAGGTGCTCGAACCGAAAGCTCGCGTCCTCCCCCAGGACTTGGGTGAGGACGTGGCCGTCGCCGCGCGAGACTCCTACAACGAAGGCGCGCGGGTCCTCCCCCTCGGGGACCAGCGCTCGTCCGGCAAGAGTTCCGCCTCGTCGAAGCTCGATCTCGATCTCCGCCGAACCGGCGTCGGGATCGAAGACGATCTCTCCGAGATCCGTGGTGGCATACCCCTCGGCCGACGCGTGCAGAAAGACCGTGCAAGCATGGTTCGAGTTCAGGAAGAAACGGCCCTCGTCGTCGGTCCTCCCCCCCAGCATGATGTGGGGGAGAACGGTCGACAGGAAGCCGTCCCTCGATTTCCACATGCTGCGCATGGCCTCCCCGCGAAAGGTGCCATGGCCGTGCACGGTGGCTCCGGAGACCGGACGTCCCTCGGCGAGCACTCGACCGGAGATGCCGGTCGTCGGGACGAGCACGACCTCGAGGCCCTGGGGAGGGTCCTCCGGGGTGAACGGTCCCTTCTGCAGGAACTCGTAGCCGGGAGCCCAGACGCGCACCAGGAAGTCCTCGGCGGGCACGATCAAGCGAAGGGTCTTCCCGTTCTCGGACGTACTGTTGCCGTTCACGATTCCTCGACCCTCCGCGGTGATGACGCTACCGGCGAGCTGACGGATCGGCCGGCCGTCGGTCGCCGTCACCCGGACGTCGAAGAAGGGTGACGCGGCGAAGGCGAGGATCACGTTCGTCATGCCCGCCTCGACCTCCTTCTGGACCACCGGCCACTCGTGCCCCGGGCGGCCGGCCTGGAGCAAGTATCGCTCGCCGCGCTCCGCAGTGATCGAGAAGCCGCCGTCGGGGGAGCGGGAGGTGAGCCCGGCCAGTGATGCGTTCCCGTCGAGGGTCAGGAGGAGGACGCGCTCCTCCACGACGGGACGACCATCGGGATCGAGCACGAAGCCCTCGATCCGATCCGGGGGCTCGTTCGCTTCGAGGACGAGGTCCGGAGCCTCCACGAGGCCGCCGATCTCCGGCACGATCGCCGTGGTCACGCTGGTGAAGCTGTGGTCGGTCCGGGCGGCGACCGACAGATGGATCGCGGGCACCCCCACGAGCGTGTAGGAGCCGTCGGCGCCCGTGGTGGTCGGCACGCCCACGGCACGACCTCCCCAGATGCGCATCCGCGCGGCGAGCTGCCGATCCTCGGGGTCCACGGCGGCGACCGGGAAGACGGTGGCGCCCAGCGCCGGATTCCCCTCCCCGTCGAACACGTATCCGTGGACGTCGCCGCCCGGTTCGAGGGTGAGCGTGCCGAGGTAGGTGTCCTCGGGGGCGCGGAAGTGATGGCCCATCCCATTCTGCGCATATCCGCTGCACCGGAAGAGGAAGCCGCAGGATTGCGGGAAGAAGGGCTCGACGTCCTTCCACTCCAGCTCGAGACGCACCTCGCCTCGTGCGTTGGAGAACGCGGAGGGACCGTTCACGATGCCGGGCACGAGCATCTCCACTCCACCCAGGGGCGCCCCGTCGGGATCGACGAAGCGGGCCTCGACGAGGAAGGTCGAGGGCTCCTCGGTGACGTCGTCGTGCGGCGTCTCGTCGATGGGGACGGCGGCGCGGGACTCGGGCTCGTCGACCTCCGGGTCCTCGAGCGCCTCGTCCTGCGCGGGAAGCTCGGCGGGCTCCGCAGAGAAGGACGCGCTCTCCTCGCCCGAGGGCTCTGCGACGGTGGCGTCACCGCCCTTCATCAGCAGAAAGCCGACGACGAAGAGAGCGAGCACACAGAGAGGTATCCACAGCTTCATGACGAGTTCGTTCTGTTCCCGATCACTCGCCGAGTCGAGTGAGCAGATCGTCGAGCTTCGCGGCCAGCTCCCGGAACTGCGTCTCGAGCCGCTCCACGCGCTCGGCGAGCGGCGGATCGGTCGGCCGCGACGCCGGGGTCGGCTCGGAGATCTCCGAGGGGGCGGCGTCGAGCTCGTGCAGGTCGGGGGCGAGGAGCTGAACGTAGCGCTCCGCACGCGTGCCCGGGGCGGGGGCCACCCGGGCGATGTACCCCGCGGTCGTCAGGTGGTCCAGGCGTGAGGCGAGGATCTCGAGGGTCTTCGTCGAC
>CAYRXS010000347.1:0-6421 GCA_964428225.1 uncultured Planctomycetaceae bacterium
AGAGCCTACGAGCACGCGGACCAGAACCTCGGCCACGAGGAAGCTCGCGAGGACGGAGATCGCCAGGGCCAGGAGCTTCCTCTTCATGGACGACTTCTTCTTCGGCCCGCTCATCTCCAAGATCCTACGGATTCCGACGCGAGTTGCGACGACCGCGACCGCCTCGGTGACCTCGGGAGGAGTGATGATCGAGATGCCGTGCACGGGATCGGGCACGGTGCAAAGCGCCGGATCCGGGGGCCGATGGCCGGTGAGAAACGGAGGACGTAGCCCGGGAAGGCCGCTTGCATCGCCCACCCTCGGCCCCACGGTGGCGGGGATTCCCGGAATGGGCTGGCCTCCGAGGATTGATGCTCCGGCGCGCACTCGGGGAGCAAGTACCTCGCATACGCCACGTGCTCGGCCGAGGTCCGTTCCGGTGCATGTCTCGAGACAACGGTGCATACAACAGGGAGCAATACCATGCTGCATTACCAACGTATCGTCGGCGCTGCGGTAGCTCTGATGACGACCTCAGCGCTCGCATGGCCGCAGGATTTTTCGTTCGATGCGCTCTCGCCCGAGTACCCCGCCCGGAGCTGCGCGGACATCATCGATACCGGCGGGATCTTGACGGTCTACACGGCGGCCCAACTCGGGTTGGCTGCCGTTGATGAGATGGATGCCTTCAGCTACGGCAAGGATGAGCTGGTCCCGATGGGGCAGAATAGCTGGAGGATTGCCATCTACTCGGTGGACCGCACCACGGTTGGCGTCGGCGGATCCGTGATCCAAGCGCACTCGACTTTCCCCGGCAACGGCGCCGCCGGGGACGAGTACAGCAAGGTGTGGAATGCTTCGGGCATCGCGGGTGGGATTCCAGCACTCTGGCGTGATGCCCCGGCGCATCTCTTGACCCCCCTGCCCGGCCAGTCCGATGAGGACGCGCTCGACTGGTTCCGAAAAGAGGTGTACGGCCCTCCGGCGTCCGTCTACCTCTCTCTCGATCCGGTTGCCGCGGCTGGGTGGAGCCATCCCGCTGAGATCCTCCTCCAGGCCGCCCCCGGTGCCGGGGCGGTGCTACCGGTACCGTACGCGACCATCGCCGCCACCGGACTACTGCCGGGCGATGACATCGATGCCCTGGCGGTCATGGACGTGGGCGCGGTGGGGACATTCGATGCGGGCGACATCGTGTACGTCTCCCTCACGCCCGGAAGTGCAACCCTGGGGGCCATCGGCGCGACAGCCGCTTCGATCATCCAGTTGGCGCCTGGTGCTGCGCCCGTGGAAATCGTCTCCGAGGACAAGCTCGGCCTGCTTCCCCTTACCGACAACCTCAATGCGCTGTCGGTCTATGATCCCAGCGCGGATTCCCAGTGGTACTGCGGTTCGGGTATCAACATTGCCACCGATGGCTATGTGATCCTGAGTCCGGCCGTGCTCGGCGGTGTCTTCGTGGCTACGGTCACCGGATGCGCGCCCGGCAGTGCAGGCGCCATCCTCGTCGGCTACGCCTCGTCGCTCAGCTTTCCGACCGTCTTTGGCGAGGTCCTCGTCAACATCGCCGACCCCAGCGGCGAGCTCCTCGGAATGCCGATCGGCTATGGCGACCCGGCCGCCATCATGCTCCCGGTACCGAACGACTTGCGGCTCGCCGGGTTCGTGTTCTACACCCAGGCGGTCAGCATCGGCCTGTCCCTCTGCCTGCACTGCGCATACGAGTGCATGGTTGGCTTTTGATCGGTGCTGCCTCCCGGGGTCTCGCGCCCCGCTACTCCTGGTAGCCGAGCACGACGAGCAGGCAGGGGCCGCCCGCGATCACCGAGAGGCCCAGCTCCTCGCACCGGGCGACGGCGGCCTCGCTCTCGGCCCCGGGCTGCATCCAGAGGTGGCGGATGCCCAGCTCGGCCGCCTTCTCGACCACCGCCTCCGTGACCTTCGGAGGGGTGATGATCGAGATCCCGCGCACGGGCTCGGGTAGGGAATCCAGGTCGGCACAGGCGGCCAGGCCCTCCACCTCGTCCGCCTTCGGGTTGATCGGGTACACCGGCGTCTTGCCGTTCTGCACGTAGCAGCGCAGCACCTTGTTGCCGTACTTCTCGCGATCGGTCGACGCGCCGACGACCGCCCACGGTCCGTCGGCGAGGAACGCCTCGATTCTCTCGTTCTCGTTCATCTCTTCTCCTGATTCTCGCGCAGGATCCACCGGTGGGGATCGACCTCGTGCTGCTTCCCGTCGAGAGGAACCGCGCCCCGACCCTCGGGCATCTCCACGCGCACGATCTCGTCGCCGATCCGAACCGGGACCGGCATCGGGAAGGAGAGACCGGCCGGGGTCTCCCACGAGAGGTGTAACGTTCCGCGCTTCACATCGTGACGCAGGAGGGGGAGCTTTGGCTGGCGGAGGTAGAGCTCGAAGAACCAGTCGAGCTCGCGCCCCGTGTGCTCCTCGGCGATCTCCACGATCTCCTCGGTCGTGGCGAACCGACAGGCGCGGCCGTCGGTGGTCTTCTCGAGCTCGGGGTCGGGATACGCCATGCGCCGCAGCGCGCGAAAGAAGTCCTCGTCCCCCACCAGCCACCGCAGGGTGTGGAGGATCCAGGAGCCCTTGTAGTAGGCGTCGTTCCCCACGGGATTCATGCCCGTCGTGGTGCGCGGCTCGCGGGGGGCGACCGCGTATCGGTTGCGGACCGCGCGACGCTTGACCGCCATCTCGGCCCGGTACTGCTCCGCCCCGTTCAGGTGCTCCGTGTAGAGCGCCTGGCCGTAGGTGCCGAAGCCTTCGTGGATCCAGAAGTCGTTCCAGTTCCTCGCGGTCACCAGGTTCGCCCACCACTCGTGGGCGAACTCGTGGTTGTGGAGGAAGTCGAAGCCCTGGTCGGGCCCCCACGGATTGCCCCGATAGCGGTTGCCGTAGGCGACGATCGTCTGGTGCTCCATCCCCATGTGCGGCGTCTCGACCACTCCGTACTTGTCCGCCCGGAAGGGATAGGGCCCGAACACCCGCTCGAAGAACGCCATCTGGCGGACGATGTCCTCGAAGAGCACCTTGCCCTTCTCGAGGTTCTCGGGGAGCACCCAGTACGTGATCGTGAACGTGTCTCCCGCCACGCTCTCGTACTCGCGCGCGATGGTCTCGTAGGGGCCGACGTTCAGGGCCACCCCGTAGTTGTTGATGGGCGTGGAGACGTGCCAGTGCCAGGTGCGCCAGCCCTCCTCCGCCGCCTCGACGCTCACCAGCCGTCCGTTGCTCGCCGCGGTCAGCGGCGCGGGCACCGTGAAGCGCAGGTCCATCGAATCGGGCTCGTCGTCGGGCTGGTCCTTGCACGGCCACCAGATGTCCGCGCCCTCCCCCTGGCAGGAGGTGGCGAACCAGGGATCGCCCTTCCGCGTCTCCTTCCAGGTGAAGCCCCCGCGCCACGGTGGGCTCGGAGCCACGCGGGGCTGGCCTCCGTAGGCCACGGTGATGCGGATCCGCTCCCCGTCCGCGAACCCCTCGCGGCGTTGGATCACGACCTCGCCGTCTTCGTGGTCGAAGTAGAGGGGTTTCTCGTCCGAGGTGACGCTTCGCACCTCGAGGAGCTGATCGAGGTCGAGGATCACGGCCGGAGTGGCCTTCACCATCGTGGCGGTCATGGTGAGCTCGCCCTCGATGGAGCGCGTCTTGGGATCGACGCGCAGGGACAGGTCGTAGTGCTCGACGTCGAAGGCCGCCTGCTCGGGAGGGATCGGGCGACCGGAGGTGTAGGAGGTGCCCTGACCCCACGCGCCGGGGGCGAGGGCGATGAGGGCCGCGGCTCCGAGGCGGATCGCGTGAGGGAGCATCGACCGGATTCCGTGCATCAACCGTCTTCCTCGTCGGGGGGCGTGACCTTGCGGGCGAGATCGACGAGCTCGGCGAGCTCGTCCGGGGAGTAATTCGCGGGAAGCGTCTCCCATTCGTTCAGGACGAGCAAGTGCCGGGCCGCCCGCGCACCCCGGACCGGATCCTCCAGCAGCCGACGCGTCAGCGCGAGGGCTTCGGCCTCGTGGCCGGGCTCCACGGTGCGCGGGTCGAGCAGGGCCCCCATCAGGGCGTCGGTCTCGAACGGGCGCCCCCCGAAGCTCGGCGAGCCGAGGACGGAGTCGAGGAAGGCCAGACGCCCGCCGGCGTCGAGCTCGCAGTCCATCGCCTGGTCGAGGGCGAAGGCCACCTGGACGTCGGACCCGCCGAGCTCGCCGCGCGCCGCGGCCTGCAGCATCCCCTGCATCCAGGCGTCGCCGCCAGCCGCGCGCTTGGAGACGAGCTCCAGGATCGCCGTGCTCTCCGTGCCGTCGCAGAGGTGCTCGCTCTGCAGCGCCGCGAACGCCGCCTCGTGCCACGCGGGATCGTGCGCGAGCCGGTCGTCGAAGAAGCCGACCCAGAAGTACCCGAGATCCTCGCAGCGCTCGTGGAGCTCGGCGACGTTCGCGAAGACCTCCCGCGGCGCCCACCGGGCGGCGGCCACCGCGACGAGCCACTTCTCCTCGTTGTCGATCTCGCTCTCCTCCGCACACAGGAGCGCGGCGAGCTCCTCGGGGCCCAGCCCCTCCGCGGGCAGACAGGCCTCGAGGCAGGCGGTCACCCGTGCGGCGTCGGTTTCCTCCAGACAGGCGCGCCACCCCGCCTCGGAATCGGTGGTCGTCTCGTCGGCCGCGGCTCCCGTCTCGCCCGGCGCGACGACGCGATCCTCCGGCCCGGGAAGGACCTCGGGGGCGTCCGCCTCCTCGTCGTCGGGGGAGCCGGCGGTCGGCGGGGCGGCGATTCCCGCGTCGTCCTCGCCTCCGGGATCCGCCCCCAGGGTGTACTTCGCCACCAGGGCCACGACGGCGATCGCGAGAATCGCCGCGGCGACAACGCCGATCCGTGCCGGGCTTACCATGGCGTGGATCATAGAATCTGCCCCGATGAAACGCGCAGACAAGGCCCGACGCATCCGAGGCATCCTCGAGGAGCTCTACCCCGAGGTCGCCCCCTTCCTCGACCATCGGGATCCGTTCACCCTGCTCGTGGCGGTCGTCCTCTCGGCCCAGACCACGGACAAGAAGGTGAACCAGGTCACCCCCCACCTGTTCACCCGGGCCTCGACGCCCGAGGCGATGGCGCGGCTCGCGCCGGAGGAGATCCTCGCGATCATCCGGGAGATCGGCCTGGCGCCGGGAAAGTCGAGGGCGCTGGCGGGCCTCTCGCGGATCGTCGCCGAGGAGCATGGCGGGGAGGTCCCGCGCACCTTCGAGGAGCTGGAGGCCCTCCCCGGGGTCGGCCACAAGACGGCGAGCGTGGTGATGGCCCAGGCTTTCGGCTTCCCCGCCTTCCCCGTCGACACCCACGTCCACCGCCTCGCCGCCCGCTGGGGGCTGTCGAGCGGACGCAACGTGGAGCAGACGGAGAAAGACCTCAAGCGCGTCTACCCCGAGGACGCGTGGATCGACATGCATCTGCGGATCATCCGCTTCGGGCGCGAGCACTGCCCGGCCCGGGGCCACGATCTGGAGGCGTGCGCGATCTGCTCCTGGGCCGCCTCGAAGGCGCGCATCGCCGAGGAGCGACGCCGCGGGGGCTCGCCGCGAAGGAAGGCGTGATGGGCACACCGGAGGACGCCGAGCGCCTCGACTCCGCCGAGGCCCTGCTCGAGGAGGGGCGGGCGCGGGAGGCGCTCGACGTCCTCGCCGCGGTGAACGCGGGCGAGCCGGACCGGTGGCTCCTGGAGCTGGACGCCTGGACCGAGCTGGCGGAGTTCGCGCGTGCCGACGAGGCCCTCGCGGAGGCGCGTCGGACGAACGGCGCGGACGAGCCGCTCGTCGCCTTCTACGAGGGCCGCCTGCACCTGGCCCGATGGCGGCGGACGGAGGCCCGGAAGTGTTTCGAGGGGATCCCGCTGGAGCTCGGCGGGCTCGCCCTGCTCGACGGCCTTGCGCTCCTCGACGATCTGGACGGGGACTTCGACGCGGCGCAGGCCCTGGCGGTCCGGGCTCACGAGCTCGACCCCGACCTCGCGCCCCTGCCGTGCCGGCTGTCCGCCGAGGACTTCGAGATCCTGGTCCGCGAGGCGGCCGCGGCCCTGCCCGCGCCCTTCCGGGAGGCCTTCGAGACCGTGGCCGTGGTGATCGACCCGATGCCGACCGCGGCCGTGGTCGACGCCCCGCGCTCCGGCCACCCCCCCGACGTGCTCGGCCTGTTCGTGGGCGTTCCCCTGCACGAGAAGGAGGCCCAGGGCCTGGGCGAGCTGCCCCCGACGATCTTCCTCTTCCAGCGCAACCTGGAGCGCGTCTCCGCGACCCGGGACGGCCTGCGCGAGCAGGTGCAGATCACCCTGTACCACGAGCTGGGCCACGCGCTCGGTTTCGACGAGGACGGGGTCGACGGGATGGGGCTCGGCTGAGCTCCGCGCGAGCGGTCTCCGCGACGCGCACCCCCCGG
>CAYRXS010000348.1:0-6360 GCA_964428225.1 uncultured Planctomycetaceae bacterium
CCTCTCTTCTAGCTTTCTTCTTTGTGTCTTTGCGAGAGATTCCTCTCCCGCTCTCGATCAGCTACGCAGTGCCGCCTGCGCCGCCGCGAGGCGGGCGATCGGGACGCGGAACGGAGAGCAGGAGACGTAGGCCAGGCCCACGCGGTGGCAGAAGTCGATGGAGCTCGGATCGCCGCCGTGCTCGCCGCAGATCCCCATCTTGAGGTCCTTGCGCTCCTTGCGACCGTCGGTGACCGCGATGTCCATCAGGCGCCCCACGCCCGTCTGGTCGAGGGAGGCGAAGGGATCGGCGGGGAAGATCTCCTGGTCGACGTAGATCGGGATGAACTTGGCCGCGTCGTCCCGGCTGATGCCGAAGGCGGTCTGGGTCAGGTCGTTCGTCCCGAAGGAGAAGAACTCGGCGTGCTTCGCGATCTCGCCCGCGGTCAGGGCCGCGCGCGGCAGCTCGATCATCGTGCCGACGAGGTACGAGAGGCGCATCTTCTTCTTCTTGAAGACCTCCTCGGCCACGGCGCGCACCTCCTTCTCCTGGAGCTCGAGCTCCTTGGCGGTGCCCACGAGCGGGATCATGACCTCGGGCTTCGGCCTCTTGCCGGTGCGCTTGGCCACGTTGCACGCGGCCTCGAAGATCGCCCGGGCCTGCATCCGCGTGATCTCGGGGTACACGATGCCGAGGCGGCAGCCGCGGTGACCGAGCATCGGGTTCAGCTCGTGCAGCGACTCGACCTTGGCGTGCAGCTTCCTGGTCGAGACTCCCATCGTCTTCGCCAGGTCACGAATTTCCTTGTCCGTGTGGGGCAGGAACTCGTGGAGCGGCGGATCGAGGGTGCGGATGGTGACCGGACGGGTCCCCATGGCCTTGAAGATGCCCTCGAAGTCCTTGCGCTGGAGCGGCAGGAGCTTGGTGAGCGCCTTCTCGCGACCGGTGATGTCGTCGGACAGGATCATCTCGCGCACCGCGTCGATCTTCGTTCCCTCGAAGAACATGTGCTCGGTGCGGGTGAGCCCGATCCCTTCGGCTCCGAAGGCGATCGCGGTGCGGCACTGGTCGGGCTGGTCGGCGTTCGTGCGCACGCCCAGGAGCCGGTACTCGTCCGCCCACTTCATGATCTTCTTGTAGGCGTCGAACACGGGGCTCTTCTTGGCGCTCTTGCGCTTCTTGCCGAAGAGCTCGGAGAGGACCTCGGAGGGCCGGGTCTCCATCGAGCCTTCCATCACCTCGCCGGTCGTGCCGTCGAGGCTGAGCCAGTCGCCTTCCTTGAGCAAGCGGCCGCCCACCTTCATCGTGCGGTTCTTGTAGTCGATCTCGCATTCGCCGGCGCCGGCGACGCAGACCTTGCCCATCTGGCGCGCGACCAGGGCGGCGTGGCTCGTCATGCCTCCCCGCGCGGTCAGGATGCCCTCGGCGGCCTTCATGCCGCGGATGTCCTCGGGGGACGTCTCGATGCGAACGAGCACCACGGACTTGCCCTTTGCCGCCCAGGCCTCGGCGTCCTCGGCGTTGAAGACGACCTGGCCGGTCGCCGCGCCGGGCCCCGCGTTCAGGCCCTTCGTCAGGACCTGGCCGCTGGAGCGCGCCTTGCGCAGCTGCGCCGGATCGAAGATCGGCTGGAGGAGCTGGTTCAGGGCCTCGGGCTCGACGCGCCGCAGGGCCTCGTCCTTGCCGATCAGCCTCTCGCTCACCATCTCCGCGGCGATGCGTACCGCGGCGAAGCCCGTGCGCTTACCGGAGCGGCACTGGAGCATGTAGAGCTTGCCTTCCTCGATCGTGAACTCGAGGTCCTGCATGTCCTTGTAGTGCTTCTCCAGCTCCTTCTGGATGCGGAAGAGCTTCCGATAGGACTTGGGATCGATTGCCTCGAGTTTCTCGATCTGGTTGGGCGTGCGGATGCCAGCCACGACGTCCTCGCCCTGCGCGTTCATCAGGAACTCCCCGTAGAAGCGCTTCTCGCCGGTGGCCGGGTCACGCGTGAACGCGACGCCGGTGCCGGAGGTCTCGCCCAGGTTTCCGAATACCATCGTCTGGACGTTCACTGCGGTGCCCCATTCGCCGGGGATGTCGTTCATCTCGCGATAGGCGATGGCCCGGGGGATGTTCCACGAGTCGAAGACCGCGTTGATCGCTCCCCAGAGCTGCTCCATCGGATCCTCGGGGAAGGCCTTCTTCGTGTGCTTCTTGACGATCCTCTTGTAGGTGGCGACGAGCCCCTTCCAGTCCTTGGCGGACAGCTCGGTGTCGTTGTCGACCTTGCGCCGGCGCTTGAGGTCCTCGAGGGCCTTGTGGAAGGGGTCGAAGTTCTCGTCCTTGCCGCCCTTCACGCCGAGCACCACGTCGGCGTACATGTTCACGAAGCGGCGGTACGCATCCCAGGCGAAGCGGGGATTGCCCGTCTTCTTCTCCAGGCCCTTGATCGTCGTGTTGTTGAGGCCGAGGTTCAGGACGGTGTCCATCATGCCCGGCATGGAGGCGCGGGCCCCGGAGCGCACGGACACGAGCAGCGGGTCGTTCGGATCCCCGAACTTCTTGCCCATGTCCTGCTCGAGCTTGCGCATGGCCTTCACGACGTCGCCCACGAGCTTCTTGGAGTACTTGCCTCCGTGCTTGTAGTACTCGTTGCAGATGCGCGTCGAGATGGTGAAGCCGGGGGGCACGGGCAGGCCCATCCGGCACATCTCGCCGAGATTCGCGCCCTTGCCGCCGAGCAGGTTCTTGTCGTCCTTCCCTCCGTCGGCCTCTCCCTCGTGGAAGTAGCAAACGTCCTTCGTCGTCTTGGCCGCGGCCTTCTTGGTCCGCTTCTTCGCTTTCGCCTTGCAGCGTGACATGAGATTTGCCTTGGTGATTCTCTTCTTGTGGGTTCTCGCGGGGACCGGGTCCCGGGTCCGGGTCACTTCGGCTCAGGGCTCCGGGGTGTCCGTGACCTCCGCGAAATCGTCGATCTTCCAGTACCGGTCGGCCACCACTCGCGTGATGTCCGTGATCTCGATGCCGTCCACACCGTCGATGCGGACGAGGATGCTTCCGTCCTCCAGGCGCACGATCTCGTCGAGCTCCGCGTAGTCGTCGCTCAGCAGGTCGTCGCCCGACCACACCTCCCAGAAGTCCTCTCGCACGAAGTGGACGATGAACGTCCGCTCGCAGAACAGGAACTTCGCCCGCGCCACGATCGACGCCCGGCTCTCGCTCCCGGTGGTCTCCAGGATCTCCGCATCCCCCAGCTTCTTGATGAACGGGATCTCCCGGTGGAGCTCGTCGCGCGCCTCGAGCCAGACGATCCGGCTCAGCCGGTTCCGCGCCCGGAACGAGTCCGAGAAGCAGGCATACTCCAAGAACGGCTGATCACCCTTGAGCGCGGTCTGGAAGGTGCGGAAGGTCTGCTCGGGGCTGTGATAGCCCACCGCGAGCCAGTCCTCGGCCTTCGGAGACGAGACGCAGGCGCTCAGGACGATCGACGCCAGGAGGGCGCAAAACGTCGATGCGGGACGGCGCATAAGCCAGACAGCATACGGAACGCCGGCCCCCGGCGATTCGCGGAATCCGGCCAAGGCCACGATATCCGGCCGATTTTCCTCGTCCGGGCCTTCCGCCCGATACCCTGGTTGGCCGATTTCTCCCCTGAGCTTCCGGGAGATGCTGCATGGAATCCGGGGTCCCCGGGACATGCACGACCGTCGCCATGCCCACCCGCCCCCGATTCTCCGCCCTCCTGCTCCTCCTCGCCCCGGCCTGCGGGGGAGGGGGGGACGACGGGCTCCCCGTGACCACGGACGCCGCCGCCGAGCAGGGGGCCTTCGCGGGCGTGGACGCCGTCCTGGCCTGCGAGGAGGCGGTGCGGGAGTTCGGCACCGTGTGGGAGGGGGCCGTCCTCGACCACGAGTTCCGCCTCGAGGTGGAGGGGACCGAGGCGGTGACGATCAAGACCATGCGGGCCGAGTGCGGGTGCGCGGCGGGGGGCCTGGAGGTGCTCGGCCCCGGCGACGAGCGCCGCCCCTACGTCGAGGACACTCCCCTCGCCCCCGGAACCCGCCTCGCCGTCCACCTCGTCTACGACACGCGCGGGAAGCAGGGGACCGTCCCCGGCAGCGTGCAGCTCTACGGCGACCAGCGCGGGGGTGTGACCGAGCTGGCGATCCGGGCGGACATCCGCTCCTGGCTCCTCGCCGAGCCCAACGAGATCGAGACCTTCATCATGACCGTGGAGGAGGCCCGGGAGATCCGCCTCGGGGTCCGCTCCGCAGAGGGGGACTCCTTCCGCCTCGAGCACGTCCGCCGGGCGGTTCCCGACACCCTCCTCGTGGACGTCGAGCCCCTCTCCCCCGACGGGGACGGCCGGGCCTCGCGCTGGGACGTGGCGATCCGGCTGGAGCCGGGCATGCCCAAGGGCGTCCACGCCTACCCCATCCACCTGGCCTCCGACGTCGAGAATCCCGACGCGCGCCCGGACGCCGAGGGCCGCCACGCGCCCTACGCCATCGTCCCCCGCCTCGCCGTGGAGGTGGTCGGGCGCTACCGGATCCTCCCCGCGAGCCTCGATTTCGGGCTCGTACGGCCCGAGGAGACGACGGCCCGGATCCTGAGGATCACCTGTCTCGACGAGGATTTCGATCCCACGGAACCCAGGGTGGTGCTCGAGCCTCTCAAGGCGGAGCTGCCCTTCCCCCTGGCCCAGACCGCACACCTGAGCGTGCGCCCGGTGGTCGGGCAGCGCGCCTGGGACGTCCAGCTCCTCCTCGACGGGCTCGCCCCGGAGGTGGAGCGCCTCTTCCTGGCCCGGCTCGTGATCGAGACCGGGCATCCCGAGGAACCCGAGCTCACGGTCGGGGTTCGCGGGACCCACCACCGATCGGTAGCCCGCCCCCCGCGAGGGGACTAGACTGATCCACCCGACGAAGACTGTGATGATGAGCGCAACGAAGACCAGACGGCAGCCCCGCACGACGAACCGCACAGCCGGCCTCGCCCTCGCCCTCGCGACGAGCCTCCTGGCCGCCTGCGGGAGCGGATCCGGGATCGGGAGCGAGGAGATCGCCACGCCCTCCGACGTTCCCGCCGAGCACTCCGCGGCGGAGGACCAGGAGGGGATGCGCGATCCCCAGCGCTACCGGGGGGGACGCCAACAGCTCGACACCGGAGTCGACCTGACCTCCCTGGACACGAGGGACACCGCGGCGCCGCCCTTCCTCCGGTCGGAGGAGGACGATCGGGCCAGGTCCGCCCCGCCCGCTCCGTCGCACGGCGGCCTGCCCGGCCACATCTCCCTGATCCGGGGCGAGAGCGGCGAGGTCGACTTCGGCAAGATCAAGCAGGGAGAGAAGGCCACCCACACCTACCGCCTGATCTCCGACGGGGAGCACGACCTCATCATCAGCCGCTTCAAGGCGAGCTGCGGGTGCACCGTGCCCAAGATCAAGCTGATGGGCGAGGAGGGCGAGCTCGGGGACTACACCACCGGGGATCCCATCCCTCCGGGCACCGAGTTCGAGTTCGAGGTGGACCTCACCACCGACGGCAAGCCCCAGGGGAAGATGGAGACGAACATCGTCCTCTACTCGAACGATCCCCGGGGGATGTTCACCCTCAAGCAGCGGTGCGAGGTGGAGACGGTGCTCTTCGTGGAGCCGGAGCCCACGCTCCAGCTCGGCAAGATCACCGCCGCGGACCGCAAGGAGGGCACCCTGCGGGTTCGCTCCGAGACGCTCGACCCGTTCCTGCTCACCGTCGACGAACGGTTCGTGTCCGAGCCGCTCTCCGTCGAGCTCGTCCCCGTCGAGCCGGACTTCTCCGGGCGCTCCACGACCTGGGACGTCAACCTGGCCCTCGGACCCGGCATTCCCGAGGGGCTGCGCAACTACCCGCTCCTGCTGCTGACCGACAAGGAGATCCCCCACCCGAGCGCCAAGAGCAAGAGCCCGGACGGGAGCCCTCCGGTCTACACGGCCCGGGCCTACGTCCAGGCCGCGGTGCAGGGGCTGGTCACCGCCGACCCCGGGTTCCTCTCCTTCGGGATGGTCCGGCCGGGCGAGGTCGTGGAGCGCACGGTGCGTCTCCAGTGCTTCGACGACTTCGTGCTCTATCCGAACGTCCCCGTGCAGCTCGCGGGCATGCGGGCCGGCGTCGAGTTCCCGTACGCGGATCGCTTCACCTGGTCCTTCGCACCGAGCGACGATCCGCAGGTGATGGAGCTCACCCTGCGGCTCGAGGGGCTCCCCGAGGACCTGAACGGGTCGTTCGGCGGCTACCTCAACATCGACGTGGGGCATCCCCTGAAACCGACGGTGGGCGTCCGCTTCTCCGGAGTGTGTCGCCAGGGACTGCCCGGAGGCGGCTGAGAATCCACGGGAGGCCCGCGACGACCACGCTCT
>CAYRXS010000349.1:0-6245 GCA_964428225.1 uncultured Planctomycetaceae bacterium
TGATCACCTCGTAGAACTCGCGGGAGTAGAGGAGACTCGACCCCGCGGCTTCCACCGGCGGCGGCGGATCGATGGTGATCACGTCGAACACCTCGCCCGTGCGCTCCAGAAACCGTCGGCCGTCATCGACGACGATGCGTGAATCGGGCGAGCGCATGATCTCCTCGGCATCGTCGTGGAAGTAGCCGAAGAGACCGGGCACGCTCGGCACGAGCTCGACCGCGGTCGCCGGCACGTCCCATGAGCGCAGGGAGCGGAACGTCGTTCCCATCCCGAAGCAGATCACGAGCGTGTTTTGCGCCGGCTCCTCCCTCCAGGCCATGGGGAGGTGCGCCATGATCTTCGTCATCGGGGTCAGCTCGGTGATCCCGAAGCCGTTGATGAGCAGCTGGCGGTCCATCCCCTCCCCCACCGCAATGGCGGTAGCCGTCGAGTCGTGTCGAACCTCGCAGTCCGGAAACCGGTTCTCGTAGCTCTTCGCGAAGACGACGATCAGTCCGGAGACGACGAGCGCGCCGACGAGGGAGAGCTTAGGCCGCCGCCCGACGGGATCTCCCTCCGTGTCGCGCGGGCGCAGACCGGCGACGAGACCGACCGCGAGCAGGGGAAGGGCCAGGGCGATGAGCGAGAAGCGCACGCCGATCCACGGCAGGAGCCAGAAGCCGGCGACCAGGGGCCCGACGAGGCACCCCAGCACGTTCACCGCGTAGGCCGTGCCCGCCCGATCGGGGTCGCCGCCCGACCAGCGGTCGACGAGCATGGGAGTCAGGAAGCCGAGCGCCAGGCACAGGGGCACGATGCCCGCCGCGACGCGCACCGCTCCGTAGAGGACGGACGAGATCGCTCCGTACTTCAGACCCTCGGCGGTGTCGAAGCCGAGGTCGAGCCGGTAGTCGGCGGCGAGCAGCGGCAAGAGTCCGAACAGCCCGACCAGGATCCAGGTCGTGCCGCGACCGCCACGCGGGTTTCGCGCCACCCAGCTCCGGTAGACCTGGGAGCCGACGAAGGTCGCCACCAGGTAGACCCCGAGGATCGCGGCGAACGCGTAGACCACGGTGCCGAGGTAAGGCGTGAACTGGCGAACCCAGACCACCTCCATCCCCATGCTGGACAGGCCGGTAAGGAACAGGAGGATCAGGAAGCTCTTCCGCGGCAGGTCGCCCGGCACCTGGGCCGGCAGCTCGAACTCGCTCGAGGGAATGGCGAGCGACATCCCCGCCTTTCCGCTGAGGCGGAACGCGGCCGCGGCGAGGATCCAGTTCAGGGCCATCGCCACGTACAGCGTGTTCTGGAAACCGAGCTGCTCGATGAGGACGAAGGCCGACACCAGCGTGCCCAGGACCGCCCCGATGACGTTCGCCACGTACAGGAAGCTGAACGAGCGCTTCGACTCTTCCGCCATGCACTTGCGGATGGCGGACATCGCCAGGGGGAAGGTCGCGCCCATGCAGAGCGTCCACGGCAGGACCGCGACGGCGAGGAAGAGCCCCGAGTAGAGGTAGTAAGTCGCGGATCCCAGCTCCTCGCCGGTCGCGATGCTCTGGATCTGCGCCCGGCCGAGGCGGAACAGGATCGGCACGAGCATCGCGGAGATCCCGATCAGGAATTCCGTGACCCCGTAGGCCCGGAGCATGCCCGCCGCCGGGGCTTTCTCGAACCGCGTCACCATCCGCCCCGTGGCCCAGGATCCGATCCCCAGGCCCGCCATGAACAGGGAGACGATCAGGGAGATCAGGGGGGTGGTGACTCCGTAGCTCGCCATCGCGAGCCGGAGCCACACGACTTGGTAGACGAGGCTGCAGAATCCGGAGACGAGGAAGAAACCGAAGAACCAGCGCATTTCGTATCCGTCGGTCCGGGTCGGGGCTCTGCGGAGAAGGGGGATCGAGGGCGGGGGCTCCGACGAGAAGAGCCTACCCGCTGCTTCGTGGTCGGGCGGAAGGGGGATCCCTATGCTAATCGGACGGCTATCCTCCCTCCTCCCCGGAAAAGACGACATTTCCATGCCCCCGACATCCTCGCTCGATCTCCTCTCGATCAACGCCCTGCGTACGCTCGCCATCGACGCGATCGAGAAGGCGAAATCCGGCCACCCCGGACTCCCCCTCGGCGCCGCGCCGATGGCCTACGTCTTGTGGCGGCGGCACCTGAAGTTCGATCCCTCCGACCCGCGGTGGCCCGACCGGGACCGCTTCGTCTTGTCGCCGGGCCACGGGAGCATGCTCATCTACGGCCTGCTGCATCTCTTCGGCTACGACCTCGCGCTCGAGGAGATCGAGAGCTTCCGCCAGTGGGGCTCGCGTACCGCGGGGCATCCGGAGCACGGAGTCGCGCCGGGGGTCGAGGCCACGACGGGTCCGCTCGGGCAGGGCACGGCCAACGCGGTGGGCCTGGCGATGGCCGAGCGGTTCCTCGCCGGCCGCTTCAATGGCCCCGAGCACGAGGTCGTAGACCACTACACCTACGCCCTCGTCTCGGACGGCGACGTCATGGAGGGGATCTCCGCGGAGGCGGCTTCGCTCGCCGGACACCTCGGGCTGGGCAAGCTGATCTACCTCTACGACGCGAACGACGTGTCGCTCGACGGGCCGAACACGCTGCACTTCACGGAGGACGTCGGCCGGCGGTACGAGGCGCACGGGTGGCACGTGGTCACCGTGGAGGACGGCGACACGGACCTGGATGCGATCGACCGGGCGATCGCCGAGGCGAAGGCCGAGACGGCGCGTCCCTCGCTCATCGTCGTCCGGACGACGATCGGGTACGGCTCGCCCAACAAGGGCGGCTCGGCCGCGTGTCACGGCTCGCCGCTGGGCGCGGAGGAGGCCGCGCTCACGAAGCAGACCCTGGGCTGGACGCATGCGGAGGGCTTCCACGTTCCCGACGAGGTGTACTCGCATTGCACGGCGGCCGGGGAACGCGGCGTCGAGATGCATGCCGAGTGGAACGATCGACGGTCCGCGTGGGCGGCGGCGAACCCCGAGCTCGACGCGGAGTGGCGGGTCGCGGAGACCGGCGAGCTGCCCTCGGGTTGGGACGCGGACGTCCCCGTCTTCGACGCGGGCGAGAAGCTGGCCACGCGCGTAGCCGGGGGCAAGGTGCTCAACGCGATCGGCGGACGGCTCCCCTGGTTGCTGGGCGGCGACGCGGACCTCTCCTGCTCGACGAAGACCGCGCTGGCCGACGAGGCATCCTTCGACGGCCGCACCGGCGAAGGCCGCAACGTCCACTTCGGCGTGCGCGAGCACGCGATGAGCGCGATCGCGAACGGGCTCGCTTATCACGGCGGCGTGCGGCCCTACACGGCGACGTTCTTCGTGTTCTCGGACTACATGCGGCCCGCCATGCGGCTCGCGGCGATGAACGGGCTCCCGGTGATCCACGTGTTCACCCACGATTCGATCGCGGTGGGCGAAGACGGCCCCACGCACCAGCCGGTCGAGCACCTGATGTGCCTGCGCGCGATGCCGAACATGCTCGTGCTCCGCCCCGCCGACGCGTCCGAGACCGCCGAGGCCTGGCGCGTCGCCGTGGAGCAGACGGATCGCCCGATCTCCCTCGTCTTCTCGCGCCAGGGGCTCGTGAACCTCGACCGCGGGGCGGTCGCGGGGGCGGAGGGTCTCCGGCGCGGGGCCTACGTGCTGTCCGATCCCGACGGGGCGGATCCCGCGGCGATCCTGATCGCCACCGGCGCCGAGGTCCACCTGGCCCTCGGGGCCCAGGCGCTCCTCGCCGAGCGCGGCGTGCCGACGCGGGTCGTCTCGATGCCGAGCTGGGAGCTCTTCCAGGAGCAGGACGAGGCCTACCGGCGGTCCGTGCTTCCTCCCGAGATCGAGGCCCGGGTGTCGGTCGAGGCCGGCACGACCTTCGGCTGGGAGCGGTGGATCGGCGGCGCCGGGACGGCGATCGGCCTCGACCGCTTCGGCGCCTCCGCGCCGGGGGACGTGCTCTTCCGCGAGCTCGGCTTCACCCCGGAGCGGGTCGCGGAGGCCGTGGCCGGGCTCCTGACCTAGCGTCCCGGTTCCGGGACTTCCTCCCCGGATCGGGACCGGCGGGCCGGCGAAGGCTCCAGACGCTGCTTCCGGCTTCCGATAAGGTGGGCGCGTCGGTCGTGTGATCGTAGCTTCCCGTCGAACCACGGACCTTCAGGAGAACGCGCCCCATGAGCTCGCGTGGCATAGAGAGGATTGTCTGGACCGAGGATTTCAGCGTCGATCACCCCGTGCTGGACCAGCAGCACATGGCCCTGGTCGAGATGACCAACTTCTTGATCGAAGAGCTCGAAGCCGGCATCGGCGACGAGACCGCGGCCGAGATGGTCTCGAAGCTCACCGACTACGCGTGCACTCATCTCAACTACGAGGAGGAGTGCATGTTCCGAAGCGGATACTTCGACTTCGACGCGCACAAGGCCGAGCACGACGCGTTCCGGCGGAAGAACGGGGAGCTCCACCTGAGCGTCCACCACCACGATCCCGACGTCCTCGAGGCGCTCCTCCACTTCGTCCGGAACTGGCTGCAGCAGCACATCCTCGGGACGGACATGCGGTACAAGGGGCTGCTCCGCCCGTAGTCCGGTTCGCTTCCGGCGCCTTCCCGGTAGCCGCTCCGCGAGCGGCGCGCCGCCTCAGCGCAGGTCTTCCTCGAGGAGGGTCGCGGCGTCGGTGCGCTCGTCGCGGTACTTGACGACGAGGGCGCAGGCCACGCCGAGGCCGCGCTCGCGGCCCCACGGCTTCGCGACGGGTCGCGTGCCCGGCACGACGACCGCACCGGCGGGGATCTCGAGCGGGAGCTCGGCGGTGCCGCGGAGCTCGCGCTCGTGCACGAGGTCGTACACCGGCGTGGATCCCGTGAGGACGACTCCGGCCCCGATCACCGCCCTCTCGCGCACGAGGACGCCCTCGAGCAGGGCGGCGAGCCCGCCGACGAGGCAGTCGTCCTCCACGATGACGGGGCGCGAGCCGACGGGCTCGAGCACGCCGCCGATCTGGGCGCCCGCGGAGAGATGCACGCGCGCCCCGACCTGGGCGCAGGAGCCGACCAGCGCGTGGCTGTCGATCATCGCCCCCGGTCCCACCCAGGCCCCGACGTTCACGTAGCACGGGGGCATGAGGACCACCCCCTCCCCCACGTGGGCGCCCCGGCGCACCGCGGAGCCGCCGGGAACGAGGCGCACGCTCCCCGCGGCGTCGAAGCGGCGGACGGGGAGGGCCTCCTTGTCCACGAAGGGCCAGACCTCGCGAACGGCTCCGGAGCCGTGCTCCGCGAGAGGGCTGGAGCGGAAGATGGCGAGGATCTCCTCCTTGACCCATCGCGCGACGTGCCAGGCGCCGTCGTCGTTCCGCTCGGCGACGCGGACCTCGCCCTGCTCGAGGGCGTCGAGAAGGGCATCACCGACGAGGCGCTCTCCCTGGGACATGGCCGAAGTCTAACGCCGGTCGGTGACCGACCGGGGGACCCTCGGTAGTTTCCGTGGGGTACGACTGGATCATGAGCTTCGATTCCCTCGGCGTCCTACAGCTCGGCGATCCCCGGCTTCGGAAGCGGAGCAAGCCGGTCGGCGACGTGCGCGATCCGGAGCTCCTCACCGCGAGGGACCGCCTCCACGAGGTCCTCGCCGCCTTCCGCGCCGAGCACGGCTTCGGCCGCGCGATCGCCGCCCCCCAGATCGGCGTGCTCCGTCGCTTCGTCGCCCTGAACCTGGGCGAAGACCCCCGTACCCTGTTCGATCCCGAGATCGTGTCGCGGAGCGACGAGACCTTCACCCTCTGGGACGACTGCATGAGCTTTCCCGACATCCTCGTCCGCGTCCGCCGGCACGTGCGCGTGTCCGTCGCCTTCACGGGCGAGGCGGGCGAGCGGAGGACGTGGCGGGACCTCCCCCGTGCGACCGCGGAGCTCCTCCAGCACGAGATCGACCACCTCGACGGCATCCTCGCCCTGGATCGCGCCCTCGATCCCGAGTCCGTGATCTCCCGCGCGACGTTCGATCGCATGCCGCGGCACTTCGCGGCGATGGTGGATCCGTGAGCGATGACGGCGCTGGCGGTTCAGTCCTCCTCGCCCCCGAAGCAGTAGAGCTTCGTGGCCGTCCGCAGCCAGATGAAGCCGTCCTCCAGCGCGGGAGTGGCGTAGCACGTCTCGCCGAAATCGGCCGTGTGCAGGGGTTCGAAGCCTTGCCCCACGACGAGCACGTTCAGGAGGCCCGCCTGGCTCAGGAGGTAGACATGGTCGCCGCCGGCGAC
>CAYRXS010000350.1:0-5038 GCA_964428225.1 uncultured Planctomycetaceae bacterium
CGGGAGCGAGGACGGATCGGCGGACATGGTGGCCGAGCGGTTCCCGGAGGTGCACCTCCTGCGCAACGAGGGCAACGAGGGCTTCGCGCGCGGCTGCAACCAGGGGATGCGCGTCGCCCGGGGCGAGAACGTGCTCCTCCTGAACACGGACACCGAGGTGGCCCCGGACGCGATTCGCCGGCTCGTCGACTTCCTGGACGAGAACGCCGAGCACGGCGCGGTCGCCCCCCGATTGGTCCACCCCGACGGGCGCACGCAGCCGACGGTCATGGCCTTCCCCAACCTGCGCTCCGTCCTCGCCTTCGGCACGCCGTTCGAGCGGTGGTTCCCCGAGTCGAAGGAGCTGCGCCGCTACTTCCTGCGCGACTGGGATCAGGAGTCGAGCCGGGACGTCGACCAGCCGCCCGCCGCGTGCCTGCTGCTTCGCCGACGGGTGCTCGAGGAGGTGGGGCTCTTCGACGAGACGCTCTGGCTGTTCTTCAACGACGTGGACCTCTCGCGGCGCATGGCGGCGAGCGGGTGGAAGACGCACTACCTCTCCGAGGCGATCGTCGTGCACCACGTGGGCGCGTCCACCTCGAAGTTCGGCCGCTACATCCCCGAGTACGAGAAGAACCGCCTCTTCTACTACCGCAAGCACCACGGACGCCTGGCCGGGATCTGGGTCAAGGTCTGCGGAACCTTCACCCTGGTCGACTTCGTCGTGACCCAGCTCTGGCAACGCGTGCGCGGACGGCCTTCCGAGCCGTTCGGCGGACTGCTCCGCGACTACTGGCGGTTCCTGTGGATCTGATCCCGCCGCTCGTCTAGAAGACGTTGTACTGGAAGGGCGAGACCCCGTCGGCGCCGCCGAGCACCCAGGCCGCGATCAGGAGCAGGACCACGAGCACGAAGGGGATCAGGATCCAGAGCCAGAATTCCTTGAAGAAGTTCTTCATCGACGTGGGGGGAGGCGCCGGGCCTCGCGTCGCATCTCTATCGGCCGCAGGGGTGAGCTCGGTGAAGGGGTGATGGTCCTCAGCCACCCATGATCGCGTAGTCGAGGCCGGTGATCGGATCCCCCGCGACCAGCCAGAGGCCGACGACGGCCAGGATCACGAGCACCACGGGCACCAGGATCCAGAGCCAGAAGTCCTTGAGGAACTGCTTCATCGAGTACGGTCGGCGACGCGCGGGGAGAGGGGGGAAGGATCTTCCCGGGCCCTCCCGTTTGTAGCCGAGCCGCCCCGATTCCGCAATGAGCGGGGGGATCAGAACAGGGTGTAGATGAAGGGCGCGATCAGGGGAGAGCTCGCGGCCACCACCAGGAGGCTGCCGATGGTCAGGAGCACCACGATCAGGGGCATGAGGTACCAGTGCCCCCGCAGGGTGAACGCCCGCAGGAGCTCCAGGATCGTCGCCATCCGCCGCCCGAGCTTCCAGACGACGAAGCCGAGGACGACCACGACGAAGCCGAGGACGATCCACGGGGCGTAGGACGCGGGCACGCGGCCGAGCAGCCAGCCGCCCCCGAGGATGATCGCGAACACCACGGCGAGCAGGCCGCCGACCTTCAGGAACGCGAGGTGGATCGGCTCGTCCCGGTACGTGAACCGGAAGGTCGTGCCCAGGATCGCCCAGAGGGCGAGGAAAACGTACAGCCAGACGGGGCCGCCGTCCTCGTCCTCGTGCTCGGGGAAGCGGCCGGGCGTGATCGCCTCGTGTCCCGCGGGGAACACGCCGAGCTCGTCCAGCTCCTGGACCAAGAACTCGGCGAAGACCCGGTTGCCGCGGGGATTGAAGTGCCACTCGTCGTGGAAGTACAGCGGGTCCGCGCCTTCGGGGTAGTTGTCCTTCAGCTTCGCGCGCGGATCGAGGGTCTCGATGCCGAGCTCCGCTCCCATCTCCAGGAACCGCTCGACGGGATTGTCCGGCGACCACAGCTCGAAGGCGATGCCCTTCAGCGCCTTCGGGTTGTCGCGAAGCCGCTCCTTTTCGTCCTCCTGGATCGCGCTCTCCGAGGGAATGGGCACCATGACGAGCTGCGCTCCGATGTCGTCGCAGCTCTTCTTCAACGCGGTGAGGGCGCCCTTCGTCCGGGCCAGACAGTCCGCGAGGAAGGGCGGCGGCTCGTGGAAGAGCGGGGCGAACTCGCAGTTGATCAGCTCCTCGCTGTGGGCGGGCTGGAAGTGGTGAGGAGGAGACGAGGGCTGCGGGAGGTGGCGGTAGACGATCTTCTGGAGGAAGTTGCCGATCGCCCATCCGTTCAGCAGGGATCCGGGGCCGGGATCCTCGAGCTTGCGCTGCTCCAGGCTGCCGTTCGCCTCGTACCGCGGCTTGGGGAAGCGCGTGTAGCGCTCCTGGCCGTTCCAGTAGATGTCGTTCTCGTAGGGGAAGAGCAGGACGAGATCCGGCTTGAACTCGTCTTTGTACTTCTGGAACCAGAGAACCTCCTGGTCGGTCGAGTAGCCCTCGGTGCCCGCGTTGATCACCTCGACGCGGCGCTGTTCGGAGCGCCACCAGCCCTCCATGAGGTCGACGAACAGGTCCTCGCGGTCCACGGTGTAGCCGAGGACGAAGGAGTCGCCCAGGGCCAGGATCCGGAAAGTGTTCTCCGTCTTCTCGACCGTGGAGATCGCGTCGTCGCGCAGGCCCCGCGAGTTGATCTCGAAGGTGATGTCGAACTCGCTCGTGGAGCGGTCCGCCACGGCCCCGGGCTTCTTCCACCACCCCAGGTCCGCGTGATACTCGTTCACCGTCTCGAGCGGCCGGAAAGCGGGGAAGAGCCGCAGCCCGCCCTCGAAGACCAGGAAGGCCAGCAGGAAGCTCACCGCGAAGGCGAGGAAGACGTTCAGTGCGCGCATGGTCTCGTCTCCTTCCTAGCTGACCATCGCGGTGACCGAGTCACCCTCGTGGCGGAGGTTGAACTTCGTCTCGGCGATCTTCTTCTTGGCGTCCGCCTTCACGATGAAGTTGTTCATGAACAGGTAGTCCATCCCCGAGAGGCTGAACGTGTTGAACGCGTGGGACGGGTCCTCCACGATCGGCTCGCCCTTCAGGTTGAAGGACGTGTTCATGATCACGGGCACCCCGGTGATCTCCCCGAACCGCTCGATCACGCGGTGGTACGGGGGGTTGATGTCCTTGAACACCGTCTGCAGGCGACCCGAGCCGTCCTCGTGGGTGATGGCCGGCAGGACGGAGCGCTTCTCCTCGCGCACCGGCGTCACGTAGAGCATGAACCGGGCGGGGATGTGCCGCTCGGCCTCGGGGATGTCGAAGTACTCGTTGGCGCGCTCCTCGAGCACCGACGGTGCGAAGGGGCGGAAGGCCTCGCGGAACTTGATCTTGGCGTTCAGCTTCTCCTTCATCTCGGGCTTTCGCGGATCGGCGATGATGGAGCGGGACCCGAGGGCGCGCGGCCCCCACTCGAAGCGCCCGCGGAACCAGCCGGCCACGTAGCCATCCGCGAGGCGCTGGGCCACGAAGTCGTAGAACTCCTCGTCGTCCTCGATGTACTCGTAGGCGATGTCGTGGCGCTCGAGGAACGCGCGGATCTCGTCGTCGCTGTACTCGGTGCCGAGATGGGCGTGGATCAGCTCCGGGCCCCGCGGCTGGTCGAGCAGGTGGTTGTAGGCCCAGTACGCGGCGCCGACCGCCCCGCCGTCGTCTCCGGGGGCGGGGTGGATGTAGAGATCCTCGAACGGCCCCCGGCGGAGCAGCTTGTAGTTGGCCACCGAGTTGAGCGCGACGCCCCCCGCCATGCAGAGGTTCTTGCACCCGGTCTCGGCGTGGAGGTAGCCGACCATCTTCAGGAGGATCTCCTCGGTCACCCTCTGGATGCTGGCCGCCATGTCGCAGTAGAAGGGATCGAGGGACTTGTCGCCCAGCTTCGGATCGCGAGCGGGGCGTCCGAAGTGATCGCAGAACGCGTCCGTGAGGGTCGTGTCCCGCGAGAAGTGGTAGGCGAAGTACTTCATGTCGTGCCACAGGCTGCCGTCCTCGGCCACGTCGATCAGCTCGTAGATCTTGTCCACGAACTGCGGCTTGCCGTAGGGGTGCATGCCCATGAGCTTGTACTCTCCTTCGTTGATCTCGAATCCGCAGTACGCGGTGAAGGCGGAGTACAGCAGCCCCAGGGAGTGCGGGAACCGCATCTCCTTGAAGATCTCGATCTTGTTGTCCCGGCCGATGCCCATCGTCGCGGTGGACCATTCCCCGGCCCCGTCGATGGTCAGGATCGCCGCCTCGCCGAACGACGAGGTGAAGAAGCTCGAGGCCGCGTGCGACATGTGGTGGTCGCAGAAGAGGATCTTCGCCCCGGGGACCTTCAGTTGCCGGGACATCAGCGACTTGATCCACAGCTTGTCCGTCACCCAGCGCTGCATCGACTCCCGGAACACCGCCGCCGACCGCGGGAAGGTGGCCATGGCCGAGAGCAGCATCCGCTCGAACTTGACGAAGGGCTTCTCGTAGAAGACGACGAAGTCGACGTCGTCGATCGTCAGGCCGGTCTGCTTCAGGCAGAACTCCGCGGCCAGCTTGGGGAAGCCGGAGTCGTGCTTCAGGCGGCTGAAGCGCTCTTCCTCGGCGGCGGCCGTCAGGACCCCGTCCTGGACGAGGGCTGCCGAGGAGTCGTGGTAGTAGAAGGAGAGGCCGAGGATGTTCATCTAGTCCTGCTTCCTCGCGGCACGGAGGTCCTCGTTCGTGGCCATCCAGACCCACCAGTTCCCCTCCCGGGGGCGCGCGAGTCGCAGGGGATCGGCGAACAGCCGATACAGGACCGCGAAGGGCCCCATGACCAGGAAGTAGAGCAACATCAGGAAGATGCGAGACAGCATGTTCCCGAAGCGCTCGGTGAACAGGAGAAGCGCCTTCATGTGGTCGGGGATAGGGGTGAGTGGAGAGGGAGGAGTTCGTCCAAACCGGCGGATGGCCTGTAGTCCCGATCGTCTTTCGGGCTCCCGCGGCCCCGGGGGCGCGGGGGGGGGGGGGCGGCCGGGCCGGGGGGGGGGGGCGGGGGGGGGGGGGGGGCCCCCCCCCCCGGGCCCCGGGGGCC
>CAYRXS010000350.1:5048-6236 GCA_964428225.1 uncultured Planctomycetaceae bacterium
AGGGGGGTCCGCGAGAGGGGGGGCAGTCTACCGACCCGCCGGTCCCGGGTCAGCAGCGTGGCGGGGAGAGTGGAAGGCCGTCGCGGCGCCACGTAGGCTCTCCCCATGCAGGAGCCCGCCTCGCCTCCTCCTCCGCCCCCGCGGAATCCCGCCTCCTGGTGGTGGCTGGCGGTGGTCCTCCTGGCCGTCGCCCCGTCCCTGGGCACCCTGGGGGCCCCCCTGATCGCCGAGGATGCGGGGATCCTGGGCGCGGTCCACCGGGACGGAGCGGCCCGGGACTGGACGGGGCCCCAGTACGGCCTGCACCTGCTCGCGTTCTGGCGCCCGCTGGTGACCACGAGCTGGGCCCTCCAGGAGGCGACCACGGGGGTGGATCCCGTGTTCCTGCGCGGCTTCAACCTGCTCTGCCACGTCCTGGCCGCGGTGGGGGTGGGGCTGCTGGCGAGGCGGCTGGGGTGCTCCGCCCTGGGAGCCCTCGTGGCGGGGGGGATGCTGGCCCTGTTCCCGGAGCAGGGAGGAACGGTCACCTGGGTGGCGGGCCGCACGGACGGGCTCTGCGCGGCGCTCATGGTCTTCACCTGCCTCGCCGCGCTCGATCGGCGCTGGGTGCTCACCATCGTCTTGTCGCTGCTGGCCTGCGCGACCAAGGAGATGGCCTTCGTCCTGCCCGCGTGGGTGGTCGCCCTCGCCTGGGTCCGGCGGGAGGCGTGGCGAGAGCTGCTGCGGACCGCGGCCCCGGTCGTCGTCGCGGTGGTCGCGGCCTTCCTGTGGCGGCGCCTGGCCCTGGGAGTGTGGATCGGGGGCTACCTCGCGTCGCCGGAGACCGGCCTGCCCGCGAGCGCCTGGCCCGCATTCCTGGCCTGGGTCCGGCTCGACGCCCTCACCCTGCTCGGCTTCGCGGCGGCGCTGCTCCTCGGCGCGCTGGCCCGGACGTGGCGGCCGCGCCTCGCCCTGGCCGGGCTGTTCTGCGCGGTGCTGGGAGCCGTTCCCCTGCTGCCCCTGCTGCGCCTCGGCGACCTCGACGCGCAGAACTTGCGGCTCCTGCGGGTGAGCGACGTCGGGCTCTGCCTCGCGGTGGCGGGAGGTCTCGCCGTCCTGCGCGGCGCGCGGGGCCGACTCCTCGTCCTGCCCGCGCTCGCGGTGATCGTGCTCGGGGGCCTGCGCGGGGCGCGTGCGTTCCTCGACACC
>CAYRXS010000351.1:0-6169 GCA_964428225.1 uncultured Planctomycetaceae bacterium
TCCTTGAGAGTGTTCGTCGATTCTGCCTACGAACTTCAGGTACGGGACACTAGAGACGCTGGATCCCACGGACCGCGACGGCCGCGTCCTCGCGAAGCCGGAGGCCAAACACCTGGATTCATTCAAGCGCCGGGCCTCACGCGGCCAGTGTTTTCACCATCCCTACCTGGGCTGTCGGGAGTTCCCTGCCTACTTCGAACTCGTCGAGGAGTTCTCCCCCTGTCCCGATGAGCTCCGGGGTGATCGGGACCTCGGCTTCATGCTCCAGGACATCGTGTTCGAGCCCGATCCGGAGGGAAAGGTGGTCGAGGCGTGCCGAGGGCAGAGAGTCAGCGCGCACCCCCGCTTCTTCCGAGCACGGGTTCGCGACGGTGTGATCGACGTCCCTCCCCTCGATCTGGCGAGAGCTTGAACGATGATTCTCCAGTCCCTTCACGATCTCTACGCCCGACTGAGGAAGGAAGAGCGCTACAGGATTCCCCCACAGGGATACAGTCTTCAGAAGATCACGTTCAAGATCGTCCTGTCGCCCGATGGAGAGCTGTTCGAGATCCAGGACGCCCGTATCCCCGTTGGGGGCAGGCTACGCCCTGCTCAGATCGAAGTGCCGTGGGTGAGCGGAAGGGCTGGGAGTGGGCTTCTTCCCTACTTCCTCTGGGATACGGCCGGCTACCTGTTGGGCCACAAGCCGGACGATCAGAACCCCGATCGAACGATTCGGGCATTCGAGGCCTTTCGAGAGAAGCACCTCTCCTTGGAGGAAGACGTCGATTCACCGGCTTTCTCTGCCGTCTGTCGCTTTCTGGAGTCGTGGGGCCCCGAGAACTTCGCAGGGGTGGACACGTCCGCGGAACTGGGCACGGGTTACGGGGTCTTTCAAATCGTGGGGCGGAGCGGCTACGTGCACCAGGACGCTCGCATCCGGGAGTGGTGGGAACAACGCGATCCAACAGAGGGCGATTCCACCTTCGGCCAGTGCCTACTCACCGGCGAGCGAGCGCCAATCGCTCGCACCCAACCCATGATCAAGGGGGTCATCGGGACGAGCGGAACGGGAGCGTCCATCGTGACCTTCAACGAGAACGCCTACGAGTCCCTCGGCAAACGTCAGGGCTTCAATGCACCAGTCGGCGAAGCTGCCGCGTTCCGCTATGTCACGGCGTTGAATGCGATGTTGGACGGACCGATGCGGGACAAGCACCGTATTCGGATCGGGGACACCACCGTGGCTTTCTGGACGGATCGGCCGACCTTGACCGAGGACGTGTTCGCGGAGTACACGCTCGGCGGATCTGCGAGCATTGACCGCGAACGAGCTCAGGATGAGGGCATCCGTCAGAAGCTCGAGGTGTTTCTCAAGACGCTGCGCAAGGGAGGCGAGTGCCGGGATGAAATCGAGGAGGATCCAGACCGTACGCGGTTCTACCTCCTCGGTCTCTCCCCCAACAAGGCTCGGATCTCCATCCGCCTCTTCCACCACGGGACCCTCGGCCAGCTCCTCGACGACCTGCGTCGGCACCACGAGCACATTCGGATCGATCCCCAGCCGGCACGTGGGAAACGCCCGGCGGACCCCGAGTTCCCTTCCCTGATCCAACTCCTGGACCAGACCTGCCCGAGGCGGACGGGTGGCAAGCCGGATCGGGAGAAGATTCCTCCGATCCTCGTAGGGCCGCTGTTCCGAGCGGTACTCACCGGTGCACGCTATCCGGATGGCCTCTACTCGGCCGTGCTTCGGCGCATTCGGGCCGATCGCACCGTCAACTACCTGCGTGCATGCGTACTCAAGGGCCATCTGCAACGCAACTTCGGAAAGGAACTCGCCATGAGCCTCGACACATCGAGACCCGATCCCGCCTATCGCCTTGGACGGCTCTTCGGGGCCTTGGAGATGACCCAACACGATGCTCTCCCAGGGGTGAAGGCCGGCATCCGTGATCGCTTCTACGGTGCGGCCTCGGCCCAGCCGGGAAGCGTCTTCCCCCGTCTGCTACGTACCTACCAACACCACCTGGCCAAGCTTGAGCGTGGTCGAGTCAACCGGGAGAAGCTCGTCCAGGAGATCCTCGACCCCCTCCAGGATTTCCCGACCCACCTCGATCTGGCCGGACAGGGCCTTTTCGCCCTCGGCTACTACCACCAGAAACAGGCCTTCTACTCGAAGACGAATAGCTGACGGAAGGCCCTCTCAGGAAAAGGAAGCTGCTGTGAACCGATACGATTTCATCTACATCTTCGACGTGAAGGACGCCAATCCCAATGGCGATCCTGATGCCGGCAACCTGCCGCGAATCGACCCCGAAACCGGGCATGGCCTCGTCACTGATGTCTGCCTCAAGCGCAAGATCCGCAACTACGTCGCCCTCACGAGAAAGGACGAGCCACGCCACGAGATCTACTTCAGCGATGGCGCCGTGCTGAACACGACCCACGCAAGGGCCTGGGCGGACATCGGTGAAGGATCGGCCAAGGACAAGAAGAAGCTCCCCAAGGATGTCGCCAAGGCCCGAGCCCTCACTGCCTTCATGTGCAGGAATTTCTATGACATCAGGACCTTCGGGGCCGTGATGAGTACCGACGTGAATTGCGGCCAAGTGCGAGGTCCCGTCCAGATGTCCTTTGCGCGCTCCGTGGATCCCATCGTGACCCAGGAGCACGCGATCACGCGTAGTTCGGTCACCAACGAGAGGGACCTCGCGAAGGAAAGAACGATGGGGCGCAAGTTCACCATCCCCTACGGGGTCTACCGCGCCCACGGCTTCGTGAATCCCTTCCTCGCCGACGCGGAGTCCGGGACAGGTTTCGACCAGGAAGATCTCGAGCTCCTCTGGGAGTCGCTGGAGAACGCTTTCCAGTTCGACTCCTCCGCTGCCAGGCCGGCGGGCAGTATGGCCGTGCGAGGATTGATCCTCTTCGAGCACGATGTCCCGCTCGGGAAGGCACCCTCTCACCAGCTCTTCGAAGCGGTCACCGTCCGCCGCCGGGAGGGCGCGGGGGTGCCTCGCGACTTCTCCGACTAAGTCGTGGATATCGAGCGGGAGAAGATCCCGGAGGGGATTCGCGTGATCGAGAAGGGGCGGTTCTGACGGATCGGGAATACAGGCTGGCAATTATTCGGGAATGACCGAATAATCTATCGATCGTCATGAGCGAAGCCCTTCCTCACACCTACACCAGCGTGCTGCGGGAACTCTGCCGTCGCCTGGAGGAACCCGCCCCGTCCCATGTTCAGCTCCTCACGGGCCCCAGGCAGGTGGGCAAGACCCACCTCCTGCACCGGGTCGAGGAGCAGTTCGAGGGGCGGACCCTCTATGCGGCTGCAGATACGCCCGAGGCCAGCCTGCCCGGCTGGTGGGAGCAGATCTGGCGGGAGGGAGAACGGCTCGCCCGCGCCGGACGTTCGGCGGTGCTCCTCCTCGACGAGATCCAATACCTGCCCCAGTGGAGTCGCCGGCTGAAGGCGGAGTACGACCGTGTCGTTCACCGTTCCATCGGGCTGCACGTCGTCGTCTGCGGCTCCTCGAGCCTGAGTGTCGGCCGTGGGGCGCGGGAGTCGATGGCCGGCCGCTTCGAGCGCCTTCGGCTGCTTCACTGGCCGGCGTCGGAACTCGTCCGGCACTTCGATCTCGACGAGGATCGGGCCCTGGACGTCGCCGTTCGCTCGGGTACCTACCCGGGCGCCATCCGTCACCTCGGGGAGCCGGATCGGTGGAGGCAATATGTCCGAGACGCCATCGTAGAACCTGCTCTGGGCCGTGACCTGCTCGCGATCGAGACCGTCCGAAAGCCCGGCCTCCTGCGCCAAGTCTTCGCCGTCGCCGCGGGGCATCCCGCCGAGATTATCTCGCTACAGAAGTTGCGCGGGCAGCTCTCCGACGGCGGCGCGCTGGAGACCGTCGCCCACTACCTACACCTCCTCGAGGAAGCCTACTTGGTCGCACCGCTTCCGAAGTTCACGGCCAAGGCGGTGCGACGGAGGGCAGCACCCCCCAAGCTCGTCGTTCTCAGTCAGGCGATTCTCGCGGCCCTCGCGACCGGGGACACACTCGATCGCGATCCCGATCCCACCGTGTGGGGGCGGTGGGTCGAGAATGCCTGCATCGCCCACGCATGGAACGCCGGGCAGGAAGTGAGCTACTGGCGCGAGCAGCCCATCGAAGTGGACATGGTCCTCTCTGGAAGCTGGGGCAAGTGGATTGTCGAGGTCAAGACCGGTTCGTTCGGGATGAGGGATCTCGCGGGCCTGCTGGAACTCGCCAGGCGTCACCGCGAGTATCGCCCCCTGCTGCTCTGCGACGAAGAGGACCAGGACCTCGGCTCTCGAGCCGGCATCGCCTGCTCACCGTGGCGGCGGTTTCTTCTGTCGGGACCGCCATCCGCCTGACGCCGCGATGTATGGAGATGACGACCTTCTCCCCGTTTCGGCCCTCCAGCACCTCGTCTACTGCGAACGCCAGGCCGCCCTCATCCATGTGGAGAGGATCTGGGTGGACAACCCCCTCACCCTCGAGGGACACCATCTTCACCGTCGTGTGGACGACCAAGCCCCCCGCCGGGAGGTCCGAGGCGACGTCGTCCTCCTGCGCGGGCTTCCCCTGCGATCCCTTCAGTTGGGGCTTGTGGGCAGGTCGGATGTCGTTGAGCTCCATCGGCGGGAGGGCCGCCCCCCGCCATTTCTACGAGCCCAGCCTCCCGAGGCAGTTCCGATCACTGGCCTTTCTGGGATCTGGGCGGTCCTTCCCGTCGAGTACAAGCGCGGGAAGCCGAAGACCGACCGGTGTGACGAAGTGCAGATCTGCGCTCAAGCCGTATGTCTCGAGGAGATGCTCGCGGTGCGCATTCCGCATGGGGCTCTGTTCTACGGCAGGAGGCAGCGGCGCCACGATGTAGTGTTCGACGCCCACCTGCGCACCGAAACCGAACAAGCCGTGGAGAGATTCCGGCATCTCATGACATCCGGTCGAACGCCCAAGGCGCAACGGACAGCCAAATGCGAACGCTGCTCGCTACAGGATGTTTGCCTCCCCCAGGCGATGCGGAGTGACGATTCCGTGGAACGCTACCTCCGTTCATGCCTTTCTCCGCATTCCTCCAAGAACGGGGAGGAAGACACACGTTGAAGAAGCACCTGAACACCCTGTACGTCACCACCCAGGGGGCATACCTGAGCGCCGAAGGCGAGACTGTGGTTGCCAAGATCGATGGGGAGGTGAAGCTCCGAGTGCCTCTACACATGCTCGAGGGGATTGTCGGCTTCGGTCGCGTCAGCGCCAGCCCCTGGCTCATGGGGCGATGCGCCGAGCGCGGTATTGGAATTTCGTTCCTCACGGAACGGGGGCGCTTTCTGGCACGCGTCCAGGGCCCCGTGTCGGGCAACGTTCTACTCCGCCGTGAGCAGTTTCGTCGTGCGGACGACTGCTCTGCGTCCGTAGCGCTGGCCCGGGCATTCGTCACTGCGAAGGCCGCAAACTCCAGGGCCGTCCTCCTGAGGGCAATGCGCGATCACCCGCAGGCCGTCGACCGCGATTCCCTGAAGTCGGCGACCGAGACCCTTGCGCGATCCCTGAAGTCTCTCCAGAACACCCGATCCGTGGATTCGATTCGCGGCGTTGAGGGGGATGCCGCTCGGAGCTACTTCGCATTCTTCGACCGACTCATCCTCCACCAGAAGGCGGACTTTCCATTCGAGCGAAGGACGCGCCGGCCCCCCATGGACGCGGTCAACGCCCTGCTGTCCTTCCTCTACACGCTGTTGTTGCACGATGCGGCGTCCGCCCTTGAGGCCGTGGGTCTCGATCCCCAGGTTGGGTACCTTCACCGGGACAGGCCCGGGCGGCTCGGTCTCGCTCTCGACCTTATGGAGGAGTTACGGGCCTTCCTTGCCGATAGGCTGGCCCTATCACTTGTCAATCGTCGGCAGGTACGAGCAGCGGGGTTTGAAGTGCGAGAGACGGGTGGCGTCTTCATGACAGACTCTACTCGAAAGACCGTCCTCGTGGCCTACCAGGAGAGGAAGAAGGATGAGATTCGACACCCCTTCCTCGGAGAGAAGACCACCGTCGGCATGCTCGTACACCTCCAGGCCCTTCTGCTCGCAAGACACCTGAGGGGAGATCTAGCCCGCATCCCTCACGAGTGACGGCGCCACGGTCCTTTGGGCACACCTGAG
>CAYRXS010000352.1:0-6162 GCA_964428225.1 uncultured Planctomycetaceae bacterium
GGCGTTCGCACACAACCTGGTGACCTTCGACTTCGGCCAGATGGGATTCCTCCCGGGGCTCACCGTGGTGCTGCTGGCCGCGCTGGTGGCCTACATCCCGCTGACCCACATGTCCCACTTCGTGGGCAAGTACTTCGCCTACCACTCGATCCGCTGGAACGATACGCCGAACCTCAAAGGAGGCCCCGAGGAGGGGACCATCGGCAGCCTGCTCTCCCGGCCCGTCAGCTGGTCCGCGCCTCACATCCAGGGGGACGGGAAGAAGACCTGGGCGGATGTGGCGACCGAGGAGGTGGAGAAATGAAGCAGCCAAAAAGTGTCAAGGACATCTCCAAGGGCGAGGGACCTCTCACCTGGATCGACGTACAGAATCAAGTTCCCTTGCCCCCTCCTTTCGACAACCTCGAGGAAGATCCTCCCATCCCTCCTCTCAAGGAAGCCGCCGCCGAGAAGTACGAGGTTCTCGACGGTACGATCGCGGTCGGGATCCCGAAACCCGAGACGAAGGAAGAGGAAGAGCGCCTGGTCAACCAGTTTCTCGATGGTCTCAGGAGATGCTTCAGCGAGGATGACAACTGGCCGTTCCTCCAACCTCTCCTCCTGTCGATGGAGCACTGTGCGCACTGCCAGACCTGCAACGAGGCGTGCCACATCTACGAGGAGAGCGGGCACAACGAGCTGTACCGGCCGACCTTCCGGTCGGAGATCATCCGGCGCATCTACCACAAGTACATCAAGGGCCATTCCACGTGGGTCCACGGCGATATCGATTTGAGCTGGAAGGCGGTGGCTCGTCTCATCGAGCTCGCCTACCGCTGCAATCTCTGTCGGCGCTGCGCCCAGACCTGCCCGATCGGGGTGGACAATGCCCTCCTCGCCCGGGAGATCAGGAAGGTTGCGAGCATGGAGATGGGTATCGCCCCCAAGGAGATCCACGAGAGCGGATCCGTTCTCCAGCTCAAGGTCGGGTCATCGACGGGGATGAACGATCTGGTGGCGAAGGACAACATCGAGTTCATTGATGAGGACACCTACGATCGAACCGGGATCGAGGTCGAGACCCCGTGGGACAAGGAAGGTGCCGACATCCTCCTGATCCACAACGCAGGGGAGATCATGGCGTGGCCCGAGAACCCCGGTGGCTTCGCCCTCCTGTTCCAGCAAGCGGGGCTGAACTGGACGATGTCGAGCAAGATCGCTGGATTCGATGCGATCAACTACGGCGTGTGGTACGACGACGCTCAGTTCGCGAGAGTGGCGATCAAGCACGCCGAGGCCGCGAAGGAGCTCGGGGTGAAGAAGATCGTCCTCGGCGAGTGCGGCCACGCCCACAAGGCCCTGACGGTGATCGCCGACAAGGTCCTGACCGGGGATCTGAACATCCCGCGGGAGAGCGCCTACGTCACCCTGCGCGACATCGTGAAGTCGGGCAAGATCGAGTTCGACAAGTCGCGGAACGACTTCCCGGTGACCCTACACGATCCCTGCAACATCGTCCGGCTGATGGGGATCGTGTCACCCCAGCGGGAGATCATCCAGGAGATCGTCCCCGAGCATCAGTTCCGGGAAATGGCCCCTCACGGCGTGGAGAACTACTGCTGCGGCGGCGGCTCCGGCTTCGCGATCATGTCCGGCAACAACTTCTCAGAGTGGCGCCACCACCTCACCGGTCGGAGGAAGTTCCGGCAGATCCTGGAGGCCTTCCAGGACGAGCCGATGGACAAGGAGCATCCGAAGTACGTCTGCGCTCCGTGCAGCAACTGCAAGGGCCAAATCCGGGACATCATCGCGTACTACGACGCCTGGGAGAAGGCGGGCATCTACTACAGCGGCCTGGTCGAGCTGATCGTCAACGCGATGGTCGACGCGAAGCCCGACTACATCGACTGGGAGTGGCACTGATCGTGTGGAGCGGGGCCCCACACGGGATAATCAGCTCGTGAGCTGACGCGTGAGCTCGACGAACTTCTCCTTGTCGATCGGCTTGGGTATGAAGCCTTCGGGCGGAGGGACCTGTTTGCGGGTGGAGATGAACTGCTCGAAGCCGCCGGTGACGCCAGTGACGATGATGATGGGGATGTCGCGCGTCTCCTCGCTCTCCTTCATCTCACGGTAGAAGCGGACACCGCTCTTCTCGGGCATGGTGATGTCGAGGGAGATCAGGTCCGGGCGATCGGTCCGTACCGCGGCGATGGCCTCCTCGCCGTTCAGGGCGGTGACTGTCGCGAAACCGTTGTCCTCGAGAAGAGTGGTGAGGAAGGCCAACGTGTCGGGTTCATCGTCAACGACCAGTACCGTCTTCTTGTCTGACGTCATCGATCAAGCTCCCGTGTCGAGCATCTATTCTCCGGAGTCGTCATCTGTCTCGACAGTATGGCGTCTGGGGATGCGGACGGCAATTCTAGTGCCCTCCCCCAGCTCGGACTCCAGATCGATCTTCCCGGAATGGGCGCGGGCAATCTTGTTGGCGATGAACAGCCCGAGGCCCGTTCCCTTCACTCCCTTGGAAGTGAAGAAGAGACTGAAGGCCTTCTCCCGAGTCTCACGGTCCATGCCGATGCCATTGTCGGTCATCTCGAAGACGACCTCCTCGGGAGTGCCGTGGACGCGGAAGCACACCTGGTGCTCGGACTTGTGGTCGTCGACCCGGCAGGCGTCCAGGGAGTTCTCCAGGAGGTTGACCAGCAGGGACCGCATGGCGAGCCGGTCCGCGTCGAAATCGCCCACGTCGGAGCCCAGATCGGACTGGAGCTCGATGTTCATCTCCGCCGCCTTCGTCTCCAGGACGGAGACCACTTCCTCGGCCAGATCGACGGCGGGGACGGGCTCCCAGTTCGGCGTGCGCTCCTTGGCGTAGTAGAGGATGTTGAGGACCTGGGCGCGGATCCGGTCGATGTTCCGCTCGACCATCTCGAGCCCCTGCTCCTGCCGCTTCTGGTTGCCCTTCTTGACTCCCGTCTTGAGCAGGTACATCCCCCCGTCGAGCCCGTTGAGCAGGCCCTTGATGCCGTGGGAGACCGAGCTGATCAAGAGGCCGATGGACTCGAGCTGGGTCTGGAGCTCGCGGATCGGGGTGATGTTCGCGCTCATCTCCATCACCCGCTTGATGTTGCCCATCGCGTCCCGGATCGGGGCCGAGTAGACCAGCGTGTTCACCTGCTCACCGGAGCTCGCCGTGACGACCTCCTCGCTGTGGTGCACCTTGCCGTCGGCGAAGGTCTCCCGCACCGAGCAGGGGATGCACTGCTCGTCCCGGTGCTTGTAGACCTCGTAGCACTTGGCTCCGAGCCGATCCCCGAACGCATCCTTGAACATGCGGTTGGCTTCGGTGATCCGCAGGTCCTTGTCCTGGATCGAGATGAAGCACGGCACCACGTCGAACAGCGTGCGGTAGCGCCGCCGGCTCTCGCGGATCTGGTTCTGCAGGATCTTGATCGGGGTGATGTCCGCGGACAGCTCGAGGACCGTGCTCAGCTCACCGGATTCGTCGCGGATCGGCGTCGTGAAGACGATCACGGACATGTCCCGGCCGTCCCGGGTGGTGACGTGCTCCTCGCTGCTGTACATCCGTCCGTCCCGGAGGGAGCGGGCCGCGGGGCACACCTCGCACTTCTCGGAGCGGTTCTTGTAGAGCTGGTAGCAGTAGCGGCCCTGGTGCTCGCCGAAATCCTCCCGGAACTTGCGATTGGCATGGACCATTCGCAGGTTCGTGTCCTGCACGGTGAGGTAGGCGGGGAGGGCCTCGAAGTACTCCCGGAACGGAAGGTCGTCTACCTGAATCGGCACTTCGTCAGCCCTCCTTGCTCTACGCCTTGGCCAGCTCGAGGATCTTCCGCACGTTCGTCAGGAGCATCTCCTCGTCGACGGGCTTGTCCAGATAGCCCTCGGGACGACGAACCTCCCGATCGTAGATCAGACGCCGGAGCTCCGGCTTGCCGGTGATGATACAGATCGGCGTCTCCGCCAGGTCGGGATCGTTGCGAATCGTCTCGAAGACCACGCCTCCGTCCTTGCCGGGCATCGAGATGTCGAGCGTGATGAGGGCGGGCTTCTCCTGGCGCGCCAGGGCGATGCCGTCGTCGCCGTTCATGGCCTGGAACACGGTGGCTCCGTGGTCCTCGAGGACGGTACCCAGGAAGATGCAGATGTCCGGCTCGTCGTCGATGATGAGGACCTTGTGGCCGCTCAGCTCGCCGTCGCCGGCGGGCTCGGTCGCGGCCGGCACCTCCTCCGGCGGGGTCTCGGCGGGGACCTCGGCCGGCTTCTCCTCGATGACGAGAGCATTCGCCACGAGGTTCACGAGCTGCGACACCTCCATGGGGAGCTCGTAGTGCTTGACGAGGTCGCCCAGCCCGTCCACGCAGTTGTGGCAGGAGGTGACCACGATCTTGGCCCCGGTCTCCTTGAGCTGGTCGGCCTTGATCTGCGCCGACTTCAGGCGTCGCGGCGTGTACTCGGCCATGGACATGGCGCCACCGCCGCCCGTGCAGCAGTAGTTCTCGGTACGGTTCGGGTACATCTCCTGGAAGTCCGAGCACACGAGCTCGAGGAGCTCGCGCGGCTCGTCGACCAGGCCGCAGCTGCGACCGTTGTTGCACGAATCGTGGAAGGTGACCCTCTCCGTGTTCTTCGACTTGTCGACCTTGATCTTGCCTTCCCGGATGTAGCGGAGCATCGTGATGACCGAGCTCTCCATGTGGAACGGGATGTCCATCCCCGCCCAGTTCGGTCCCTCGCAGCGCGTCGAGCGGTAGCCGTGGCCGCACTCGGAGATCACGACCGTCTTCGCGCGCATCTCGATCGCCTTGTCGTACACCCGCTTGGCGACCACGCCCCCGAGGTCGTCGTCCCCGGAGAAGAGGCCGAAGTTCGTCTGGTCCCAGCCCTCGGTGGGCATCATGTAGTTCTCGCCGGCGGCCCAGAAGATCTTGGCCGCGTCAGCGATCGTCCGCGGGTCGTACTTCACCTCCCGCGGGTTGATCGTGTACATGACGTCGCAGTCGGGCTTGTCGATGGGGATCGCGGCGCTCTCGTCCTCGACCTCGTCCACCAGCTCCTCGGACATCCACTCGATGGTCTCGACGTAGTCCTCCTTGAGGACCCCCATTTGGTTGCCGATCTCCCACTGGTCCTTGCTCACCACGGCCACGCCCTCCGGCATGACGCCCACGGAGACCAGGGCTCCGCGAGCCATCCGGTTGAAGGTGGCGTAGTCGACGCCCATGGGGCAGTTGAGCGTGCACCGGCGACAGTTCGTGCACTTACCGAAGACGGTGTCCTTGAGCTCCTCGAGATCCTCGTCGGTCATCACGGTCCCGCCCTTGACCCACCAGGGGAAGACGCGACCGGTCCAGTCGAAGTGGTGCTTGAACAGCCTTCGGATCCGGTCGGCCTTGTAGGGCGGGGCGAAGGTGGGATCGTCCGGATTCGCCAGGACGTAGTGACAGGATTCGACACAGTTGCCGCAGTGGACGCACGCCACGAACGACCCGACCATCTGCCGGGTCAGCTTCTGGGACATCCGCTCGAGGAACTTCTCGGCCTTTTGGGAGCGTTCTTGCTTCTTCATTGAGCTTCTCCCCTAGCGATTGGTGGTCGTCGAGTTGGAGGCAGGCAGATCCGGGAGCGGGAACTTGCCCTCCGGTCGCTTGCTCTTGAAGGGGAACACGCCGCGGTGGCCCAGGGTTCGACCGAGCCAGTAGCGCGTGAACGGGTAGTAGAGGTAGTGCGAGATCTTGCTGAACGGGACGTAGAGCAGGAAGAAGGCCGTCATCAGGAAGAACGCGAGGAGCGCTCCCTCGCCGGCCTCGTGTCCACCGGTGCCGCCGCGCGGAGCGGCGAGCACTCCCGTGAAGAACCATACCGTGAGCACGATCAGCGAGAAGTAGTCGTCCGGCGAGCTGATCTTGCGCATGACGGGGATGGACACCCGGCGCACGATTCGGATGCAGGCGACGGCGCAGGCCGCCCCGATCACGATCTGCATGAGCAGGACCACGGCCGCGGAGTCCATGATTCCCGGTGCGTAGGGGATCAGGAAGGACATCAGGATCGCGAGGACCACCCCCAGGTGGAAGATCACGAACTGGCCGTAGAGGAAGTAGTTCTTCCGGCTGCTCTCCATCCCCCAGGGCATGGCGATCATCCCGAGGGAGTAGATCG
>CAYRXS010000353.1:0-3351 GCA_964428225.1 uncultured Planctomycetaceae bacterium
CTTACTGATAGACCCCGGATTGGGTAAAAAGCGGGTTTGAAACGACTATCCTCACGCCGAGGATCCTGATCCTGCACGCCCAGGATGCGCAGGGTAATACCCATGAGGTGACCGTCCAGGTGAAGCGATCGGCGGAGTGAACGGTCGTCTATCGACACACACGTCGGGCCGGATGGGTGGAGAGAACGATGCAGGCATTAAAGCGCACGCACGATACCTCGGACCGGTCGACTCGCTGGGTCTACCTTGTGATCCTTGTTGTCTCACTCCTCGGCTTCGTCGTGGCCTGGACCTTTGTGGAGCCGGCCCCACCGAAGCGCCTCGTCATCGCGACCGGACAGCCCGAGGGAAACTACCACGGCTTTGGTCAGCAATACGCCGAGGAGCTGGCCAAGGAGGGCATCACCCTCGAGCTCCGCGTCACCTCGGGCGCCGAGGAAAACCTCGAATTGCTGAAGGATCCCGGGAGCGGAGTGGACGTGGCGTTCGTGCAGAGCGGCCTGGCGACCCTGTCCGGCGGGGGAGACGTCGAGGCCCTGGCGAGCCTCTACTTCGAGCCGTGCTGGGTATTCCACAGGGACTCCGCCAGGAGGGATCGTCTCACCAACATCACCAGAAACCGGCTGGCCATCGGGCCACCAGGGAGCGGCACCCGGGCCGTGGCCCGGGTGTTGCTCGAGGCCAACGGCATACCCGTCGAATCTCAGTCGCCCCTGAGCGGCATGGAAGCGGCAGCGGCACTCGAGCGCAGAGATGTCGACGCTGCCTTTTTCGTGGCGTCCGCCAAGGCCAGCTACGTTCTCCGGCTCCTCGACAATCCCGATATCGAGCTGTTGGATTTCGCACGGGCCGAGGCCTACAGCCGGCGCCACCGCTGGCTCTCGAGTGTCGTGTTTCCTGAAGGCGCCCACGACTTCAAGACCAACATCCCGCCGAAACGCACGCGCCTCATCGCACCGGCCGCGGTGCTCCAGGCCCGCCCCGACCTCCATCCCGCCCTGGTCGTGCTCCTGCTCCGCGCCGCCACCAGGGTGCACGGAGACGGCGGCCTCTTCGAGAAGCCGGACGCCTTTCCTTCCAGCCGCTTCGCCGACATCCCCGTGAACGAGGAGGCGCGCCGCTTCCTGAAGTCAGGGCCGCCCTTCCTGCAGCGATTCCTGCCGTTCTGGATCGCCAACTTCCTGGAGCGGATGATCGTCTTCCTCGTGCCGCTCCTCACCTTGCTGATCCCGCTCTTCAAGATCGTTCCGCCCACGTGGCGCATGCGCGTCAACGCCCGTATCAACCGCGCGTACAGGGAGCTCCGCGCCGTGGACACGCTGATGGAGCCCGGAGCAGACGCCGAGGTGCTGGCGGAATGCCGGAAGCGTATCCAGGCCCTGGGACAGACGGTCGACGACCTCGCCGTTCCGCTCTCGTACTCCGACCGGTTGTACCACCTGCGCCTGCACCTCGATCTCGTGCGGAGAAAGCTAAAGGATCGGGGATAGAGTCCGGTCGAGCAATGCGTGCGATTCTGCACAACAGGCACGTTCACACCTGCGCGTTCGTGGGGGTTCTCCATGGCCTGGTCAATTAATCTGTCCGCTATTCGACGGTGGTGATGCACTTGCGCCCCTCCCGGGAGAAGCGGCATTGCATTTGCGTGATGGCGCTGCGGTTCTACTGAGGAGCGGAATCAATGCGTGCATTTTTCGTGCGACTTGCCCTGGTGATGGGCATCTCCATGTTCGCCTTCACCCTCGTGCCTGCGCAGTCCCTGTATGCCCCCGGTGATCTGATCGTCGGAACCGCTGACACGGCCTGGCAGCGCTTCCGGGTCCTCGGCCTCGACGTGGACGGCAGCGGCAACGCGTTCGTGGCGCAGGCGTATCCCAGGTCACACGCCAGCGTGTTGAAGATCGGCCCCACGAGCAGCATCACGCTCTACAACGTGCCACAGGTCGCCATGTGTGTGGGCGCAGGCATCGATCTCCGTTCCGGAGACTGGATCTTCTCGGGCGCGAGTTCCTGTTTGCCGGGGTTCTTCATGCTCCTGCGTGCCACACTCCGTGCCCCCTACTCGGTTTCCGCTCTCACCGGGTTCAGCACCCGTCCGGTACCCGGCTCGTTCGTGTTCCCCCGGCACGATCCGGAGACGGATACTTTCCTGCTCTTCCACAGCAGCGGCCGGATTGAAAACGTATCCCTCGGATCCCCGGGCGCGGTCACCACGGTGCATCAAGGCCAGCCCCTCGGCAACTGGACGCTGTTCCCGAGCCGGGACCCCGGGGACGGACGCTTCGTCATTCCCACGTACAACGATCCGGTCTCCGCTTTTCCTCCGCGGATTTTCCGCTTCGATGCCGCGAACAAATCGTTTCAAACGGTCACGATGCCTGCCTCGACCTTGCCGACGTCCGCCACCGTGGCCGGCAGCCGCCACCTCTGCGGCCTGAACGAGGTCTGGCCCGGCAAGGCATTCAAGATGCTGGTGTCTTCTCCTGCAGAGCCCGGAGCCCGGTACATCGTGGCTCTCGGCCTCGACTTCCACCCTGGATTCCGCCTCGCCGACGGGCGCAAGATCCACCTCAATCCCGACCCGCTCTTCTTCTGGTCCCTCTCGAACTTCGGACCCTTCTCGGGATTTCAGGGAACCCTCGACGCCAAGGGGGAGGCCAGTGCCACCTTTGTGGTCCCGGCCATCTGGGCCCTCTCCGGAATGCGGTTCTATGCCGCGGCCGTCACCCTCGTGAATCACCGGATCAGCGTCATCTCCGCTCCACTCGGGGTGACGATCCAGTAGCGGGATCCCACGGCCTGTTTTTTTCCCGAATCGGGAAATTCCAGGGCCGTGGGGCGTCCCACAGACCGGAGATGTCCCGATTCAGGAAATAAACAGGCCGTGGGATCGGCGCGTCTTGATGTCAGTACAGCCCGAATGGAATTCGTTGCGTGATCTCGTTCGGTCCAAGAGGTAGGATGTCTTGGTCAGGCGTCGTGCGCGTCGTCCTACCTGGTCTTCTTCATGCCGTAGGCGATCCGACGCGCGATCCCCACGACCAGCTTGACCTGCTCGTCCGTGAGACGGACCTCCTTCGAGAAGTAGGCCCGAAGCCGGGGGTCCAGCGCGAACTTCTCGCCCTCCTCCTTCACTTCGTAGACGACCCGGAGCAGGCCCCCCATGGCGGGCTCGACCTGTTCCCGCTTCAGCCCGTTCTCCGTGAGAATCCCGGGGATCCTGTCGACCCAATCGACCCCGAGCTTCTTGAAGTGGCCCATGAGCTCGCGCCCCTTATCGCGGGGCTGACCGAACATGTCCTTGCGAGCCTGGATGAGTTTCTTCTCGGCGTCTTCGCGGGAGAGCTTGCC
>CAYRXS010000353.1:3451-6138 GCA_964428225.1 uncultured Planctomycetaceae bacterium
GTTTCTTCTCGGCGTCTTCGCGGGAGAGCTTGCCCTCCTTGACGGCGGCTTCGATTCTGCACTGGTACTCTTCGTAGCGCCGCTTGAGCGCTTCGAGGTCGTGCCCCTTGGCGCGGGGCTGGCCGAACATTGCCTTGCGAGCTTCGATGAGTTTCTTCTCGGCTTCTTCACGGGAGAGGTCGCCTTTCTTGACGGCGGCTTCGATCCTGCGCTGGTACTCGACGTAGCGCCGCTTCTTCGCCTCGAGGTCGTCCTTAGCAGCATGACGGAGCGCGTCCATCATGATTTTCGCTTGATCGAGGGTGAGCTCACCGGCCTCGACGGCGGCGCCAAGTTTCCGTTCGACGGCTTTGAAGTCCTGCGCGTAGACCACGCCAAGCGGAAGTAGCCCCACGGCGCAGACCAGGATCAGAGCCAGCAACCAGCGCGACGTTCTCGGGAGCGGGTATGACGAAACGATCATTCGAAATCTCCTTTCGAGGAATCCACCGCTCAGGATCGAGCTCGCCATGGCCGGCGGGCGGATTGCGGTGGAAGTGAGGAACTCGACCACGGACATCAATGCATTCGCGTAATTGTGAGGAGCGGGCCGCAGGCTCTCGAGCACGAGCGCGTCGCAGCAGATCTCTTCGTTCTTGCGCAGATTGCGTCGGGCCCACCACGCCACGGGATTCCACCAGAAAGCGACACACGCCAGCCACTCGAGCCAGCGAACCAGGTGATCCCGCCGCCGCACGTGGGCCAGTTCGTGGGCCAGGATCCATCGTAAATCGCCGGCATCCATCTCACGAAGCAGCGCCGCCGGGATCACGATCCGCACCCTCCTGCCAATCCACCACACCATCGGCGACAGCCTGGCGGACGTCGTGTAGATCGTCGGCACCGACCTGAGGGCCAGGCGGTGTGCGATCTCCGCCGCGACGCCTTGCACCTCGGGCGAGGCCGCCTCGGAGGCCATCTTCAGCAAGCGGTTGAATCGGTAGATGCGCACCAGCGACCAGGCGAGCACGAAAGCGCTTCCGAACAACCAGGCGAGCGCCAGCCAGGTCTTTCCATGCGCAGCCGCCGTGAGTGAGGCCGCCCCGGTTTCTTCGGTGTTCAAGTCGGACGCGGCGGCCGCGACGCCCGCCGGTGTCGGACCGGTGTCAGCCGCGAGCATCTCAAACGTGGCAGCCGACGGCCAGGGAACGGTGAACACGGGCAGGTCGACGATGGGCGGCGTGACCAGCTTGACGACGACGAGCAGCCACAGCAAGTGCGCCACGTGAGGTCGCTTGCTTTTGGCTTGAACCACCCATGCCACGATGGCGAGGGCCAGCGAGATGCACAGGTTGCTGGCTCCGATCCTGAGCACGAGATCGGTCATTTCCGACCTCCGTCCAGGATGCGCCTGAGCTTGTTGATTTCAGCGCGGGAGATCTTCTTTCCTTCGATCATGTGCGTGATCAGCGGCGCGAGCGATCCGCCGGTGAGTTTCTCGGCGAGCGACTCCAGCTGGCTGCAAGCGTACTCCTGTTTGCTGATCGCCGCCGAGAAGAAATGTACGGGGAGTTCGGTATCGCGTTCCACGAACCCCTTGTCCTCCAGTCGCTGCAGCAGCCGCTGCACGGTGCCGTGCTGGGCCTTGCGCGCGTCCGGATAGAGCTCTTCCCGGATATGGCGAGCCGTCAGGCGATCCGCGGCCCAGAGCAGTTCCATGACCGCCAGCTCGGCGTTGGCCAGGGGGGTCGGCTTCATGACGGGCTCCTTCGTTCACGAGATATAGCGACAAGTTGTCGGAAATATACGACACGTTGTCGACTCCGTCAAGGAAAAATCCCGGACAGCGAGATCTTGTCGTTTTTTTTTCGAAATCACTTGCCAAGATACGACCAGCTGTCGTAATATGCCGACGTGCTGTCGTAATCCGCGGAAGCGGTTGCGAGAGCCGAGCCCGAGCAGGTGAGCACAAAGGTGATTTCCTCTCCTGCTTTTACGAGTGTCTTTCAGTTTCAAGGAAGGAAAAGAATCGATGAAGAGACTGCTCTCGTTCAGCGTGGCGGTCTGCCTGGTGGGCCTCCTGGCCGCCGAGCTCGCGGCCCAGAGGCCGAACCCGAACCCCACGTTCCGCTTTGTGACCACGGCCGCACCAAACCCGGTTCAACCGGGGCAGATACTACGCATCAGCGCTGCTTTTCAGGTCGACCCCAGAAACCCCAGTCTCCCTGATCTGGCCTCCCGGGAATGCACTTTCCTGATCGGATTCATCTACGCTCCGCTCAGGACCCGCAACCCGTGGGTTCTTCCCCCGATCCCGATCGGCCAGGCGAAATTCAAGAAAGACAAGCGGGGCGGTCTGGTGGCCACGATGGAGCTACCGATCCCCAGGATACAGCTGCCCCCCAACTTCAGCCTCACCTTCTATGTGCAAGGCGTGGCAAGCGTGCGTGGACGTGGCCGCACCGTGACAATGCTTCCCGCCTACGCCGCGACGGTGATCCTCGGGCAACACCGTCGCTGATGACCGGGACCGGCAACGACTGCTGATCCTCGCTCGTCTCTGATATACAGAGGCGCCGCCCTCATCGGGTGGCGCCTTTCCCTGAATGATGGCAACCAGTCCGTCCGTTCACAGCGGACCAAGCATCGCATCTGGCGGAACTCCTGCGAAGGGTGTTCAAGATCGACATCCTGGAATGCCCCCACTG
>CAYRXS010000354.1:0-6120 GCA_964428225.1 uncultured Planctomycetaceae bacterium
CGATCCAGGCCACGATCGCCGCGCCCTTCGTGGCCTGGGTCTCCTTCACCAGCGGCTTCCGCTTCGGTCGCGGTGTGGCCCAGGCGGCGCTACGCGGCTTCGGGGTGGCGGTCCTGTTCCTGCTGCCCGGCTGGTGTCTCACCGGCGCGCGGATTCACCACGCGTTGGCGGTCCACCCCTTGGCGGAGGACTTCGGGTTCCTCCGCTGCTACGTGGATTCCGGGGGGCGCTTCGCCTACGCCAACACCGGCGAAGGAAAAATGGACATCCTGCACCCGCTCGTGATCGACCTCGAGACGGGAGAGTGGAGCTCAGAGGGGATCGGGGTCTGGTATCCGGACCGCGACCGGTCGGGATTGGCACTCGATTCCCACGAACCGCTTTCGCACGTTTGGCTGTTCGACTACGACGGCGAACCCGGTGCCTGCTTCGATGCGCGGACGGCGAGGGAGGTCGATCCCCGAACGGTTCCGGAGGAGGAGGAATCAGACCTGCCGTCGGCCGAGCAGCTCGGCCTCGATCCGGACAGTGGTCACTGGAGGCGTGCGGGGCTCGGCTACTGGGCGGTGTTCGAGAATGGAGGCTTCTACGATCCGTTCCGCTCCACGCTCTTCCGCGAATCGGAGCTGTTCCCCGGAGAGGATCTGCCGTGCGTCAAGGTGAGGCCCGGCCGCTGGCTCCTGTGGGACTGGAACCACGGCGGGTCCGGAAACAGATGGAGTCTCCTCGACCCGGAGACCGGAGAACGGGCTCCCGCCCCGGCGATGGAAGACGTATCGACGAGCTGTCCGTTCATCGAGGACGGGCGATTGGTCGTGGTCGAAGAGGGGGAGGTCGTCCTCCTGGATCCCGAATTGGGAGCGCGCACGGTGGTCTCGCAGGCGGACGGATGGCCCGGGCCCATTCGGTGGGTCTTCTCACCCGGCCACGTGGTGGGCCCTGAGGGCATTCTCTTGGTGTCGGGAGAGGGCTGGTACACGCTCGGGCGATTCGATCACTCCACCGTGAGTCTTCGCCCCGCGCGTCGATCGAGCTCGGAGATGATCTGGTGGGTCGCCAGCCTCGACGAGGACACCGTGCTCGCGATCGAGGACGGCCGCCGCCTCGTCTGCCTCTTTTTCGACGGCCGGGAGCCCGAAGTCATCTTCCCGCGGATCGAGGAGTAGCCCCTATTCCTCCGGCACCCAGCCGAACCGTCGTAGATTGACGCGCCCCCTCTCGTTCAGCTTCACGCCCTCCTTGGCGAGGCGGCGTATCTGCTCGCGGGAGGGGTCGCCCGAGGCGGAGCGCAGGCTGATCTCGCCCTTCGCGTTCAGGACGCGGTGCCAGGGCAGCTCGGTGCCGTGGGGCAGGTGCTTCATCGCGTAGCCCACCTGCCGGGCGTGGCCGGGCAGACCCGCTTCCTTCGCGACCTGGCCGTAGGTGGCGACCCGGCCCCGGGGAATGCAGTCCACGGTGGCCCAGATGCGCTGGTAGGTCGGGTCGGCGGGGTCCGGAGCCATCGCTCTACGCCAGCGCCAGCAGCAGGAACGCCAGCATCATCTGCCGGTCGCGGTGCAGGTCCTCGGCGACGTCCTCGGGCTCCCGGTCGCGGATGGCCCGGATCAGGGCGTAGGGCATCGTCGAGTAGCGCCTCCGCAGGATCTCGATCATCCCCTCGCGATCCGCCTCCTTGATCCGCTGGATGTCGGCGTAGCGCATCGAGCTCACCGAGCCCAGGGACTTCAGGCGGTCGATGAAACGTGTGCCGTAGGTGCGGTCCGTGGATCGTGTCTCCTGCTCTTGCAAGGCTCCCCTCTCGGCGCCTTCGTCGGTGGTCATTTCCTTCTCTCCTTCCCGCCGCGTCCTCCCTGCCATCCTGCCATCGGCGGCGGTCGCGGAAGGTATACGAGCCGGTACGGCCTGGATTCCCCTCGGTTGGGCTTTGGTGGAAACCTTACGCGCGCGGGGCGCCCGTCATTTTCGCGACGCTCCGAAAGCCATGGAATCCGAGGCGGACAGATCCGTCTCCAGCGCGGCGCCTCCGTTGGAAACGGACCAGTCGAGCCCGTCGTAGAAGAGGGCGTACAGGTCCGCGGCGTCGTCCGCGAGGAGCAGGAGGAGCTGGCCGGAGTCGGCGTAGGTGACGAGCCGGATCGACTCCGTCTCGCCCTTGCCCGCGACGTCGACGTCGTTGCGCATCTCCCAGGCTCCGGAGGTCGTCCAGGCCAGCCAGTCCATCGTGGCAATCGCGTCGTCGGCGTAGACCACGATCGCCTGGCCGGTGGTGCCGACCCAACCGACCGCGCCCGGGAAGTCCCCGCCCGCCGCGTCGTTCACGTCCCGGATCTGGACGTCGGCGACCACCGCGTTGATCCAAGCCGCGCCGTCCCAGATGCCCACGCCGAGCCGCTCGCCCGCGTCGCCGAGGACGAGGAAGGCGGCCACGAGCCGCTGGCTCGCGGGCTCGGAGGCGAGGTCGAGGAAGTGGGGGGTGCCCGACGTCGGATCCCCCGCGACCTGGGCGGGAGCCGACCAGGACGTAGCCCCCTCGCTCTTGAGCGACCACCAGTAGCCGTCCGTGGCGTCCTGGCCCCAGGCGACCAGGACGTCCCCGCTCGAAGCCTCGTAGGCGACGTCGAAGGTGCGGTTGTCCACCTCGCCGGAGATCGTGTTGACCTTCAGGCCCGTCTCCAGGGCGCTCGCGGTGGCGGTGAGCCACTGCTCGCCGTCCCAGACGGCCGCGACGAGGTCGTCGTTCGCGTCGCAGTACGCGAGCGTCACCTCGTCGTCGCCGGGGCGCGGCTCCAGCTCGACCCACTGCACGACTCCGGAGTTCGGATCGGGATTCGGCCCGCCCGCGTCGTTCAGGGGCAGGGAGGTCTCGCTCGACCACGCGCCGTTCACCAGGGTCCGGTAGACCGGCGTCTCCGTCCCGTCGGAGTAGACGGCGAGGGCCTCGCCGGTCGTCTCCTCGTAGACGAGGTCGAATCCCCGTCGCCCGGCGTCGCCGGACGCGATGGACGTGGAGCTCCAGTCCTCGAGCCACGTCCCGCCCGTCCCGCGCAGGAGCGAGAGGGACGTCGTGGCTCCGTCGTCGGCGAGCACGGCGGCGATCTCCTCGCCGTTGTCGAGCGGGGAGACGGCGGGCACGACCCAACGGACCGTCGCCCCCACGGGGGCGTTGCGCGCCGCGGCCGACCAGGAGCTCGCGGAGTCGTCGTAGGCGCGGTGGCGCGGCTCGCGTCCGGAACCGGTGCCGTACGCGACCCGCACGTCGTCCGCATCGAGCGTCACCGGGGCGCCGGCGGTCGGCCGGTAGTGGTAGCCCATGTTCACCGTGGCCCCGTCCGCTCCCGTGCCGTCGAGCACGTCATCTGTGCGCGTCGTCAGATCGGTGAACGGAGTGCCGTCTTCGAGCGCGAGCGCGGTCGCCGCGTCGCTCCCCGCGTCGACGCAGGGGCTCGGAGTCGTGGCGTCGAGGTGGAAGGAGTCGTCCGCTCCCTGGGCCCCCCCGAGCTGGTCGTCCGCACCGTCGGGATCCACGTAGAGCGGATCGGCGCTCATGCCGCCGGGACCCACCCCGACCCCCACGCGATCCGTGTCCGCGTTCCCGAACACGTCGTTGTACGAGGGTGAGACGGAGGAGCCCCCGACCTTCTCCACGCCGTCGTCGAGGTTGTCCGTGACGATGCTGTCGTGCAAGGTCGCGGAGTTGTCCGAACCGTCGATGTGGATCCCGTCCTCTCCGTTGAAGTAGACGGTGTCGTGCTCGATGAGCGCGTCGTCGGAGTCCGCGGTGAGGAACACCCCGTGGCCTCCGTTGTTGTAGACGAGGTTGCTCCGGAGGACGGCCCCGTCGCAGTTGTCGAGCACGATGCCGTCGGCGCCGGCCCCGAGGTTGTTCGAGACGGCGTTCTCCTCGATGACCGGATCGATGCAGTCGTGGACGTAGATTCCCCGGGAGTTGCCATACACCGTGTTGCCGCGGAGCACGACGGCGTCGGCATCCACGCGGATGCCGCCGGCGGGAGGCACGGCGCCGGCGCCGCCGGTGACCGTGAAGCCGTGGAGTTCGACGTAGTCGGCCCCGTTCACGAACACGGTCTCGTTGGCTCCCGCGCCGTCGATCACGATCGCGCCGGCGTCCCCGGTGAAGACCCCGTCGACGTCGGCGATGAAGCGGATCGGGTTTCCGGCCGTGCCGGCAGTGGTCAGGACCATGGTCTCCGTGTACGTGCCCGCGCCCACGTAGACGGTGTCCCCCGCGCCGACGCAGCCCGCGGCCTTGGTCAGCGTGCGCCACGCCCTGGCGGGGCTCGTTCCGCCCGAGCAGTCCCCGGGATCCGTGCCCGACTGTCGCACGTAGTACGTGTCCGCGAGGACCCATGCGAAGTCGACCTCGGCCGTGTCGTCGAGCACGACCTGGCCCGCGCCCGGATCCACGGTTGCTCCGATCGTCTTCGTCTCCGCGGCGCTCGAGGCGATCGTACCGGTGGTCTGGCCCGCGGCGTCAGTGGGGGCGGCGGGTTGCACCACCACGTTCCCCACGCCCGTGGCCGAGAACTCCACCGTGTGCCCCTCCATCGGAGCGCCGGTGGTGCTCAGAACGGTCACCGTGATGGTGGCGAGCTCCGTGCCGTCCGCCGCGATCCCCGCGCCCGGAGTGACCGCGATCGTGGAGAGCGAGGCGGAGACGGCCGCTCCGGAGTCGATGAATTCGACTGAAGCCTGCTGATCGACGACGACAGGCGTACCACCGGGATTCACGGTGGCGGTGATCGTCTTCGTCTCCGCGACGGTGGAGGCGATCGTGCCCGTGGCCACGCCGTAGGCGTCCGTGGTCGAGGCGGGCTGGGTCAGCGTATTCCCGGTCCCGGTGGCCGCGAGTGTGACGGTCTGGCCGGCGACGGGATTCCCGTTCACGTCCTCGACGGTGACGGTGATCGTGGAGAAGTCGGTACCGTCGGCGAGGACCCCGGAGGTGGGATTCGCGGTGGCCGTCGAGTTCGTGGAGCTGATCGTCGACGGATCCCCGACGAACTCGACGGTGGGGGTGTGGACCAGCACGACCTCGCTCGCTCCCGGATTCACGATCACGGTGACGGTCTTCGCCTCCGCTACCGTGGAGGCGATCGTGCCGGTGGCCATGCCGGTGGCGTCGGTCACCGCGCCGGGATGGGCGACGGTGTTTCCGCTGCCGGAGGACGCCAGCTCGACGATCAGGTTCGGAACCGGGTTGTCGTTGACGTCGCGCACGAACACGTAGATCGTCGACGTATCCGCCCCGTCCGCCACCACGTCGCTCGAGGGCACCGCGAAGGCGAGGGAGAGGTCCTCGCTGACGTTGTCCGCGTCGCCGATGAACTCGACGGTGGGCGTCTGGACGGCGACCACCTCGCTCGGACCGGGATCGATCGTGGCGGTGATCACCTTCACGCCGGCCTCGGTGGAGGCGATCGTGCCGGTCGTCACTCCGCTCGCGTTCGTGAGCCCGGGCTGGACCAGCGTGTTGTCGGAGCCAGTGGCGGAGAGCTCCACCGTGGCCCCGGGGACGGGGTTGCCGTTCACGTCGAGCACGGTGACGGTGATCGTCGACGTCTCCGTTCCATCCGCGACCACGCTCGTGCTCGGGGCGGCGACGACCGTGGTCAGGGTGTCGCTCACCGCGTCCGGATCGGCGATGAACTCGACGGTGGGCTCGGTCGCGAGCACGGTCTGGCTCGCCCCCGGATCCACGGTCGCGGTGATCGTCTTGGTCTCGGCCGTGGTGGAGACGATGCTCCCCGTGGTCACTCCCGAGGCGTCCGTGAGCGCGCCGGGCTGAGTGATCGTGTTGTCCGTGCCGGTGGCGGCCAGAGTGACCGTCCGGCCGGGCACGGGATTGCCGTGGGCGTCGAAGACGGTGACGGTGATCGTCGAGCTGTCGACACCGTCCGCGACCACGTCCTCGTCGGGAGCGGCGACGACCGTCGACAGCGCGGCGTCGATCGAGGACGAGTCGGCGATGAGCTCCACCGTGGGCTGCTGGGTCACGACGACCTGGCCTCCTCCCGGGTTGATCGTGGCGGTGATCGTCTTCGTCTCGGCCTTCGTGGAGGCGATGGTCGCCGTCGTCTGCCCCGCGGCGTCCGTCGTCGC
>CAYRXS010000355.1:0-6120 GCA_964428225.1 uncultured Planctomycetaceae bacterium
GCCCGCATACTCCCTGCCCCCGCGTTCCCCCCCCCCGTCCGCCCCCCCCGTGGGCCGGCAGGCCACGAGCCGGAAGCACGGATCGGGAGTCGCCCTCCACAGTCTCCCTTCTCGCGTGCCCCACGGGGTGCTCGACGACCTGTGGTGGACCCTCGGGCTTTCGGGTCGAGAAGAGGGAAGGAAGGAGCTCGCGCTCCTCTCGGGCGCCCGGATGATCAACGGTCAGCGCGGAGCGGTCAAGGCCTTCCAGCGGGACACGGCGCTCTGCCCCGACGCCCACGCGATCTTCCCTCCGGGGACGGTGGTCGAGAAGACCTTCTTCCTCGAGACGTTTCACGTGAAGGAGCAGGGATCCGGCTTCCGTCGCCCCCTGCGGAGCGCGATCCGGCTCTTCGCCCCCTTCTCGACCGACGGGCTGCTCACGATCGAGGAGATCGTGCGGGCGAAGTACCGCTTCGCCCTCACGCGGTGGCGCGACAACGAGCACCCCGGCTTCGCGATGTATCCACCCGGCGGTGACAACCACGACCTCTACGTCATGGGCTGGTGCGGGCAGGCGGCGGCGCTGGGGTACGCGCTCCAGGTGCTCGGGAAGGGCCTCGACGACTCGCGGGCCCTCGAGATGGCGCGGGCGAGCCTGGACACGCTCGCCCGTGCTCCCTTCGACGAGGACGGCCTTCGGCTCGCCTACCACGGCAAGACGGGCGAGTGGTCCCGCCAGGACCCCGTCTCCCAGGGCCAGGCGATGACGAACTTCGCCCGTGCAATCGCGGTGGGACGGAAGCGCGGCGAGGAGACATCCTCCTGGGAGGCATTCCTGAAAAGGGCATGCGGAGTGCACGGGGCACGAATCCGCGCCGACGGGTGGCGGCCCTTGTCCACCGCCGAGGCCTTCCTGATCGCGCCCCTGTGCAGAGCCGCGACGCTCTTCCGCGATGAACGGTTCGCAGACATCGCGATTCGCGCGGCGGAGCACTACGCGGAGCGTCACCTCTCCATGGAGGAGCCCTACTGGGGCGGCACTCTCGACGCGCGCTGCGAGGACAAGGAGGGGGCGTGGGCGGCCTTCGAGGCGTTCCTGGCGGTGTACGAGATGACGGGGGACGATCGGTGGCTCGCCGCGGCCGAGCACGCGTGTGACGTCGTGCTCACGTACACGTATCTCTGGAACGTCGACCTTCCGCCCGGTCGCCTGCGGGACCACGCCCTGCAGACGAGGGGCTGGACGAGCGTGTCGGTGCAGAACATGCACCTGGACGTCTTCGGGGTGCTCTATGCTCCCGAGATCTGGCGGCTCGGCGAGCTCACCGGCCGCGAGGACCTGCAGAAGCTCGCCCTCGTCATGTACCGCAGCTGCGGCCAGATGATCGACCACACGGGCAGCCAGGGCGAGCAGCTCCAGCAGACTCGCTTCGCCCAGGGCGGCGACCTGAGCGATCCGTCGCGCTTCCGTGGAGGCTACGTCGAGGGCTGGACCGTGTTCTGGATCACCGCCCACTTCCTGAACGCGGCCGCGAAGTTCGAGGAGATGGGAGTGCCCGTGTGGGCCTCCGCCGAGGCTCCGAAGGAAGGCAGGTGAGGATCCCATGACCACCACCGTTCACGAGCCGACCTCCACGCCCCAGGGCGACGTCTTCTACCTCGCCCGCGTCTGCCTCGTCGCCACCCTCGGGGGGCTGCTCTTCGGCTACGACACCGCGGTCATCTCGGGAGCGGTCGACTTCCTCCAGACGCGCTTCACGCTCGACGAGACGTGGACGGGATGGACGACCTCCTGCGCGCTGCTCGGCTGCGCCATCGGGGTGGCGGGTGCGGGCGTGGCGAGCGACCGCCTCGGCCGCAAGAAGGTGCTCGTGCTCGCCGCGATCCTCTTCCTGGTCTCCGCGATCGGGACCGCGGTGCCGCGTAGTCTGACCCAGTTCATCGTCTTCCGGATCGTGGGCGGCCTCGCGGTCGGCGCGGCGTCGATGACGAGCCCGATGTACATCGCGGAGATCAGCCCCGCCCGGATCCGCGGGCGGATGGTGTCGCTGAACCAGCTCGCCATCGTCTCCGGCTTCCTCGTCGTCTACTTCGTCAACTACTACATCGCCCGCTACGGCATCGCCGTCGACGCGGAGAGCGGCGTCGTCGATCCCGCGCAGGGCTGGAACGTGCTCGAGGGCTGGCGGTGGATGTTCGGCTCGGAGTCCCTGCCCGCCGCGCTGCTGCTGCTGCTGCTGTTCCTGGTCCCCGAGAGCCCCCGGTGGCTCGTGAAGAAGGGGCGCGAGGCCGACGCCCGCCGCGTCTTGTCGCGCGTGGGCGGCGAGCGGCAGGCGGAGGGCGAGCTCGTCGAGATCCGGGAGGCGATCGCCGCGGAGGGCGGCTCCCTCGCCCAGCTCTTCCAGCCGGGGATGAGGATCGTCCTGGTGATCGGCATCGCCCTCGCGGTGCTGCAGCAGATCACGGGGATCAACGTGTTCCTCTACTACGCCCCGGAGATCTTCAAGGAGATCTCGGGCGAGAGCATCGACGTGGCGTTGCTCCAGACGATCGTGGTGGGCTCGGTGAACGTCCTGTTCACGGTGATCGCGATCTGGAGCGTCGACCGGATCGGGCGCAAGCCCCTGATGCTCGTGGGCTTCGTGGGCATGGGCGTCTCGCTCGGGGCCATGGCCGCCGGTTCCTGGTTCGAGAAGACCGGCGACTGGCTGCTCCTCCCCATCCTCGGCTACATCGCCAGCTTCGCGATGTCCGTGGGCCCGGTGACGTGGGTGATCCTCTCGGAGATCTTCCCCACCCGCATCCGGGGCCGGGCCATGGCGATCGCGACCTTCTGCCTGTGGATCGCGAACTACGTCATCACCCAGACCTTCCCGATGATGGAGCACCTCCACCAGGCCGCCCCCTTCTCGCTCTACGCCGTCTTCTGCGTGATCTCCGTCTGGTTCGTGTGGCGCTTCGTGCCGGAGACGAAGGGAAGGTCGCTCGAGGAGATCGAGCGGTACTGGTCCCGGAGCTAGTCGGGGCGCCACTCGAGGATCGACACCATCTGGGGCGGCAGATCCTCGAGTTGTTCGCCCGCGCCTTGCCCCACGCGCTGGACGAAGACGTGGAGCTCACCGGACTCCGCCCAGCGGACAGGATCGAAGGTCGGCTCCCAGCGCCCGACCGAGTGCTCGGTCAGATCCCGGAAGCGCCATTCGCCCGCTCCGAGGTCGTCGCACAGGGCCACGGACACCCGGTGGCCCCGCTCCACGTCCCGGAAGAGCATGGCGGCGCCGGTCTTCTCCCCCACCGCGCGTATCGCGAGCTGGGGACGTGAGATCGGAGGGCGCCTCGTCCCTCCCCCTCGCAGGACGAAGGGGGTGGTGCGCCGGGTGATCGAGCGGACGTGCCATGCCGTTCCGTCGTGCCAGACGAGCCGGTACTGGGGAACCTCCGTGCCCTCGGGTCGCCAGTAGGTGGCGATGTACGGCCGGCCCCGGGTGTCGGCGGCCATCGAGGTCTGGTTGATCAGCTCGCTGTTCTGGGGAATCCGGCAGGCGTACTCCGAGGTCGCGGCGGTGATGGGGAGCTCGTAGGGCGCGCCGTCGCTCCGCTCCCACGTCACCCCGCCGTCCCGGGAGCGCGCGTAGCCCAGGTCGTGGTTCGTCTGCACGCCGCCGGTCTCGCGCCAGACCCAGGAGAGGTGGATCGTCCCCGAGGGATCCAGGGCGAGCTGCCAGTAGGCGTTGCGCTGCCCCTCTCCGTCGAGCAGGCCGTCCTGGACGCGGGACCAGGCCCTCGTCTCCACGTCCCACCGATTCATCATCAGGTTGCCGTTCCCCGAGCTCCCGTCCCGGTACAGGAAGAGCAGATCGCCGCCGGGGAGGAGGTAGAGCTCGGGATACGTCACCCGCCCCTCCGTCTCGCCGGTCATCGGCATCTCGTCGGTCAGCTCGAGCGAGCCGGGGGCCGTGCCCCGGCAGTAGCGCAGGCGGCCTCCGTGGTGGTCCCAGGACACGTGCAGGAAGCCCGCGCCGTCCACCGCGATGCTGATCGAGTTGTGGGCGTCGCGCGTGTTGCCGGAATAGCGCGTCGTGGCGAGCTCCCACGCGGAGGAGCCGTGCTCGCGCTTCGCGAGGACCATGCGTGATTCGGGATCGTAGAAGGCGACGTACTGGTGATCCCCGTGGGTGACGACCGAGCTGCGGCGGAAGATCACCGCGTTGACCGAGCTCCTCGCCCAGCCCTCGGCGATGGGAATGCGGGCGGGCTCCTGCTGCACCGGCACCGCCCCGGGCTCGGGCAGCTCCCCGGAACCGAGGAGGGCAGGCAGGACGGTGAGAATCACGATCGCGACTTCCATGGGGTCGTTCTAGCAGATCTCCGAATCCGCGGGGAGGGCGGTGCTGCGCTCTCGGCCCATAGCGCGGGCCTTCGCATCCATACAGTCTGATAACAGCCGGGCGTGTCTCGCGGCGTACACTGATCGGCCCCACCCCGTGACCGGACCCTCTCGTACGCTCGGCGTTCCTCGACTCCGCCGCAGCCCGGACGACGAGGGGGCGGTCATGAAAACCTGCGAGGGAATCATGCGTCAGGTCATCATCGTTCTCTGGATATCCGCCTTCCTGTTCACCTCCTCGTGGCTCACCGGCCAGCAGAAGGACGTGGTTCGCCCGAACTACAAGCAGGCGGAGCTCTACTCCCCCGACTATCTGCGCCAGCGGATCTACAGCACCTCCGTGTCGCCCCAGTGGATCGGCGAGACCGATCGCTTCTGGTACAGCTACCGGACGAGCATGGGAACGCGCTACTACCTGGTCGATCCCGCCAAGCCGGAGAAGCGCCCCCTCTTCGATCATCAGAAGCTGGCCGAGCTCCTCTCCGTGGAGATCCACCAGCCCCTCGAAGAGCACGAGATGAAGCTCTCCGACACGGAGATCGACGACGAGGGGAAGGTGTTCACCTTCTCGCTGGACAACACCCTCTTCGAGCTGGAGCTCGCCTCGGGCAAGCTCACCAACAAGGGCGAGAAGCCGAAGAAGACGGGCAGGAGTCAACCACGGAGCTATGAGGAGTACATGCGGCGTCAGAGGCAGGAGGAAGAGGACGCGAAGAAGAAGCAGGAGAAGGACCCGCGCGCGCACCGCCAGTTCTCACCCGACCGTACCGCCTACCTGTTCGTCCAGGAATACAACCTGTACTACGTCGAGGCCTCCGACGAGGTCAAGGCGCAGATCAAGGCGATCGACGAGCGCATGAAGAAGGAGAAGGAGGAGGGCAAGAAGGAGGAGACCGACTCCGAGGGCGGCGAGACCGTGAAGGAGGAAGAGAAGGTCGAGGAGAAGGACGAGAAGAAGGACGTCGTAGAGGAGAAGACCGTCACCGAGGAGAAGAAGGACGTTGACGAGCAGAAGGACGTCACGGAGGAGAAGAAGGACGTCGACGAGCAGAAGGACGACACGGACGAGGACAAGACCGAGGGGGACGAGAAGAAGGAGAAGGATCTCACCGACGAAGAGAAGACCGACGAGGACGAGAAGAAGGACGAGGATACGGAGGAGAAAACCGACGACGACAAGAAGAAGGACGGCGAGAAAGACGCCGACGGCAAGGAGAAGGAGGACGAGGCCGAGGAGGAGGAAGAGGTCGACGAGCGCGAGCTCTGGGCGGACGACGTCGACGAGTCCAAAGCCATCCAGCTGACCGACGACGGTGCGGAGGACTACGAGTTCTCCTCTCGCGGCCGGTATGGCTCGAGGTCGGAGCTCGAGGAGGCCTACGGCTGGAACGAGTACGGCTGGGACGAGCTAGACGAGGTCGAGCGCAAACGTCTCCTCGCCTACGACGACGAGGACGACATCGAGGAGAAGAAGGAAGAGAAGGTCGACGACGAGAAGAAGACCGACGAGAAGAAGAAAACCGACGACGAGAAGAAAACCGACGAGGAGAAGAAGACCGAGGACGACGAGGTCACCGAGGAGAAGAAGGAGGGCGAGAAGGAAGAGGAGGCCGAGAAACCCGAGAAGAGCCGCCCCAGCGTCCGCTGGGCGCCGGACTCCACCGCCTTCTACGTCACGCGCCGGGACACGCGCGAGGTCGAGGAGCTCTTCCTCGTGAACACGCTCGCCGAGCCGCGCCCCAAGCTGGAGA
>CAYRXS010000356.1:0-6097 GCA_964428225.1 uncultured Planctomycetaceae bacterium
GCCGTAGTCGGCCACCTTGAAGATGGGCGCCTCGGGGTCCTTGTTGATGGCCACGATGACCTTGGAGGTCTTCATGCCCGCGAGGTGCTGGATGGCGCCGGAGATGCCGACCGCGACGTAGATCTGGGGCGAGACCGTCTTGCCGGTCTGGCCGACCTGTTCGGAGTGGCCGCGCCAGCCCGCGTCGACCACCGCGCGGCTCGCGCCGACCGCGGCGTTGCCGAAGGCGGCCGCGAGCTCGTCGAGGATCGCGAAGCTCTCCTCGTCCTTCATCCCCCGGCCGCCGGCAACGACGATCGGGGCCTCGCTGACGTCGAGCTTGCCGCTCTCCTTGGCCTCGATCCCCGCGAGGACCGTCTTGCCCTCCCCGGAGGCGGGCGTCTCGGTCACCTCCGCGTCGCCGCCGCCCTCCGCGGGAGCGAAGGTGTTGCGGCGCAAGGTGGCGCACAGCACCGGGGCCGTCGAGCGGACCTTGGCGATCAGCTTGCCGGCCAGCCACGGGCGGGTGATCGTGAACGAATCGCCCTCCGCCTCGAGACCGATGCAGTCCGAGAGCAACGGAGAGTCCAGGAGCGCGGCCACGCGCGGCGCGACGTCCTGGCCGGTGGACGTGGCGGACAACAGGACGGCCTTCGCCTCCTGGTCCCGGATCACGGCCGCGACGTCCTGCGCGATGGCGTCGGGCGAGTACGCGCCCCCGCCGCTCAGGACCACGACCTTGGCCGCACCGGCGGCGCCGAGGCTCGGGGCCACGTCCTGCGCTCCCTCACCACCGATCACCGCGATCACGCTGTCGCTGATGGTTCCCGCGGCGCCGAGGGCTTCCAGGCTCGCGCGCTTGGCGCTGCCGTCTTGATGTTCGACGTATACGACGATCGTAGTCATGGCAGCACCCCCTAGAGGACCTTGGCCTCGTTCTGCAACGCGTCGATGAGAGCGGGAACCGCGTCCACGCCCTCACCCACGATGCGACCTTCCTGGCGCTCCGGCGGGAGCTCCAGGCCGACGACCTCCGTCTGGCTCGGGAAGTCGGGACAAGCCACCTCCTCGAGGGGCTTCTTCTTCGCGGCCATGATCCCCTTCAGCCCGGCGTACCGAGGCTGGTTCAGATCCTTCTGGCAGGTGACGACCGCGGGCAGGGCGAAGGAGTACGTCTCCAACCCTCCGTCCGCCTCGCGCTTCGCCGTCCCCTGCCCCTCGGTGATCTCGAGCTCGACCACGTCGGTGACGCAGGGCCAGCCGAGCATCGTGGCGAGCATCGGTCCGACCGCCGCGTTGTCGCGGTCGGTGGCGAGCCGGCCCGCGAGCACGAGGTCCGCGCCGAGCTCCTCGATCTTGCCCTGCAACGCCTTCGCCGTGGAGAGACTGTCACGCCCCATCCAGTTCGGATCGGTCAGGATCACTCCTTTGTCCGCTCCCTTCGCGAGGCACTCGCGCACCTCCTTCGAGGCCTCGGACGGCCCGATCGTCAGGACGGTGACCTCACCGCCGAGCTTCTCCTTCGTGAGGACGGCTTCCTCCACGGCGATCTCGTCGTAGAAGGACACCATGTACTGGATGCCGGCGGTATCGACGCTCTTTCCGTCGGGTCCCACCTTGGGATTCAGGTCCGTCGTGGGGACCCGTTTGATGCACGTGACGATGTTCATGGCAATGGGCTGGGCTGCGATTCGGGCCCGCTCGACGCGCGGGGCGCGGATCGGGCGATTCCCGGGACCTCTCCGGGAAAGGGCGAAACAGGATATCCGGACGCCGGGAACCGGGCAACCGGGGGGCCGCTAGAGCTCGGCCAGGCCCCGCTGCTCCTCGGCGGTGACGCCGCGGGGCTCGGCGCTCTCGAAGCTCTTGCCCAGGTAGACCTCGCGCACCTTCGGATCCTGGATGAGCTCCGTCGCGGTTCCCTCTCGCAGGATGCGGCCCTCGTGGATGATGTAGGCGCGATCCGTGATGTTGAGGGTCTCCCGCACGCTGTGGTCCGTGATGAGGATGCCGATCGAGCGACGCCGGAGATCGCGGACCAGGGACTGGATCTCCTCCACGGCGATCGGGTCGATGCCCGCGAAGGGCTCGTCGAGCAGCAGGATCGAGGGATCGCTGGCCAGCGCGCGGCAGATCTCGAGCCGGCGACGCTCGCCCCCGGAGAGGGTCTCGGCCACCGCGCGGGCGAGGTGGGTCATGTTGAGCTCCTCGAGGAGCTCGTCCGCCCGTGCCTTGCGCTGGCTCCGGGACAGCGGCATGGCCTCCAGGACCGCGATCAGGTTGTCGCGCACCCGCATGCGGCGGAAGACGCTCGGCTCCTGGGGCAGGTACCCCATCCCCAGGCGGGCCCGGCGGAACATCGGCAGCCGCGAGCACTCCATCCCGCCCAGCCAGACCTCCCCCGCCTCCGGCTTGATGAGCCCCACGGTCATGCGGAAGCTCGTCGTCTTGCCCGCCCCGTTCGGCCCGAGCAGCCCGACGATCTCGCCCGCGCCCACCTGGAACGAGACCTCGTCCACGACGCGGCGGCTCCGGTAGGACTTGACGAGCCCGCGGGTCTCGAGCAGGGCCTTCTCGGCCTCGGGAGAGTCGTCCGGCGACATGAGCCGTAGCCTACGGAGTCTCCGCGCCTTTCCCAGGGCTTCGGGCGGCTCCCCGAGCGTCTTCTTGCCCCCGTCCGCTGGTCGGCCTCCGCGGTCCGTTCCCAGGATGTGGAACGAATACCGGGGCAAGCCCGATTGTGCGAATCTCGTCTGTGGACAACTCGTGGAAAGGTACGGCGTTCGCAGGAGGGGGACGGCGCGCGCCTCGCCCCTCGCCCGCCCCCGTCGCCCCCCGCCACCCGTCGGAGCGCGGGGCGGAGCCCGACGGCTCTCCGAATCCCTTTTCCTGCACGGAGTTACGAGTGACAAGCGTCGCCAGCCGAGCGTGCGATCCGCGCGCGGTGATCCCGACCCGAGGGGCGGCGCGGATCAGGCGACGCCGCTTCCGCAAGAGGGAAGTGTGGAAAACATGACGCGCGGGAGCGGGGCGTGGGCCGCGAAGTCGCATTCAGGGCAGCCAGCCGAGGCGGTAGAGACCCTTGTGAGGCTTGACAGGCCAGAAGACGGCGACCGCCCGGCCCTGGATCAGCTCGCGGGGCACCGTCATCTGCTTGAAGGGGAGGCCCTGCTCGGATTCCGCCTTGGGGAACCAGTGCTTGTCCCCCCACTCGTCGCGGAAGCGGTAGTACTCCGCGTCCTCAGGACCCCGTCCCTGCGTGGGGTTCTCGTTCTGGGCGCGGTAGTTGCCTCGCGCGGTTCTCGGGGATCCGTCCTCCTTCTCCCAGTCGAAGCGCACCGCTTTCCAGTCGCGGCCGTCCGCGGAATCCTGGGTGTTGTCGCCGAGCATGACGTAGTGCCCGTCGGGGATCACCACCTCCCAGGTGGCCTCGGAGGGAGGGGGGAGGTAGTAGATGTCGCGGTAGACCTGGAGGTCCGTCAGGTCCGCGCCGGCTCCCTCGAGGCGCAGGAACGCGGCGGCCTCCTGGCGCGTGCTCGACGGGACGTCGAACGAAGCCACGACCTCCCCGTTGATCTCGAGCGTGAGCCGGTCGTCGAGGTTCTCCGCGGCGAAGGAGACGCGGCGGCCCGCGCGGAGCCGGAACGACTCCTCCGCGAGCACGATCTCGACGTTCTCGGCCCGCGGCTGGCGCACGCGGATCTCGGGGCGGCTTCCCTCCGGGGCGGACGGCCCCGGAACGTGGAACTCGTAGGTGCGGGCGCCTTCGGTCAGCGTGAGGCCGAGAGTCTCCACCCCTTCCTCGGGGCGGATCCTCCCCGCGATGCGCAGGTCTCCCACGTACTCCCGGCGCGTGCCCTGGTTGAACTGCCGGATCTTGCCGCGGAGGGAGTCGGGGTAGCCGTCGAGGTACTGGTCCCGGATGGCCGCGCCGTCCCGGAACTGCACGTGGCCGCCGCCCTGCGCCTCGATCGCGCGTCCCATGAACCGCCACCGCTCCGCGCCGGAGACCGCGCTCCAGCTCGAGCGTGCCGGCTCGTCCGGATCGAGCGGCTTCCACATCTCCTCCTGCACCGGAGCCGGCCGACGCAGGATGCTCCACTCCGCCTCGGCGTCGGGTCGCGTCCACAGGTCGCCGTGCAAGATGCGGAGCTCCTCCCCGGGCATGCCCACGAGGCGCTTGACCATGATCCGCGAGCGCTCGAGCGGGTGCTTGAACACGACGATCTCGAAGCGCCGGGGATCGCGGAAGTGCAGCGAGAGCTTGTCGACGAGGACGCGGTCGTACACCCCCGTCTCGGGATTGCCCATCAGGGTGGGCTGCATCGAGCCGCTCGGGATCTTGCTGATCTCGAGGATGAAGTACTTGAAGAGGAGGGCGACGACGACCGCGATCGTCAGGGCCTCGATGTTCTCGCGCCAGGGGTGGCGGATCTTCTTCGGCTCGCCTTTCTTGCCGGACTTCTTCGTTCCCTTGCTCATGCTCAGTTCACCCACTGGAGACGATACAGGCCCAGTCGCGGACGGAGGGGCCAGAAAACGGCGAGAGCGCGACCGAGGATCATCTCTCGGGGGACGAAGGGGGAGGTCTCCGGGAGAACGCGCTCGGCCTCGCCGTGCATCCAGTGCACCTCGCCCCATTCGTCCACGAGACGAGTGAAGGGGCCGTCCGGATCTCCGTGGCCCAGGGTGAGCGGATTCTCGCCGCGCCGCTGGCTTCCGCGCAGGATGGTCGGCTCCGCCCCTTCCTCTCCCCGGACCCGGTACCGGGCGAAGGACCACTCCCGGCTGTCGCTGGAATCCTGCGTGTTGTCCCCGAGCATGTAGTAGGAGCCTTCGGGGATCGTGACCTCGGACTCCTTCATGCTGGAGCCCGAGTAGTAGATGTCGCGGTAGACCATCAGGTCCTCGAAGTCCGCTCCCTCGCCCACGAGACCGATCGCGGCTCCCGAGCTCTGGTCCGCGGCGCTCGCGATCTCGACGGTGCAGACGACCTCGCCGTCGAGCTCGAGCGCGAGCATGTCGTCGACGTTCTGCACGCCGAAGCGAACCTCCTCATCGGCGGGAAGGCGGTAGGGATTCTCGGCGACGACGTCCAGGAGGTCCTCGTTCGTTCCCCGCCCCAGCCGGTACTGGCGGATTCTCGGACGAGCTCCCGGCTCGGCGGCGGGGCCCGGGATCGAGAAGCGGTAGCGGTACGAGCCCTCGTCGAGATCGACGGTGATCTCCCGCGTCCCGGCCAGCGCGCGGACCTCGCCGTCCACGCGCAGGTCGCCGACCGGATTCAGAGCGGGACGGTGGGCGCCGCCCATCAGGTCGATGATGGCCTCGGGGTAGCCGTCCAGGTAGCGATCCAGGATGGCGCCCTCGTCGGGCCGGAACCGCGCGTGGCCGGCCTCGCGCGCCCGGATCGACCGCCCCTGCGTGCTCCACTCGCGACCCCCGCTCGTCACCGCCCAGGACGACTCCTCGGGCTGGTCACGGTCCAGTCGCTTCCACACCGCCTCCAGCACGGAGCTCGGCTTGCGCAGGATGCTCCACTCCTCGGAGTCGTCCGCGCGCCGCCACAGGTCTCCGCGCCAGATCCGGAACTGTTCCGGCCCGATGCCCCCGATGCGCTTGACGAAGTTCTTCGAACGATCGAGGGGGAAGCGGAAGACGACGACCTCCCACCGCTTCGGGTCGCGAAGGGCGAAGGAGAGCTTGTCCACCAGGATGCGATCGGAGATGTCCAGGTCCTCATCGCCGATCAGGGTCGGCTGCATGGATCCCGTCGGGATCTTGTAGGCCTCGACGATGAAGCACTTGAGGAGCAGGGCCATGATGACGGCCATGGCCACGGCCTCGAGGTTGTCACGCCAGGGCGTGCGGCGAGCTCTCCGTCGCGTTCGAGCCACCTACTTCGCGTCCTCCTTGTCGCCCAGCACCGCGAGGAAGGCCTTCTGCGGGATGTCGACGTTGCCGATCTTGCGCAGCCTCCGCTTGCCCTCCTTCTGCTTCTCGAGGAGCTTGCGCTTGCGGGTGATGTCTCCGCCGTAGCACTTGGCGGTCACGTCCTTGCGCAGGGCGGCGATGTTCTCGCGGGCGATGATCCGGGCGCCGACCGCGGCCTGGAGGG
>CAYRXS010000357.1:0-6093 GCA_964428225.1 uncultured Planctomycetaceae bacterium
CCGCTCGTTCTCCACGTTGCCCGTGTTGCGGGTGGAGACGGACGACACGTGAAGGACCTGGGCCATCGGCTCGCCCACCGGTTTGTGCTCGACTCCGCGAGGCACGACGAGGAGCTCGCCCTTCTCCAGGGTGATCGATTCCTCACGGGTGTGCAGCGTCATCCGGCCGCCGAGGACGACGAAGAGCTCGTCCTCCTCGTCGTGACGGTGCCAGATGAACTCGCCTTCGAGCTTGGCGAGCTTGACGTACTGGCCGTTCAGCTCGCCCACGATCTTCGGGCTCCACGTGTCCGTGAAGGCAGCTAGCTTCTCGGAGAGGTTGATCTTGTCCATGTCACTCGCTCACGACGGGCAGGTACTCGCGCCAGGGTCCGATCTCGTCTCCGTAGCGCTTCGCCATCACCCGGGCGATCTGTCGGAGGTGGCCGAGGTCGTGCACGACCCACGCGGACAGGAGCTGGGCGAGGGTGACCACGCCGAACCCGGGATGTCGCCCCGTCCTCTCGAGATCCGCGGGGCCGAGTCCGAGCTCCTCGAGCGCCTGCACGTTGCCCGCTCGCAGGATCGCGAGCTCGTCGAGCAGCTCGCTCGCGGTCTTGCCCTTCGAGTCCTCGAACTGGGCGAAGCGATCGTAGGGCTCGAAGGCGCGCTCCTCCCCGTGCTCGAGAATGATCCGGGCGCGAGGGATCCAGTCGGTCTTCTCGCCGTGGATGAAGTGTCCGATCATGTCGTAGGCGCTCCAGCTCTCCCCGCCCTCGGTCGCGTGCATCCACTCGTCGGGGAGCCCGCGGAGCCAGGCGTCGAGGATGGCGGGGGTGCGGCGGAGGATCTCGATGGAGGATTGGAGGTCGAACGACATGGCGGATCTCCGGGGTGGGGGGGCGGCATCGTAGCCGTTCGCGGCCCGGTCTCAAGGTATCCGCGGGGAACGGCCGAAGACGGTCCCATGTCCGCCATGAGGTCCTTGCTTCCGGGGGTCGGGGGGCAACGTCGCCGCTCCTTCCAGGAGCAGAGTGAGCGCAATCGCTGGAAGCTCCGCGGCTTCCTCGGTGCGTACTTCCTGCTCGCGTTGCTCGCCGGATGGGTCGCCGGCCGCGCCTTCGAGCACGCGGTGGATCCCGTCACGTACTACGATCGCCAGCTGGATTCGCCGGACACGTCGCCGCCGTTCCTGAAGGACTACGCCACGCACTTCGCGGGCGCGATGCTTCTCCTGGCGTGGGTCCACTACCGTCGCATGCGGCGTCGCGGCGACGAGGTGATCCTCTCCATGGTCGGAGCCCGGCCGCTCGACGAAGCCCGCCTGCACAACGTGCACGAGGAGATGGCCGTCGCCGCGGTGCTCCCGTGCCCGGACCTCTACCTGATCGAGGACCCCGCGCCCAATGCCTTCGCCTGCGGGTCGAGCGAGGACGATGCGCGCATCGTCGTGACCCGAGGCCTGCTCGACGAGCTCACGCGAGACGAGCTCCAGGCGGTGATGGCCCACGAGATGGCGCACATCCGCAACGGCGACATGCGCCTGATGACGTCGCTCTTCGGTCTGACCCGGGCGTTCGACCTGGTCTGGCGCCTGGTCGTCGGGCCGCTGGCGATCATGCGCGAGGGGTGGCGCCACGATCCGGATCATTCGGAGGAGCCCGAGGCGGCCGCGCCCACGGCTCCGCCCAGGCCCGAGGCTTCCTGGTCGCCGGCGAAGCTCGGGCTGGCCGCGGTGCTCGTGGTCGCCGCGGCCCTCCTCGTCATCCCGATCTCGATCGCGTTCTCGGTGCTCGGCATGTTCGTGTTCTCGACGCTGCTGCGAGTGCTCCCCTGGTGCGTCCTGGGCATCGCCGCGTGGGAGCTCTTCCTCGGCGGACGGCGACCGATCCCGCGACGAACGACCGGGGCGAAGCCCGAGAAAGGTCCGAAGCTCCACCGCCTGCTCCTCGTGGCGCCCGTCGGCCTCGTGGTGGGCCCGGCGATCCTGGTGCTCGGGATCCTGATGCCCGTCCTGATCCTGCTCACGCGCCTCGCGGTCTCGCGGAATCGCGAGCTCGAGGCGGACGTCACGGCCGTGGAGCTGACGCGCCACCCCGCGGCCCTGCTCGGCGCGCTCGAGAAGCTGGCCTCCTCCACGCGGCCCGGCGCCGGTCTGCCGGGCGCGGTGGGGGCGATGACCATCGTCCCGGTCCGGCGATTCTCGCCCGACGAGGGGTGGTGGGACACCTCCGACCTCACCGGTTCGCTGCGGACCTGGGTCGAGCGGGCAATCCGGTTGGGGCGGGCGGTCCTAGCCCTCTTCTCGACGCACCCTCCCCTGTCCGAGCGGATTCGGCAGGCGCGTCGGATGCTCCCGGAGGAGGGCTCCGGCGACCCGGACAGCGAGGAGCGCCAGCTGCCCCTCTGCGCCTAGGCCCGCGCCGGCCTCCCGGGCGAGGGTCTCCGGGAAGCATCGGGAAAGCGGGGTTGTGGTCACCCCTCTCTGCGGAGGCCGTATGGGTCCCGGACGCGGATACGGCCCCACCATCCGGCCGCGGCCCCGCTCCGGATTGACCGGCGCGCGGGGCATGCGGCACCCCGGGCCGGTCGTACTGGTGGGGTGTGGCCCGTGCTAGGCTGCTCGCCCCCCTCCACGACGTGCCCGTCCTCTGCAAGGAGATAAGCAATGTCGAACATCTTCGTACCGAGCGAGTGCCAGGAGGGTGAGACCCGGGTCGCGGCCGTGCCCGAGACCGTGCGACGCCTGGTCAAGGACGGCTTCGCGGTCACCGTCCAGAGCGGGGCAGGAACCGGCTCGATGCTCACCGACGAAGCCCTCGAGACGGCCGGGGCGACCGTCACCGCGGACGCCGCCGCCGCCTTCGCGGGCGCCGACGTCGTGCTGATGCTGAACCCTCCCACGCTCGAGGAGGTCAGTCTCCTGCGAGAGGGTGCCCTCCTCGTCGCCCACGTCTGGCCCTTCGCCAACAAGGAGCTGTGCGAGCGGTTGATCGAGCGGCGAGTGACCGTGTTCGCCATGGACCAGATCCCGCGCACGACGAAGGCCCAGTACATGGACTCGCTCTCGTCGCAGATGAGCCTCGCCGGCTACAAGGCCGTCCTGCTCGCGGCGGACCGGCTGCCCACCACGCTTCCCCTGATGATGACCGCGGCGGGCACGATCAACCCGGCCAAGGTCGTGGTCATGGGCGCGGGGGTCGCGGGCTTGCAGGCCATCGCCACCGCCAAGCGCCTGGGGGCGGCCGTGGAGGCCACCGACGTGCGTCCCGAGGTGAAGGAGCAGGTGCAATCGCTCGGCGCCAAGTTCATCGAGCCTCCCGGCGCGGCCGTCGGCGAAGGCGGCTATGCCGCGGAGCAGTCCGAGGACTTCCTCCAGAAGCAGAAGGAGACGGTGCGCAAGCACCTGGTCGCCGCCGACATCATCATCACCACGGCCAAGATTCCGGGTCGCAAGGCCCCGATGCTGGTCACGAAGGACGTGGTGGAGGAAATGCGGCCCGGCTCGGTGATCGTCGACCTCGCCGCCGAAGAGGGCGGCAACTGCGAGCTGACTCGCAGCGACGAGATCGTCGAGGAGCACGGGGTGACCATCATCGGCATCGCGAACGTCCCGGCCACCCTTCCGGTGGACGCCTCTGCCGTGTACGCGAAGAACGTCTACAACGTCGTGAAGCACCTCTATCCCGAGGAGGCCACGCTCGCCCTCGACTTCGAGGACGAGATCAATGCCGGCGCCGTCATCATCCACGACGGGGCCTGCCGTTCCGAGAAGATCCGCGCGGCGCACGGTTTCCCGGCGCCGCAGTAGTCCCTCCCGTCACGGAGGCGATCCCCATGCTCACCCAGCTCCTCGTCGGACTCTATGTCTTCGTGCTCGCGATCTTCGTCGGTCGCGAGCTCCTGACCAAGGTACCGCACACGCTGCACACCCCGCTGATGTCCGGAGCGAACGCGATCTCCGGAATCACGATCGTGGGTGCGCTGACGTGTGCCAGCTTCGGTTCGACCACGGCGGCCGTCGTGGGCATGCTCGCGGTGACCGCGGCCATGATCAACGTCGTGGGCGGCTATCTCGTGACGGACCGGATGCTAAAGAAGTTCCGGACGAAGGACTGAGGGGGAATCCGTCATGCAGTACACGATCCACCTTCTGTTCATGCTGGCGTCGATCCTGTTCATCGTCGGGATCAAGCAGCTCGCCCAGGTGCGGACCGCGCGTCGGGCGAACGCCATCTCCGCCCTGGCGATGGGGATCGCGATGATCGCGGCCCTCATGGAGATCGCCCACCAGGGGGACATCGGCTGGGGATGGGTGATCGCCGGCGTCGTCGTCGGGTCCGGCATCGGCGCCTACCTGGCCATCACCGTTCGCATGGAGGGGATGCCGGAGCTGGTCGGCTTCTTCAACGGCATGGGCGGGCTCGCGTCGGCGCTCGTCGCGGTCTCCATGTCGGCCTTCATGTGGATGGCCTGGGGCGAAGCCCTCGCCGTGCCCGGAGTCGAGAGCTCCTCCGGTCTCGCCCGCAGCTTCGGTGGTCTCACGATCGACAACGCGATCACGATCATCCTGTCGATCCTGGTCGGAGGAGTCACCCTGACCGGCTCGCTCATCGCGTGGGCCAAGCTCAAGGGAGTGATGAAGGGCAGCCAGGTGTTCCTGCCCGCTCACCAGGCCGTCAACCTGGTTCTCCTCCTGACGACGCTGACCGCGGGGGCCATCGCCTTCTTCGTCCTCCCCGCGGATTCCACGGGGGTGTTCTACGCCCTCATCGGTGTCGCGGTCGTCGCCGCCTTCGTGCTCGGCGTCACGTTCGCGCTGCCGGTGGGGGGGGCCGACATGCCGGTGGTGGTCTCGCTGTTGAACTCCTTCTCGGGGATCGCGGCGGCCATGACTGGTTTCGTGCTCTACAACAACCTCTTGATCATCAGCGGTTCCCTGGTCGGCGCGGCGGGGATGATCCTGACGATCATCATGTGTCGGGGGATGAACCGTTCGCTCGCCAACGTGCTCTTCGCCAAGTTCACGCTGACCGGCGGGGAGCGCGAGGAGTACGTCAACGTCAAGAGCGGTGATCCCGTGGACGTGGCCATCGCCCTCTCCAACGCGAGCAACGTCATCATCATCCCGGGTTACGGCCTCGCCGCCGGCCAGGCCCAGCACGCGGTTCGCGAGCTGGAGGACCTCCTCGAGGGGATGGGGGTGAACGTCCGATACGCGATCCACGAGGTCGCGGGTCGCATGCCCGGTCACATGAACGTGCTGCTCGCCGAGGCGAACGTCTCCTACGACAAGCTGTTCAAGCGCGAGGACATCGAGGCCGACTTCAAGAACACCGACGTCGCCCTCGTGATCGGCGCCAACGACGTGGTGAATCCCGCCGCGATCGACGACGAGAACTGCCCCCTGTTCGGCATGCCGATCCTCCCCGCCCACCACTCGGCCCAGGCGTTCGTGATCAAGCGCTCTCTCGCCGCCGGCTTCGCGGGCATGAAGAACAAGCTTTTCGAGTCCGACAAGACCCTGATGGTCTTCGGCTCCGCCAAGGACGTCGTGAACGGGATCATCGACGAGGTCAACGATCTGTAGACGCAGGGGACGGTCCTTCGATTCCTTCTCCGGGGCGACGGCTGCGTGGAGTTGCCCGCCGCCTCGGCATTCCGAAGCGCGTGACCTCGCGCACCGTCCGTCATTCCTTCGTGAAGGACGTGCTGGAGGACGGCCAGGTCATCCGCACGGTCCGGGAGCTGCTCGGACAGTGCCCGACTTCCACCACGCTGATCCACACGCACGACCCGAACCGCGGGTTTCTGGGCGTGAAGAGCCCCCTGGACCGCAGGTAGCCACCACCTCCCACTCCGCCCTCCTGGGCTCCGCCGGCCTTGCCGTCTCCGGAGCCGTCGGCTATACAGACCTGTCCAATCCCTGCCTCCCCCCGGCTTGCCCATCCCAAGTTCCGACAGGCCAACCCGATGCACTTGCCGCCCGCCTGCCCGCACCTCCCCACACGGCCCCCGCCCACTTCGTTGACCCCGCTACACAGACCCGTTGAAGACTAGTTGAACTAAGCCGCTCCGCGGCAGTTGTTGATTACTCGCTCTGACTCGCAACGC
>CAYRXS010000358.1:0-6090 GCA_964428225.1 uncultured Planctomycetaceae bacterium
GCTGCTCGTTGCGCCGCGCGGCCTTCCCCTCGGGCTCCTGGGCGAGGAGCCCCGGGGACGCCGTCACGGCGACGGCGAGGAGGGCGGGAGCCACCCTCCGGAGGGCGATGGTCGACGCGATCACGGGAGTGGCGAGGCTAGGGACCTGCCGCCGCTCCCGCAAGCCACGGGCGCCGCGGGGGTCAGTTGACGGAGAGCTCCTCTCGCGCCTCTTCGCCGTTGCCGGAGACCGTGCGCTCGGGGTCGGCCTCGGCCTCCTCGGGGACCAGGTCCCGCCGGGGCAGGGGCTCGAGCAGGCCCGGATCGTGTTGCTCGAGGCCCGCGAGGCGCAGGACCTGGCTCACGAGCCGGATGCGCTCCTGCATGGAAACGGAGGCCACGGGGAGGTAGGGCACGTCGAACATCTCGAGCATGAGCTTGACCATGCCGTCGATGCGCAGGACCTCCTCCCAGTCCGGTTCTTCCCGCACCCCGTCCGTGGAGAGCAGGATCTTGTGGGGCCGCAGGAAGAACACGACTCCCCCGCGGACGGACTCCATGTAGTCGCGCAGCCGGTCGTCCGCGAAGACCCCGGGCAGGATCGTGGCGTGCTGGGCCGCGTAGGCGAGGTTGCAGAAGGCGCGGTCGGACACGAAGGAGCCGGCCTGGGCCTGCTCGGCGGCGATCTGGCGCTCGAACACCGCGGTCTGGTAGCGGTTGACCAGGGCCACGTCCGAGCGGAGCGACCCGAGCTGGGCCTCCATCTCCGCGAGCACCCCCCGCGCGACCTCCGAGATCATGGGCACCCCGTAGGCATCCCGGATCCAGCGGGCGAGGGTCGTCTTTCCGGTCGAGTGGGCGCCGACGAGATAGATGCGGAAGGGGGGCTTCATCGGAGGACGGGGGTCGGTGGTCACTACAAGATGCGGGGTGAGCGAACGTCGCTCCTACCTCATCTTGTAGCAGCCCCCGGCCTTCGCCCGCAAGGATGCTGCATTGGGCGTGGCCCGGAGGCCCTCCTCTTTCCCCGCCGTGGTCCCCGGGGCAGAATGGACTCGGAGGGAGAACCATGAGATCCGCTTCCATCCTGATCGTCGCCCTCGCGACGCTCGTGATCGGGGTGCTCGTCTGGATCGGGACCACGGGGGACGAGGGAGATATCGCCGAGCCTCTCGCCGCTCCTGGAGGCGCCGACGACGCGGAGGCCGCTCTCCCCCTTCCGCCGAGGGATCCGCTCGAGGAGGCCGACGACGCCTTGCGCCGCGCGCCCGCCACGGCCGGGCCGGGCCGCGGCTCGCCGACCTCGGAAGCCCTCACCGATCTCGCACGGGGGGGAATCCGGATCCTCGTCCTCGAGGGCGACGGCGACACGCCGGTGCCCCACGCCGAGGTGCGCGTCCGCCGACACCTCGGATCGTTAGGAGTGCCGACCGAGTTCGCCGAGCCCGAGCCCGAGGCCGAGGACGAGCCATGGATCCCGTGCGACGAGGACGGGAGCCTCGTGATCGCCGGAACACACGATCGCATCGAGATCGCGGGCCGCGCGGAGGATCTCTGGGGCCGGCTCGAGTTCGTCCCTGGAGACGCCGAGCCGGTGCGGCTGCGGCTCTTCCCGGATCTCCGCGTCCTCGCTCGCGTGGTGGACGAGGCGGGAACGCCCCGGGCCGGCGTGCCGGTCGCGCTGGGCCATCGCGGCCGGTGGCACATCCAAGCCTCCGTCGTCGAGACGCGCTGGCCCGACGGCATCGCGGAGCTGCGCCATATCCAGGAGACCCTTCGCGCCGACGGTGACTGGCGGACCTTCGTCGCCCTCGCCCTCCCCCTGCCGGAGCCCGTCGTGGTGCCGTTCGATCCCGATGACCTGCCCGAGGAACCGCTCGAGCTCGTCCTTCCCTCCACGGGGACCCTGGAGGTCGAGCTCCTCGGTCCGGACGCACTCCCCTTCGCGTACCCGGCGAACGTGGCGATCGCCGCCCTCGACCCCGCCGTGTCGGCCGAAGCGCGAGGCGGGCGTCCCGCCTACCTCGGCAAGTGGACGGAGGTCGCGAGCACCCCCGCGGGACTCGCCGTCTTCCCCCTCGTCCCACTCGATCTCCTCCTCGCCGTGCGCGCGCGCAGCCAGGCGGGTTTCGAGGCGACGATGCTGCGTCATCCCGGCCCGCGCGCGCCGGGGGAGCGGGTCCGGCTCGCGCTTCGCCTCGAGACGACGAGGGTGATCCTCGTCGGCCGGCTCGTGGACGAAGAGGGTGAGCCGCTTCGATCGATCCAATTCCGACTCTCGGGCGGCACCCGGTTTTCGTCCTTCGACCGGGGTTTCGCCACCGACGCGAATGGACGCTTCCACGCCCCGTTTCCGTCCGGATATCTGAGCGCGAGCTCCTCGCTGCACTTTGGCCACCACCCTGCCGGGGGGGAAGAGACCCTGCGCGGATCCGTGGCCTCGCCTACGTCACCGGCGCTCGGAATCCTCGAGTTGGGCGACGTCTTCCTGGTGCCGTCTCCCCTCCTCGCCGCGGGCACGGTCGTGGATGGGGAGGGGGACCCCATCCCGAAGGCCGTGGTGCACGCGGTGAAGGCCGTTGACTACGAGGAGCACGGATGGGTGAACCGGATCTCCGGTCTGTCGGCCGCCTGCGACCCGGAAGGACGATTCACGCTCACGGGGTGGCACGACTCGCCCACCCTGAGCCTTCTGCCCGAGCACGGCGCCTATCCCGACCCCGACCACTTCCCCCAGATCCACGAGGTCCCGACGGGGAGCGCGGACGTGATCCTCGTGCTCCCCGCCGCGGGCGGCCTCGCAGGAAACATGCTCCTCGACGAGGCTGTTCCCCCCGCGGCCATCAGGGTGACCCCGGTGCTCCCCGGTCATCGCGCCCGGTTCTCATCCGACGATCCGGAGGTGGCGGCGGACGGCTCGTTCGCCTTCCCGAACCTCGCTCCGGGCACGTACTCGGTCGTGTTCAACCTGAACTTCTTCGATCCGTTCCTCGAGGTCGAGGGGATCGTCGTGCGAAGCGGCGAGACCAACCGAGATCCGCGACTCCAGGACGTCGATCTCCGGGAGCGCCTCCACGCCTACCGTCTCCGCGTCGTGGATCCGCAGGACGAGCCCGTGCACAACTACTACTTCCACGCGCGCCCCACCGCGGACCGGGGCGGCCCGGCGAAATGGAAGACCGTGTCGCGCCTGGGCTCGATCCTCGTCACCCTCCACCGGAGCATCGACGTCCGCGTCACCGCGTGGGGATACCGCCCGCGCGTGCTCCTCGACGTGCACTCCGACGAGACCGTGGTCCTCGAGCACGGTCTCCCCATCCGCCTCGTGCTCTCCGATCCGGAGGTGCTCCTCGGCACGGAGGCCACTCTCGAGGCTTGGCTCGATCGCGAGGGGCGCCGCGAGAGGGGCCGGGCGAGCTTCAGCGAGCGCGGAGAGGTTCGCCTCACCGTGTCGGACCCCGGCGCGTACCGGATCGCCCTGTACGCGAGCGCGCCGACCCGCCTCGCCCGGATCGAGCGGCCCGAGGCGACGATCCTCCAGGTGGAGGAGCTTCCCACCGAGCAAGTGTTCACGATCCCGTTGACCGCGGAGGAGCTCCGCGAGGCCCTCGAACGGAACCGGGACGGATAGGCGGCCCGCCATGAGCGCACGAGCGAAACCCGTCCTGCTCACGCTGCTGTTCGCCGTGGTGCTCCTGCTACTCCTCGCCCCTCCGGCCGGGTGGTTCGACTCGAGCGACGAGGAGAGTGTCGTGCACGTGTCGGTTCCCCGCCGCGAGCCGACGCCGGACTCGCCGCAGGATCCCCCCGCCGCCGAATTCCCCTGCGAGCTCCTCGTTCGCGACGCGAGAACCGGCGAGCCGATCGGCGGCGCCGAGGTGTGGTTCCGGGACTACGAGGGCCTCACCGACGAAGAAGAGCTTGGATTCCGCGTGGACGGTGTCGACTTCTACGCGACCTGCGTGCGTGGGGGAGCCTCGCTCTCGAGCAACGCGTTGGGGCGTGTCCGGCTTCCTCCGTTCACGTACGCCCTGGTCGTGGGGTCTGCGGGGGAGCTCTGGGGAACCATGGATGTCATCTTCGGCACCCCGAAGCCCGTGCTCGAGCTCGATCGAGACCTGAGTCTGGCGGTGCGCGTGCGAGATGCTTCCGGCAATTCCGCAATCGGAGTCCCGGTCGCCCTGGCCGAGCCGAACGAGATCCTCCCCTCCTCGGGATTCGAGGCCACCACGGGGAGCCCGGACGGAATCGCGACGATCCCCCACCTCCTGCGCTACGGCCGGTGGCCGCTTCGCAGCCTGACCCGGGTCGGCGCCAAGATCCTCGTCCGTCCCCCGGTCGAGGCGAAGGTCGACGTCACGAACCTCCTCACCCAGCCCGTCGAGCTCACGCTCCCTCCCACCTGCCGCCTCGAGGTCTCGGTGCTCGGACCCGAGGGGTCACCTCCGGACACACGGGTTCTGGTTCAGGCCCGGCACTTCGATCCCGCGCACGGCGTGAGCTCCACGGGCAGTGGTCCACCCGACTACATCGACTCCGTTTCGACGTGGACGGAGGATTCCACCGCGGTCTTCCGCCACGTCGGGCTCGGGCTCGAGCTCTCCCTCTTCGCCGTGAGCCCGAAGGGGCTCACGGGTCAACTGGAGCGGATTCGAACCCCGGAGACCGAAGGGCACGTGCAGCGAGTCGAGCTGTCCCTCGAGGAGACCGTTCCGGTGATCTCGGGGAGGTTCCTGGACGCGGAGGAACGACCCTCGTCGTCCCGGACCTTCATGGTGACTTCCTGGGACGAGGCCCTCCCCCGCCATCCCGACTGGTGGGACGTGTGGTCGATGCGCACCGACACAGAGGGACGATTCCGGCAACCGCTCTGGTTCCTCGGAGACGGACCGAGATCGCAGTCCCTGATCTTCGAGCAGGATCCTCCCTGGACCAAGACGCCACTGGCTGCGCGGGTGCGGCTCGGTCGACCCCTCTCGCCGGGAGAGAACGACCTGGGCGATCTGCTCGTGGAGACGCCTCCACGACTCGTCTCGGGACGCGTCATCGACGAGGTGGGGCAGGGGATCCCCGGCGCGATGCTCGACCTCTGGGTCACGGACGAATCGAAGGACGAAGAGCGGAGGGTCAACATGGGCGGCGTCGGACGCCTCAGCCGGGGAGACGGGCGCTTCGCGATCCACGGCTGGGTGGAGGGCGATAGCTTCCGCCTCCACGCCGAGCACGGCTGGTACCTCGGACCGCGAGAAGGAGGCAAGGACGGATACATGGGGGTCGACGTCTTCGTCGAGCGCTCCGACAGCGACGTCCTGATCGTGCTGCGCCGGACGGGGCGGCTGGTGGGGAGCGTGTTCGTCGACGACCTCCGGCACAGGGACCTCGAGCTCGTCCTGTGTCCTTCGAACGGCAAAGAGGGTCGAACCGACGTCCCCCGCGGAGAGAGTTTCGGGTGGGACGGCCAGTTCGAGTGCTGGGACGTCCCGCCGGGGACCTACACGTTCCAGGCGCGCGTGAGGCAGACACAGACGGTTCTCCACGAAACCCGGGACGTCGTGATTCGTCCCCTCGTGACGAACCGGGATCCGCGCCTCCTGGAGATCGACCTGCGGGGACGTGGAAGGGTGATCACCGTTCGGGTTCTCAGCCTGCGAGAGGGGCCCGCCCCGGTCGATCCTCTGGTCCTCGTTCGTCCCCGGGGCGCGTCGGAGGTGCAGCTCTCTCCGGTCGACGGACGCCGAGGCCCCCAGCACCCCTTCTTCCTGCAGGCCTCGTCCGCGGATCTCCGCGTCCATGCGGACGGATATCGCCCGCAGGAGATCGACGGAGTCCGTGACGACACGACGATCCACCTGGAGGCGGGCATCCCCGTCCGGATCTTCGACCCGCGCTCGTTGCGTCGGCCCGGCTATCGCCTGGCCGCGCGGTTGAGCCGCGAGGGAATGCCCGAGTGGGCCCCGCACCCCTTCGAGCATCCAGGGGGCGCCTACTTCCGGCTCCCCGGACCCGGCACGTACCGCCTCGAGCTGTTCGTCGAGGAGCGCAACACGGGGCGCACCCTGCCCGTGGTGCTCCCGGAGGGAAGCGTCCCGATCACCATCGAAGTCCTCGAGG
>CAYRXS010000359.1:0-6077 GCA_964428225.1 uncultured Planctomycetaceae bacterium
ACTGCTTCTCCGACATCTTCCAGATCATCCCGTCCCAGGTGATGCCGGCGTTGCATACGAGGATGTCGAAGCTGCCGAAGGTCTCGAGGACCAGCGCGGCCATCTTCTCGGCGTCCTGGTAGCTCGACACGTCCGCTTGAACCGCGAGCCCCTTGACGCCCATCTCCTCGGCCTGGCGGACCACCTCCTTGGCCTCCGTATCGTGGCGGCGGTAGTTGATGGCGACGTTGCAGCCCTCCCTGGCGAGCTGGAGAGCGATGGCCTGGCCGATTCCCAGGCTCCCGCCCGTGATGATCGCCCCTTTCCCTTTCAATCCGAGATCCACGGCTTCTGCCTCCTTTGCTACCTGAAATCGAAGGCGAGGATGATAGCGGATCGGATGTGCGGTCGCCCGCGCGAAACGGCGTTGTTGGACCGAGGAAGGTCGCGTATTCTGGCGGCGCGGCTCGTTCGAAGACCACGGATCCCGGGCGACGGCCCACCGGCCCGCCCGGACGACGACGGGAGACACCCGATGAAGGACCGAGAGCTCACGCGGCGCGTGTTCATCCGCAATACCTCCCTCCTGGCCACCGGGACCTTCGCCGGCGCCCTGACCGGCGCGGGGTGCGCGAGCACGGAGCCGACCTCCCCTCCCGCCGAGCCCGTGGAGGACGCGCCGCCGGCGCCGAAGATCGTCAACCAGCACCCGAAGATGGGCTACCGGCGGCTCGGCAAGACGAACCTGGTCGTCTCGGAGGTCAGCCTCGGCGGGCACTGGAAGAACCGCGGCGGAGGCCGCTACTGGGACACCTTCGCCCGCGACGAGGTGCCCCCCGACGTCGCTCGCAACCGGACCGAGGTCGTCAGCGCCTGCATCGACTCCGGGATCAACTACCTGGACATCACCACCGCCGCCGAGTGTCTCTCCTACGGAGCGTCGCTGAAGGGGCGTCGCGAGAAGATGATCGTCGGCGCCGACGACCACCAGCTCGGCCCACGCAACCCCGCCAACCGCAACGTTCCCGCGCTGCTCCACAACATCGACGAGTGCCTGCGCCGTCTGGACACGGACTACCTCGACATCTGGCGCGTGCAAGCCGACATGGCGGGCAAGAACTCGGACGAGGACGTGGCGATCATGATCGAGGCCTTCCAGGAGGCCCACGCGGCGGGCAAGGCGCTCCACTTCGGCATCTCCTCCCACAGCCGTCCCTGGCTGCAGCACGTCATCGAGACCTTCCCCGAGGTCGAGATGGTGATCTTCCCGTGCACCGCGAAGACGAAGGTGAAGGGCGCGGCGCCCACGCGGGACAACGTCGAGGAGGTCAATCCCGGCCACGGCGCGGACCAGACACAGAGCATCTTCCAATCGGTCCAGGAGCGGAACGTCGGCGTCGTGACCATCAAACCCTTCTTCGGGGGCAGCCTCTTCACGAAGGAGGCCAAGTTCCCCGTGCTCGGGGTGGGCAGCAAGGACGAGAACGACCTGGCGCGACTGACGCTCCAGTGCATCCTCTCGAACCTCACCATCTCGGCCACGGTCCCCGGCCTGACGACGATGTACGAGGCCGAGAACGCCGCCCTGGCCTCCTACTCGCGCTCCCTGGCGATGACCGCGGCGGACGAGACGTGGCTCGCGGATCGGGTCGAGGAGCGCTGGGCGGAGCTGCCCGAGGAGTACGCGTGGCTGCGCGACTGGGAGGTCGTGTGAGGCCGTTCGGCGCGGCGCTCGCCGGTTCGCTCCTCCTGGGCGCGGCGACCGCCCTTCCCGCGATTCAAGAAGGCGAGATTCAGGAAGGCGAGCGACCCGGTCCCCCCGAGCGTCGCGAGGACAACTCGCTCTGTCACGTCTGCCACCTCGACCTGCGGACGGAAGCGATCGCGATCTCCCACCTGGCCGCGGGCGTCACCTGCACCGGCTGTCACGGCCCCTCCGTCGAGCACATGCACGACGAGATGCTCATGACCAAGCCCGACCGGCTGTTCGGCCGGGCGGAGGTCGACGAGATGTGCGGAGCCTGTCACCCGCCGGGGCCGAGCGGGACCGTGCACGGGAAGCCCGAGGCGGTGGAGGCCTTCCGCAAGGAATGGCTCGGTCGCACCCGCCCCAACGGCCGGGTGATCACGTCCGCCGCCGTCTGCACCGACTGCCACGGCACGCACAACATCGTCAAGGAGATGGCGGGCCGCGCGGACGAGCCGGTCTTCAACGAGTGGTTCCCGCTCTTCAACGGCGACGATCTGGACGGCTGGCGAGCCGCCGGCGGCGCGGAGTGGAAGGTCGAGGGGAACCGGCTTCGGGCCACGCTCGCCGCGGGGCGCGTCGCCGGCGAGCTGTGGACGGACGCGGTCTACGAGGACTACCTGCTGACCGCGACCTTCCGTGCGGAGTGGCCCGTTCGCGCCGGCATCTGGCTGCGCGGGACGGAGGCCGAGCCCGGGCCTCGCGTCGAGATCCGGGAGAGCCTCGAGCCGCGCGTCTCCACCGGCAGCCTGTGGATTCCCGGGAAGGGGCTCGCGGTCACCAACCTGAGCGAGGACCTGGTCACCCGCGAGACCTGGAACACGATCTCGGTGGTGGCCCGGGGCCCGCAATTCCGGGTGATCCTCAACGGCGTGGAGGTGGGGGCCGCACGGCTGGAAGTCCCCGACGCGGGTCGCATCGGCCTGCACCTCGAGGGCCATCCCGACCGCGAGATCGCCGAGCTGACGTTCAGCGAGCTGCGGCTGCAGCGCCTCGTGCCCCTCGAGTCCCTCGAGCCGAAGGAGGACGACCTCGGCGACGAGGCCGTCGCCCTCTTCAACGGCGTCGACCTGGCCGGCTGGGAGGCGATCGGAGGCGCCCGCTGGACCGTCGAGGACGGACTGCTCGTGGGAACCCAGGGGGACGCCAACGCTCCCGGCGACCTCCTGACGACCGACGACTACGAGGACTACCTGCTGCGCGTCGTCTACCGCACCGAGTGGCCGTGCAACAGCGGCGTCTGGTTCCGCTACCAGTCGGCGAGCCAGTCCTACCAGGCCGACATCCTCGAGTACGCGAATCCCGAGTGCTACGCGGGCTCGCTCTACTGCACGGGCAAGATGTTCCTCGCCTTGAACAAGGACAAGAGCATCGTCGACCGCGAGGGCTGGAACACGATGCTGATCGAGGCCGACGGCGACCGCATCCGGACCTGGATCAACGGCTACGCCGTCGCCGACGTCCGCGACGACACGAGCGCGACGGGCCGCATCGGCTTCCAGATCCATCCCGGCGCGCAGTTCGGCCCGATGAGGATCGTCGTTCGCGAAGTGCTGATGCAGCCGCGCTGAGCGAGGGGTCCCGGGGTTCCCAAGGGATCTCCGCGGAGGTAGCTTGAATCTCCCGGTTGCCGTGACGGAACCCCGCGATCCATGAGAAGCGCCCTTCCGGTGTTGTTCGCCGGCGTGCTCGCCCTGCCGATGCCGGCGGTCGAGGAGCGGACCCGGCTCGTCGTCGCCGAGGGCGACGTGTCGGTCCACGAGGTGCTGCCCGTCACCGAGGACTTCGACGTCGTCGGCCAGGCCACGTACGCGCTGCTCCTGCGCGAGTGGGCCGACGACGCGCTGCCCCCGCGCCACCCCGTGCCGGAGATTCCCTGGGTGGGGGAGGGGGATCGCGGCTGGATTCGCGGTCGGCCGACCTTCGAGCTGAGCCAGCCGGACACCGGCGCCACCGCCGAGGGCTGGATCGGCATGACGGACCGGCACTTCCTGCTGCGCGTGGCGGTCCGCGAGCCGGAGCACGTGACCGCCGAGGGCGACGGTCGGGTGGACCGCGGCGACCTCGCCGACGGGCTGGCGATCCTGTTCCAGCCCTTCGGTCCCGAGATCGGCCTCAAGGAGCGCGCCGTTCGCGGCTACCTGCGCGCCTCCGATCCCGAGCGCAGGATCCGTCTCGACGGCCAGGGGCTGTTCACCCTGACCCTCACCGGCGACGGCCCCGCCGTCTGGTGGTCGGACCTGACCTACCGCCACCAGCCGCCCGTCCGGCACGACTGGCCGGCGACAATCGAGCGCGACGCGAACGTCGGGACCACGACCTACGAGCTGTCCATCCCCTGGCCCACGGACACCGCGCCGCTCGGCGTGCTCTACCAGCCGGACATCGCGGTCCAGCTCATGGAGGCCGGGCAGAGGATCTGGCGTGCGAGCCAGCAATGGGGGGGCGGCCTCGACAACGAGCAGGATCCTCCCTACCGCGACGGCATGTTCGTCCAGCCCCGGACCTACAACAACCGGCGCCTGCGACTGGGGCGGCCCCCGCACCCGGTCCACGTCGCCCGCACGATCTCGAGCGAGATCTGGCACGAGGGCGACCACGGGGAGGTGATGGTCGCCACCACCGAGCCGGGGCCGCTTTTCGTCGAGGTCGAGCTCGACGGCCGCGCGGAGGAGCTCTCCCTCCCGGCCTCGTCCGACGGTGACCTGCGACGATTCGCCGTCCGCGCGGTGCCCCGGGGACTGGAGCCCGGGGAGTCCGTCCGGCTGGAGGTCCGCCTGCTCGATGGGAACGGGCGCGAGCTGGTCGCCGCGGACGCGGTTTTGGCCCCCGTCTTCCAGGAGCGCCTCGCGGTCGAGGAGCGGGTCGCCGAGCTGCGCGCCGCCAATCCCGACAACGCGCTCTTCCACCGGCACCTGGACAGCCTCGCGGAGATCGCGCGCCAGGGGATGGTCGTGCGCTATCGAGACCACAAGCGCAACCTTTTGGTCGACCGCCTGCCGCCGGACACCCTCGACGGCGAGGCGCGGCTCATCCACCGCGCGCTGCGAGGCCCCGCCGCCGAGTGGGAGACGTACCTCGAGCGACGCGCCTCGCTGTGCCTCGCGAAGACGTCGCCGGACCGTCGTTGCGCCGGGTACGCACGGGTCTGGCTTCCCCGGGACTTCGATCCGAGCCGCGCGTACCCGGTCTCCATCGACTGGTTCCCGCTCTTCGGCTACGACCGGTTCGAGCTGGGCAACACGCGGGACAACCGGACGATCGACGAGCGCATCGCGGAACGGCGCGGCACCGACACCAGCGGCATGATCGCCCACGAGCACTTCGGCCTGGACATCGAGGACGGCGGCTACCTGGCTGTGCGGCCGCGCGTGAACGTCACGGATCCCGAGGGGGCCGGCTACGTGAACCTGCGGCTGGCCGTCGAGGCCGTGGAGGAGGCGTTCGTCACCGATCCCGATCGCTGGTACTGGGTCGGCGGGTCGTGGGGCAGCAGCGTGCAGATCGCGATCGCCGCCCTGTGGCCCGACCGCTTCGCCGCCATGTCGCCGAACTGCATGCGCTACTGGGCCACGTTCTTCCCCGGCGTGCGCGCGGACCAGCCGGGCGATCCGGGGAAGTACTTCGAGCTCTGCGGGAGCGGCGCGGAGCGCAACATGGCGCACCAGGCGTTCATGTTCAACGGGACGCGCTCGGACATCAAGCCGGAGACGATCGTCTGGCGCCAGACTCGCTTCCGGCCGATCGAGCCCCGGTGGAACGAGAGCTTCACGCGCGACGAGGATCGCCTGCTGTGGTACTACCACTCGCCGGACGACCGCTTCCAGATCAACGCCGTGGACGAGTGCCACGAGTGGGTGAACGGCGAGAGGAAGACCATCTTCGCCCACCGGCTGAGCGCCTGGCAGTCGCGGTCCATCTTCGAGTGGCTCGAGGGCAAGCGGCGCATCCGGCCCGACGAGTTCTTCTACATCAAGATCGGCGAGGCCGGCGACGGCGCGTGGGGCGTGCACGTCCGGGAGAACCCGGACGTCGATCCGTGGAAGCCCGAGACCTGGGAGCGCTTCGAGTGCCGGATCCGGGGCGACACCGTCGAGATCACCAGCCACAACACGACCGGGATTTCCGTCGAGCTCGGCCGAACGCCGCACGGCCGCTCCCTCGGGCTCGAGGGTGAAGTCACGGTGATCTGGAACGGCGAGGAAGCCTATCGCGGACCTGCCGAGGCCATCGCTCTCGGGAAGACGGACTGATCAGCGCGAGCCGTCGTCCTCGAGGCCGGGGATCGCCATCCCGTCGCGAACGAAGAGAGGGAGGATCTCGAGCGGGGCATCGTAGTCCTCCCACCGCG
>CAYRXS010000360.1:0-6065 GCA_964428225.1 uncultured Planctomycetaceae bacterium
CTCACCCCCGAGACCGCCACCTGGCGGATGCAGCTCGATGACAAGGGCGACCACCAGGTGCGCACGCACGCGGGGCGGATGGCCTTCCGCTTCGACGAGAAGGGAGCTCCCACCCAGCTTCGCGTGCTCACCGGCCAGAGCCTCGTGGAGACGGTGCTGATCGCCGCCGAGGCGTTCGGCGGCCCCGGCTTCCCCCTGCCCGCGGCCAAGCTCGCCCGGATCGCGGAGGTGGCGGCCGGCGCGGAGACCGAGGGCGAAGAGGATCCCGCGGACGCCGGCGGAGATCCGGAGACGGACGGGGACGAGCCGCCCTCGGAGGGGGACGGCTAGGCTTCCCCCGGTCGCCATGGCCGCAGGAGACGCGCCCTCCGGCGAGCCCGACGCGCACCCCCGCGTCGCGACGGAGCGGAACCGCCTCGTACCCGTGGCGAAGCCGGGGGAGCTCGCGCCCCTCGACCTCGGCCGGCTCCGGATCTGGCCCCCGGTCGTGCTCGCACCGATGGCGGGGGTGACGAACTACCCGTTCCGCAGCCTCTGCCGCGAGTTCGGGGCCGGGCTGTTCGTCTCGGAGATGATCACCGCGCGCGGGTATCTGCTCGGCAACCGGCTGACGAAGCTGCTCGTGAGCTCGCGCGAGGACGAGCACCCCCGCTCGGTGCAGATCTACGGCACGGATCCCGTCGACGTCGGCGAGATGGCGCGCGACCTGGCGGGCCGGGGAGTCGAGCACATCGACCTGAACTTCGGGTGTCCGGTGCCCAAGGTCACCCGCGCCGGAGGAGGCAGCGCGGTGCCCGTGAAGCCCCGCCTGCTCGCCCGCATCCTGCGCGCGGCGGTGCACGGGGCGGGAAAGGTGCCGGTCACGATCAAGATCCGCACGGGGATCGACGAGAGCCTGCTCACCTTCCACGACGCGGGCCGCGTGGCCCAGGAGGAGGGCGCAGCGGGCGTCGGGCTGCACGCGCGCACCGCGGCCGACCTCTACGCGGGCGAGGCGGACTGGTCGGCGATCGGGGAGCTGGCGGCGGCGATCTCGATCCCGGTGCTCGGCAACGGGGACGTGTGGGAGGCCTGGGACGCGCTGCGCATGATGCGGGAGACCGGCTGCGCGGGCGTGATCGTGGGGCGAGGCTGCCTGGGGCGGCCGTGGCTCTTCGCGGAGCTCGCCGCGGCCTTCGAGGGCCGGGAGCCGGACCCGCCCCCGAACCTGGGACGCGTCGCCGAGATCCTGATCGACCACGTCCGCCGCCTCGTGGACTTCTTCGGCGAGGCGGCGGGCCTGCGCCAGGCGCGGAAGTGGTGCGCCTGGTACACGGTGGGCTTCCGCGGCTCGTCCCGGGCCCGGGCGCGGCTCGTGCGGGTGACGAGCATCGACGAGATCCGCGAGATCCTCGCCGAGCTCGACCCCGAGGAGCCCTTCCCCGCCGCGGGCCTGCGCGCCCACCGCGCGAAGGGGGGCCGCCGGCAGCGAGTGGCCCTGCCCGAGGGCTACCTGGACGACCGCGAGGACGACACGCCCCCGAAGGGACCGCGCACCCCGGAGGAGATCCGGGCCTGGGAGCGAGCGCTGTCGGGGGGCTGAGCCGCGCGCCTCAGCCGCCGCCGGAACGCTTGCCCTTGCCGTCGCGCTTCTTCGGGGGATCCGGCTTCGGCCGCCGGTCGCGCTCGAAGGCCCCGAACTCGGTGAGCACGCTCAGGAAGGTGCCGCGCACAATGCGGCCGTTGGCGACGAGGGTCTGCCCGCGGCCGGTGCCGGCGGTGAAGCGCGCCGCGTCGTTGGAGATGTCCCGGACCATGTCCTCCATGAAGCGCTTCCACCGCTTCGCGTCGGGCAGGGTGTCGGCCAGGGACGAGGGCGTCGAGGCGTGCTCGTTCCACAGGGTGTGGAAGCGCGAGACGTTGGGCCCGTAGTCGCCGAGGGGCGGCGCGCCGATCGCGAAGGTGTCCGCGAGCGACTCGCGCAGGTCCCGGTAGTGGCGGGCGTCGTCGTAGATCGAGCCGATGCGGTCGTACAGCGGGTCGTGCTCCTTCGTCGGCACCGGCGACTTCCACGTGTGCCAGTCGTCGAGCACGTCGTGGATGATCCCGAGCGTGTCCACGTCGGGCATCTCCATCCGACGCCCGGAGCTCCACGCGTCGTAGAGGGTGATCCCGGGGTAGACCTTGCCCTTGCGGTCCGTGTAGGCGTGGGAGAAGGCGGCCAGGGCCACGCGCTCGTCGCCACCGTCCAGAGAGGCGAGGACGAGCTCCCGGACGAGGTCGAGGTCCGGGGGGAATCCGTTGAGAGCGTTCTCGAAGACGAGCTCCGGATCGGACGAGTCGCCGGTCCGCCGCAGCTCGCCGCTGCCCCAGTCGTACCGCCACGCCGAGCGGAGGCGGTCGGGAGGCGGCTCGCCGAAGATCTCCTTGCGCGCCCGGATCGCGGCGCGGTCGTCCTCGTCGAGGAGCTTGCGGGCGATGGGCATGCCCGGCGCGTGGACCTCCGGGTCGTAGAAGGGCGGAGGCTCGTCCGCCGGCCAGAAGCCCGGGTCGATCTCCTGGCTCTCCAGGACGAACCGGACCACGGTGAGCTGGAAGGTGTCGAGCGAGGAAACCTCGAGCCGGAACCACTCGGCCACCTCGCGCTTCTCCTCGGGCAGCAGGAAGGACCACGCCTCCCGGATGCGCTCCTCGGTCGGCGCCTGACGGGGGACGGGGACCTCGGGGACGGGGAGGGCTGCGAGGAGGGGCACGAGGAGGGGGAGGGCGGACATCGCCCCATCCTGCCACCGGGGCGGGCCACAGGGAACCTCCGCCCGGGGCGAGGGAGGGCGGAAACCCCTTCCGCGCGGGAGCGCCGGACGCGGCCCTACGCCGCCGGCACATCCTCCTGGGGCTCCGCGTCCCTTCTGGAGGAAACCTACCCCGCGACGCGGGAGGAGGCGAGCGGCTACTCCCTGCGGCGGCGGCGTCGCGGGCGTCGGCGGCGCCGGCGACGTCCCCGGGAGCGCGCGCGCGCCAGCTCCTCGTCGGGGACCTCCAGGGCTCGGCGGTACCGCGCGACCCAGCCCTCGTAGACGTCCCAGCCCTGTCCCCAGGCTCGCGAGCGGAGCCCGAAGAGGTGGAGGGACTCGGCGAAGTCCTCCCCGCGCAGGAACAGCAGGGGCCGGAAGCCCTTCGTGGAGGGCTGGGTGAACCGTCGCTGGTTCGCGACGATCCGCTTCGCGCGCTCCGCGATCCGGCGGGCGAGGCGGGCCTCGCTTGCGATCGTCTCGATCTCCCGGCGCGCGACCTCGAGGGGATCGGCGTCGGGCGTCTGCTCCAGGCGCTGCTCGATGACGCGCAGGAAGAGCACCGACACGAGGACCGGCGTCGTGGGATCCGCCCCGGAGTGGATGTCGGCGTCCAGGGCCTCGAGCAGGCGCCAGAACGTGCTCGCCCGGAGGTGCACGGCGGGATCGGGGTCGTGGCGGGTGCCGAGGAAGGCGTCGATGGACGGCAGGAGCGCGGCGAGGGCTCCGCACGCGCGCATCATCCGGAAGGCGCCCAGGGCGGTGCCCGAGCGCATGAGCCGCAGGATCTCCTCGAGCACCCGGGGCGGGGCGGAGCGGACGAGGTCGCCGGCCAGGGTGCTCATCGCCTTCCACGTCTCGTCCTCGATGCGGAAGCCGAGCCGCGTGGCGAACTTGATGGCGCGCAGGATGCGCACCGGGTCCTCCGCGAAGCGGATCTCCGGCTCGCCGATGGTGCGCAGCAGCCCGGCCTCGAGGTCGGCGAGACCTCCCACGTAGTCGTGGATCACCCACGAGTGGGGATCGAGGAAGAGGCCGTTGATCGTGAAGTCCCGCCGCCGCGCGTCCTCCGCCGCCGTGCCGTACTCGTTGTCCTCGCGGATGAGCAGGTCGTCCTCGTCCCCGTCGGCGGGGCTGGGTTCCCGCCGGAAGGTGGAGGTCTCGATCACGTGGCCGCCGTACCGGACGTGGACGAGGCGGAACCGCCGGCCGATCACCCGCCCGTTGCGGAACAGCTTCTTGATCTGGCGGGGGTGGGCGTCCGTGGCGCAGTCGAAGTCCTTGGGGGGGCGGCCGAGCAGGAGGTCGCGCACGCATCCGCCCACGAGGAAGGCCTCGTGGCCGCTGCGGTGCAGCCGGGAGAGGACGCGCAGGGCGTCCTGGTCGACGTCCCCGGGCCCGATGCCCTCCGCGGGGACGACCACGTGGCCGTCCGCGCCCGCGGGAGGCGTGCCGGGGGGATGCTCTTCCGTCTCTTCTTCCATTCTGGAACGTGGGGGGCCCGCCTTCGAATCGGCCCGGGGGAGCGAGAATCTACATCGGTTCGTCCGATTGCCCAACCCGCGCCCCGAGTCGTCCTGGTCGCTTGCCCGTTCCCGCGGCCCCGGGTACCCTTTTCGCCCCCTAGGGCAGTAGCTCCAATTGGTTAGAGCGGCTGATTCCAAATCAGCAGGATCGGGGTTCGAATCCCTGCTGCCCTGCCACGTCTCCCCGCCCTCTATCCTCCCTTCTCGCACCGATCCCCATGATCCGCGGCGATCTCCCGCCCGACCCGCCGGACGACGAGCCGGAGGAAGACCCCGACGAGGCGGCCGACGTCCAGGCCGAGGAGGAGGAAGAGGAGGTCGTCTTCGCGGACCTGCCCCTCCCGAGCCTCGAGGATCTCCAAAAGGCGCTCGACTGGGCCTTCGAGGGGGAGGTGGTGCCCGAGGGCTACCTCGCGCGCTGCGCCGAGCACGCCCTGCTCGTGCAGGAGGGCAACCGGCGGATGAACCTGACGAAGATCGCCGAGCCCCAGGACATCGCGGCCAAGCACTACTTCGACTGCTGGAAGGCCACGCAGCTCCTGCCGCTCTTGGGCCGGGCCGTCCTCGACATCGGGAGCGGGGCGGGCTACCCGGGCATCCCGCTCGCCCTCGCGGAGCCCGAGGCGCGCTTCGTCCTCGTCGAGTCGACGCGCAAGAAGGCGGACTTCATCTCGGAGTGCATCGAGACCATGGGCCTCAGGAACGCCGAGGGCGTGTGGGATCGCGCGGAGGAGCACCTCGCGCGCAACCGCTACGACATCGTCGTGATGCGGGCGATCAGCTCGGTGCGCGAGAACGTGCGCCTGCTCCGCAAGGTGCGCCACTCCTTCATGGACCTGCTCATGCTGAAGGGGCCGTCCTGGTCCCGCGAGGTCCGCGCGGGCGAGCGTGAGGCCGAGCGCCTGGGCTTCCGCCTGGAGACGGTCTGGGAGTACGAGCTGCCGGGAGGCCTGGGCGAGCGCGCGGTGCTCGTCTACCGCGCCCCGGGCGGCCAGGGCCGCTGATCCGCCTCAGCGCGCGCGGCGCGAGAGGAGGGGTGGTGCCTGAGGGGGGAGTCGAACCCCCACTCCCTTATCGGGAACATGGACCTGAACCATGCGCGTCTACCAATTCCGCCACCCAGGCAACGGGCGCGGGAGAATACGGCGGCGGAGGGGGGCGGTCAATGGGCCGCGGTTTTCTCGGTGGTCGGGCGGCCCCTCGGCTAGGATTCCGGCGTCATGAGCCGCTCGAGCGACAAGATCCGCAGCATCGCCACGAACCGCAAGGCCCGGCACCGCTTTCAGGTGCTGGCGGAGCTGGAGTGTGGGATCGAGCTCGTGGGGACGGAGGTGAAGAGCCTGCGCTCGGGTCACTGCTCGATCGCGGAGGCCTACGGGGTGATCAAGCGGGGGGAGCTCTGGCTCGTGGGGGCGACGATCCCCGAGTACAGCCACGGCAACGTCTACAACCACGTCCCCAACCGCGAGCGCAAGCTCCTGATCCACGCTCGCGAGCGCACCGCCTGGGAGAAGAAGGTGCGGGACAAGGGGGTGACCTTGGTGCCTCTCGAGGTCTACTTCCGCGGCCACCTCGTCAAGGTCCGCATGGCCCTGGTCCGGGGCCGCAAGTACGCGGACAAGCGGGAGGCCGAGCGTCGCGACAGCGCCCGCCGCGAGATCGACCGCGCGATGTCGCGGCGGCGTCGGGGTGGCGGTGGAGAGGCGTAACCCCGGCGGCCCCCCCCCCTGGACCCCCGAGCAGCCGCGCGCGCCCCCACCTCCCGTTC
>CAYRXS010000361.1:0-5984 GCA_964428225.1 uncultured Planctomycetaceae bacterium
GCTACGGCGACGGCTGCACGATCAGCTGCAAGAAGGACTTCATGGTCAACATGGGGGGGCTGCTCGCCTGCAACGACGCCGCGCTCGCCGAGGACTTCCGGCGCATGCTGCGCATCTGGGAGGGCGACGTTACCACCGGCGGCCTGGATCCCAAGGACATCGAAGCCCTGCGCCGCGGCCTGCTCGACTCGCTGAACGACGACTACATCGCGGCCCGCGTCGAGCAGACCCAGGAGCTCGGTCGCAAGCTGAGCGAGGCGGGCATCCCCATCGTCCAGCCCCCCGGCTCCCACGCGATCTTCGTGGACGCCCGCTCGTTCCTGTCCCACCTCGGCCAGGACGAGCTCCCCGCCCAGGCCCTGGCCGCGGCGATCTACGTCGAGACCGGGGTGCGGGGCATGGAGCGCGGCATCGTCTCCAAGGGCCGCGATCCGGAGACGGGCGAGAACTACCGCCCCAACCTCGAGCTCGTCCGGCTGACCATCCCCCGTCGGGTCTACTCGAACTCCCACTTCGACTTCGTCGTGGAGGGCATCAAGCGCCTCTGGGACCGCCGCGAGGAGATCAGCGGCCTACGCTTCACCTACGAGCCCGCCGTCCTCCGCTTCTTCCAGAGCCGCTTCGAGCCGATCCGTCCCTGGACCTTCTGAGTCCGGCTCGCGATCCGCGCGTCCGCTCTCCGCCTTTTTCCCGCTCGGAGGGAAGAGGAGGGCGGCGCGGCCGTCGAACTCGCGACGGCCCACGTCGGGTCGTCCGATCTCGGTCGGGGGACGTTCCCCCGCGGGGAAGGAAGAGGGAGCCATGGGAGTTCGAGTCAAGATCATCGGAGCCGCCGGGCTCCTCGGCCTGTACCTCGCGACATGCTCGGGGCGCGCCGACGCCCAATCGCAGGTCGCATCTCCCGCCGCCGTCGCGGACTCGCCCCCGCCGGTCGTGGCGGAGATGACGAGCGAGGAGCCGGCCTCGACGAAGCCCGCGCGGCCCACGGACTGAGGAGGCTCGCTCGCCGCGGTGGAATCCGGGCCCATGCCCCCGGGTTCGTGAGAACCGCCTACACTGGGGTATCGTCGGTTCCCGCGGATCTCGGAAGGGAGAGAGCATGGTTCCCAGATTCTTCGCCTGTCCTCCGGTCGTCGCGCTCGTCCTGCTCGTCTTCGCCGCTCCGGCGGTGGGGATGCAGGAGCAGGCCCCGGAGGTGGAGTACGCTTTCGAGCGAACCTCGAGCGACGCGCGGACCTGGACGGCCGCTAATCCCGCGCAGGGATTCCGCTCCCGCCTCTCCGCGGACGGGTGGCGGGTGACCGGCGCCGCGCGGGACGGTCGGCCCTGGAGCCTGGGGCTCCGGCTCGCGGCCTGGGGGCGGGGCGATCGCCTCGCCGAGGTCGAGGACGGCCGCGCCCGGCGGAACGGCGAGCGGCTGGAGATCCGTCGCGGCGAGCTCGTCGAGTGGTACGTGAACGACGAGCGCGGCGTGGAGCAGGGATTCACGATCGAGGCCCCTCCCCCATGCGCCGAGGCCCACGGTGCAGAGCCCGTGCGCCTGGCCCTCGCAATCGACGGGGGCTTCTCGCCCCGGGTCCGGCCCGGAGGTCGCGACGTGCTCCTCGCGTCGCGCGATCCCGAGCTCCTGGTCCACTTCACCGGTCTGCGCGCCTGGGACGCGGGGGGCCGGAACGTTGCGGCCGCGTTCTCCCTCGAGGGAGAGCGGCTCGTCATCCGCGTCGAGGACGAGGGCGCCGCCTATCCCCTGACCGTGGATCCCCTGCTCTGGATCGAGCAGGCGAAGCTCATCGCGAGCGACGCGTTCATCGGTGATGAGTTCGGCCACTCCGTCGCGATCTCCGGCGACACCGCCCTCGTCGGGACGATCCAAGCCGACGGCGCGGCGTCGCAGACGGGCGCGGCCTACGTGTTCGTGCGATCGGGGACGACGTGGACCGAGCAGGCCAGGCTCGCGGCCAGCGACGGAGCTTACCTCGACGCCTTCGGCAGCGCGGTTTCCGTGTACGGCGACACCGCACTGGTGGGAGCATCCCTGGACGATCTCTCGACGACGAACGACACGGGCTCGGCCTACGTGTTCGTGCGGACGGGGACGACGTGGAGCCAGCAGGCGAAGCTCACCCCCTTCGACGGAGTGCGGGCCGATCACTTCGGCAGCGCGGTCTCCGTCTTCGGCGATACGGCGCTGGTCGGCGCGCACATGCACGACTACGGATACATCGATGCGGGGGGGGCCTACGTGTTCGTGCGATCGGGCGCGAGCTGGAGCCATCAGGCCAAGCTCCTCCCGGGCGACTCCGCGGGTGCCGTCCACTTCGGCAACGCGGTCTCCGTCTCGGGCGACCTCGCCCTGGTGGGCAAGTTCTGGGACTTCCCCATGGGGTGGCACTCCGGCTCGGCCTACGTGTTCCGGCGTTCCGGGACGCTCTGGAGCCAGGAGGCCAAGCTCTTCCCCGCGGACGGGGGCATCTCGGCGCGCTTCGGACAGTCCCTTTGCCTGTCGGGGGACACCGCGCTGATCGGGGCGGGCGACGACGACGACCTGGGGATGGGCGCCGGCTCGGCCTACGTGTTCGTGCGGGCGGGGACGGCCTGGTCCGAGCAAGCCAAGCTGCTCGCGAGCGACGGGGAGGCGTTCGACAAGTTCGGCGTCGGCGTCGCCCTCGCCGGCGACGCCGCGCTGATCGGGGCGTATGGCGACGACGACGGTGGGGCGAGCGCCGGCGCGGTCTACACGTTCCTGCGGACCGGTACGACCTGGAGCGAGCACGCGAAGCTGACGCCGGGCGACGCCGTGGCTCACGGCGAGTTCGGCCGAGGCCTGGCCGCCTCCGGCGACACCGCCCTGGTCTCGGCGCACGGAGACGACCAGGCGGGGTACATGGCCGGCGCGGCCTACGTGCTCGTCTGGGAGGCCGTGGCCTCGGCCACCTTCCGCAACGCCGGCTCGAATCCCGCCAGCTACGCGGCGGTCACCCTCCCCGTCCTCGGCACCACCTACAGCAGCACCGTCGACCTCGGCGGCACGACGGGACACTCGTTCGCCCTGCTGGTGGGCTTCCTCGCCCCGCTCACGATGCCGCTGGGGGGAGGGCAGGTCCTCCTCGTCGACGTCTTCGATCCCAGCGGTGAGCTCCTGATGCAATCCGCGGTCGCCGGTCCGCTCGCGGCGTACGACGTCCCGGTCCCCGCCGACCCCTCGTTCGCGGGCATCGAGACCTTCACCCAGGTCTTGCACTTCGGCGGCGTCCTCCCCTTCGCGCTGTCGAACGCCCTGGACCTGTTCCTCGGCCTCTGAGCGCGCCCGGACGCGGCTCGGGTGGAGCCCGAGGCGCGCGAGAGCCGGGCCGCGGACGGTGAATCCGGTTCCCGTCCCACGAGACCGTGAGAGCGATCTAGACTGGTGGCGCCTCGACTCGCACTGGCACCATGCCCTGGAGGATGCCATGTCCGCTCCGTCGGCCGCTCTCCTTGCCCTTCTTCCCGTCCTGTTCCTCGCGGATCCCGCTTCCGGCTCGACCACCCCCGCACCGCGAGCTCTCGCGGAAGTCGGCGAGGATGTCGTCCTCGACGACGAGTACGGCGTCACGAGGGTCGAACCGGGGGACGACACCCGGGCGGCGGTGAACGCGGCCCAGGGATTCCGGACGTGCTTCTCGACGAGCGGTCTGGAGGTCTCCGGCAAGGGGGAGGCCGGCGCTCCCTGGAAGCTGGGGCTCCGGACCGTGTCGTGGGGGAGGGGTGCTTCGCTGGAGACCGTCGCGGAGGGAACGGTCACCTCCGCGGGCCGGCGGGTCGAGATCGAACGAGGCTCGTTCACGGAGTGGTACGTCAACGATGCGCGAGGGATCGAGCAGGGCTTCACGATCCGGGAGGTTCCCGTCGGCGAGCACGTCGCTCGCGACGAGCCCCTGAAGATCCTGCTCCGGGTGGAGGGCGGCTTCGAGCTCGCGATCCTGCCCGGCGAGCGCTCCGCGCGCTTCACCGGCCCGGCCCGGCTCGCCTACTCGGGTCTTCGCGCCTGGGACGCGGAGGGAGTCGAGCTCGAGGCGAGGTTCGCGCGGGACGGCGCCGACCTCGCGATCCTGGTGGACGACGCGGAAGCGGTCTACCCGCTGACGATCGATCCGTGGATCTGGACGGAGGAGGTCCAGCTGTTCTCCGGGATTCCCGAGGACAACGCCCTCTTCGGTCGATCCGTTTCCATCTGGCGGAACACGGCCGTGGTCGGGGCCGACATGGAGGACGAGACCGGTCTCAACGACACCGGCGCGGCCTTCGTGTTCGAGCGCACCGGAACGGCGTGGTCCGCGCCCACGAGGCTCATCAGGGGTGATGCCCAGCTCGGAGACCGCTTCGGATTCGCGGTGTCCGTCTCCGACGATACGGCGGTGGTCGGCGCCCATCGCGACGACGACGCGGGGGCCGACACCGGCTCGGCATACGTCTTCGTTCTCGGGGGAACGTCCTGGAGCCTCCAGAGCAAGCTCCTGCCCATCGGGGCGCAACCGGGCGACCAGTTCGGCGGTAGCGTCTCGATCTCGGGGGACACGGCCCTGATCGGAGCCCACGTGAGCGACGAGGGCCCGCTCGGTGACGCCGGGGCGGCTTACGTGTTCGAGCGCAGCGGCACGACGTGGAGCCAGCAGGCCCGGATCATCGCCGGGGACGCGGAGGCGGACGACCAGTTCGGCTGCAGCGTCGCCTACGAGGACGACACGGCCGTGATCGGATCCGCGCAGGACGACGACGATGGAGTGGACAGCGGCTCGGCCTACGTCTTCGTCCGAGACGGGACGGCGTGGAGTCAGCAGGCGAAGCTCACCGCGCTCGACGCGTTCACGGGCGACATGTTTGGGAGCTCCGTCGCGATCTGCGGGGAGATGGCCGTGGTCGGGGCGCCCCACGACGACGTCGGGGGGCTGAACGCCGGTTCGGCCTACGTGTTCGTTCGCAGCGGAACGACATGGAGCCAGCAGGCCAAGCTGACCGCGGGTGCGACGAATGCCCACGCCTCCTTCGGGGTCTCGGTGTCCGTCTCCGGAGACCTGGCGGTCGTCGGAGCCGACGGGAGAGTCGGGAGCACGGGATCGGCCTACGTGTTCGAGAGGACCGGAACGAGCTGGAGCAGGATCGTGGAGCACACCGCGTCCGACGGGACATCGACCCACGAGTTCGGCCATTCGGTGTCGATCTCGGGAAACTCGGTCCTGGTCGGGGCCTGGCGGTGGGAGATCGTTCCCTTTGCCGACCGCGGCTCGGCCTACGTCTTCGTCACGACCCCGGTGCCCCCCGGGCCCAACCTGATCCCCTGGCACCCCAACGGGTGGGACGACACGATCGTGGTCAGCGCCGTTCCGGGAACGCACGTGGACACCCTCGTCTCCTCGGGGAGGACGGTCTACATCGACTTCGCCGAGAAGAACCACGGCTCGCACGCCGGGGCCCACACGACGAGGCTGACGGTCGACGGCGCCATTGCCCTGGACGCGCCCGTTCCGCCCTTGCCGGCCCTGGCCACGCGGGAGTGGGACGATCAGGAGTACATCTTCCCCACGGCCGGGACCTACCGGATCCAGATCGAGGTCGACGTCCTCGACGACGTGGCCACGGAGACCAACGAGACGGACAACATCTACTGGCGGGACTACGAGGTCCGCGAGGGAGCGTCGGCCACCTTCCACAACCCGGACGTCGGAGGTCACGTCAACCCGGCGGTCTACACTGCCCTGACCCTGCCGATCCATGGAGAGGTCTACCAGGTCCAGGTCGACACTGCGCCGTTCTACGGAGCCCTGCTGGTCGCCTACTCGACGCCCCTGACGCTACCCTCTCCGATAGGCAACGTCCTGACCAACTACATGGACCCCTACGGCGAGCTGTTCGGCGGACCCATCGCGTTCGGCGATCCCGCGTACTTCGCGTAGAACTAAGCCGCTCCGCGGCAGTTGTTGATTACTCGCTCTGACTCGCAACGCCAG
>CAYRXS010000362.1:0-5960 GCA_964428225.1 uncultured Planctomycetaceae bacterium
GACACCAGGTTTTCATCCTGGCAACAGGGGTTCAAATCCCCTTGGGGTCACCACCTTCCCCCACGCTCTGCCACACTCGCAAGCGGTCGATCCGGGGAAGCCACCCTCCCACGGCCTGCGCGTACTCGCGGTAGGGGCGGCCGAACTCGTGGCGCAGGACGCGCTCCTCGATCCGGACGCGCGCCACGGACAGAGGGAGCAACACGACCGAGGTCAGGACCAAGCCCCCGACGCTGCCCAGGAGCAGCGAGGCTCCGATGCTCAGGAGCAGCAAGCCGGTCTCCGAGGGATGCCGCAGGTATCGGTAAGGGCCGCGCCGTACCACGCGGGATTGGTGCGGCCACACCTCGGGACGACTCACGAAGCAATCCCCCAGGGTGCGGATCGCCGACCATCGCAGGGTGATTCCGATGGCCATGAGCACGCCTCCCGCGAGAGCGATCGGACCCAGGGCGTGGGACGCGCCGGGCTCGGCGGCCCCATGGGCGACGAGGGAGGTCCAGAAGACCAGGAGCAACGCGAGGCCGGTGGCCGTGGCGAGAATTCCCGCTCCGTCGAGCGGTTGCCGCCGGGACTCTTCCATCGAGCGCGGCCGTGCCGAGCGCTCCAGGCTGGAGAGGAGATTCGCTCCGACGAGGAAGGTCACGCACGCCGGATCGAGCAGGCGGCCGGGATTGGCGCCCGCGCAAACCGGCGGGAGGACCAGGAGCAGGGTGTGCGCGCTCAGGATCGCGGACTCCGCGGCCACCGAGCGTGCGAGGGATCGCCTCATTCCGCGGGCCGCCGCATCTCGGCCAGGATTCCCTGCAGGTGGGCGGGGGTCATCTGCAGCGCCTTGGCGGACTCCTCCAGGAGGCTCATCTCGTCCTCGTGAAAGACCCCGTCGGAGGCCGCCACCATGTAGGCGGCTCGGAGGATCATCTCCTTTCCGTGATCGTTCAGCATGGGCGATACTCCGCGCAGGTAGTCGGCGACCGTCCTTCCCTCCGTGCGGGCGCGCGTGACCTCGTCCTCGAGAACCTGGGGAGCGACCTGCCGGTTCGTGAGCTGGCCGAATATGGAGGCCATCGTCTCGATCTCGGCGGCGTCGACCTCTCCATCCGCCAGGGTCATGAGGGCCATGACGCGCTTGATGACTTGCTGGAACTCCGCTTCCACGTTGATGGCGGCGTCCGGACCGGATTGGTGGTCGAGCACCTGCTCCTTGAACGTGCCCTGACAACCGGCGCATTCGATGTACTCCCCGACCTTGTCCAACGGGATGACCGGGATGAAGTAGAGGGTGAAGAAGCGCCGCACGCGTCGGTGGGCGTACTCGCGCTGTCCCCCACATTCCGGACAAAGGAACTCACCTCGATCGGGAGTCGTGGTGATTCCGCGAGTGCCGAAGATGATCATGGCTCTCTCCTGGTAGTTTGCGAGACTTCGGGATGACCGCCCCGATCATCTTCGTTGCTTCGTTATCGTGCAAGCACGTCGGTTTTCGTCGTCCACGAAGGGCCTGCTCCCCATTCGAGGGGCGCCAATCGCACCTCGTGCTCGAGCTCCAACCGGGTCGGCAGTCTCGTATCGAGCTCGATACCGCCCCCGACGGCCAGGCCTACTCCGTTGCCGCCAGGGCCTCCAGGAAGGCGAGGCAGCCCGCGTGGGTCAGGCGATCGAGGGAGTGGTGGGCGTAGGCCACGACGTAGCCGTCGATCGCGCTCCAGAGGAAGATGTTCCGACCCCGCGGGAGGGGCGGGGGCTCGTCGGAGACGTACTCCTGCAGCGGCACGGTGTCGCCCTCGCAGGCCGCCTCCCAGACCTCCGCCCACGCGGCGCGTTGCTCCGCGTCGAGGTCGTGGTAGGTGATCGCCCCGAGGGCGGCGCGAGCGGTGAACTCGATGTCGCCGGTGTAGGGGACGCCGTACTCGACCGGGGGCGCCGGAGAGGGTGTCGGAGAGGGTGCCGGAGATTCCTTCGAGGAGGAGCAAGCGACGAGAAGAGCGAGCGGAAGGAGAACGAGCAGGTGCGGAAACCGAGGGAGCTTCATGGGCGGTGCGCCTCGATCGCTCAACGCGATCGCAGGGCCATCGAGGTTTGCAGGGGAAAGGCGCAGACGCAGCCCGAGCTCGCTTCGGGGAGCAAGACGAGTCCGCCCGCGGGAAGGATGTTGATCCAGCAGCCCGGCCGGCTGACGTGGGTGATGCGGCGCGGCGCGCCGCCAGGGAAGAGGGAGAGCATCGTCGGATTCGAGTTGCGGTAGAACAGACAGTGCTCGGAGCCGGAGATCGTCCCGCAGCCGCCGCGGGAGGGGAGGAAGAAGGGCTCGCCGGTCTCCTGCGGATCGACGAGCTCGCCGGTGTGGAGGTGGTTGGCGCGCGGGTCGGGGTTCACGAGACCGCCCGGGAGCTCGGGCCGGTGCACCTGCTCGCCGTGATCGCCGCCGACGCTCGCCCGGTTGTTCTCGTGCTGCGCGCGCCAGCGCAGCGCTCCCGTCGCGGCGTCGAAGGCGAGCAGCGCGTAGACGTTGCGCCCGTTCTCGTTGTAGGAACCCACCGCGACGAGCACGCCGCGATCGCAGGCGAAGAAGAGGCTGTGGCGGAAGCGATCCTCGGGGAAGGGGATCGTCCAGACCGGCTCGCCGGTCTCGAGCTCGAGCGCGACGAGCTCGCAGTCCGACGCGAGGAAGCTCTCGAGCGGCACACGCCCGTCCTCGTCGTCGACCGCCGCCGGGGTGCGGCTGCGCAGCAGGAACACGCGGTCGTCCGTCGCGGTCAACGAGGTGTTCAGGACGACGCCCACTCGATGGATCCAGGGGCTCTTGTACGTCCGGTAGCCGGTCGCGAAGACCGCGTCGCTCACCACGTGGGGATTGTGCTCGCGGTACTGAGCGGCGATCTCGTCGCGACCCTGATCCCGCCGGGCCGCGGTGGGCTTCTGCGCGCTGCCGAACAGTATCCCGTCCACGAGAGCGATCCACCCCCAGTGGGCCTCGGGCATGTCGGCCTGCTCGGAGGCGGAGTATCTCCGGACCGTCCGGCCGCTCTGCAGATCGAGCTTCAGGCACTTGTCGGCCGCGGCGAGGAAGAGCCCCGACTCGTCCACCGCCCAGTGCCCGCCGTCGTAGGGCGCGCCGGTGCGCGTGAAGCCCTCCACCTCCTGCTCCCACAGCCAGGCTCCGTTGTAGGCGTCCACCGCGACCACGCGATCGCGGCCGGGGACGAACAGGACGCCGTTGCCGAAGAGCGGGGGTGTCGTGCGCAGGTGGCGGTCGACCATCCCCGCCGGCCCCGGGGCGCCGAACCACTGCAAGGCGAGCTCGCCGCCCGCGAGTCGATCGCCGCTGCACGAGGTGTTCGCGGCGTCGGCGTAGGCGTGGGTCCATCGCCCACCACCGGTGGGGGCTCCGCGCACTACGAGGTACTGGATCCCGCCGGGATTCGGTACGCGGTCGGGGATGCTCCGCTCGTCCGGCACGACCTCCACGATCGAGAGCGGATCCGGGCACGCGGCCCGGAGGTCGGCGAGCACGTTCTTTCGATTCTGCGGATCGCGGATCAGCACCGCGCCGCCGTGGGGGGCGGTGACCCGGAGCATCTCGCGCCAATCGGACGTCGACGTCCCGGTGAGCACGGACGCCTCGGACACGACGAGGTTCGCGAAGCCATCGGGGAAGGGGAGCGTGTCGCTGTCCCAGACGAGGACGCGGACGTAGCCCGAACCTCCCCATCGGTTGCTGCCGATGTGCTGTCGTACCCGCTGCGCATCCTCCTCGCTCCTCGATACCAGGACGGTCGAGAGACGGCACTTCCAGGCGATGTCTTGGGCCAGCTCGCCATCCACGCAGTCCAGGACCAGGGCATACCCGTTGCCGGTGACGTGCGTACCGACGGTTGGAGGAAGGCGAAGCTCGTGTCGTTCTCCACTCGGGCCGGGGTACGTGCCTCGGAGCGTCTTCACGTATCGAGCGAGCGGGCCGATGGCGACCAGGCGACTGAAGTTCTTGGGCATGCTCTGGCCGATGGGCTGGGGGGGGATGCGCCGGCTCGGCGGCTTCTTCACCTCGACCTCGCCGAAGGCGTGGAGGTGCCCGGTGTCGGTGCTGACGATCAGCCGCCCGCTCGCCACGGCGAGCCCCAGCGCTCGCCCCTTCACCGGACCGGTCCAGAGGAGCTCGCCGGTGCTCGCGGAGTAGGCGCCCACCTCGTCGTCACCGCCCGCGAAGAGGGTGTTGCCGGCGAGGATCATGGCGTGGGGATGGCGGGTGGCCACGGACCAGAGAACGGCGTCGGTCGCGTCCGGCTGTGCGACGCGCTTCCCGCGATCCAGGGCGACGAGCTGCGTGTCCGTCTGCAGGTACGCCGTGTCGCCCTTCACCACCATCCGGTTTCCACGGAAGCTCGCGAGGCTCTCCCGCGTGTCGGTCTTCGCCATCGCCAGCTCGCCCGCGTTGCCGGGGCCGCTGACGAGCGCGTCCTCCACGACGAGCGCCCACGCGCCCCCCGGCCCGCCGAAGACGCCTTGAAACGCGCCGTCCGCGCGCGCGAAAGCGAAGGGCATGGCGCGCCCGTTGGGGACGAACAAGCGGGTGGGGGAGAGCAGCAGGTAGCCCTGGGGCGAGAGGCTCTCGGGAAGCTCCGCCTTCCACGCCACCTCCCCGCTCGTCGCATCGAGCGCGAAGATCCACGTGCCTTGAGAGGGAAAGAGCCCCACGGCGCAGTACACGAGCCCGTCCTCGACGACGAGCCCCGTGCGCACCGGCCACGCGGAGATGATCCGTCCGTTGCCCGGGATCAAGGTCGGCTTCGGCGCGAGCCGCCGCTTCCAGAGGAGGATCCCCTTGTCTCGGCTCAGGCAGTAGACGAAGCCGTCGTCGCTCGCGAGGAAGAGTCGCTCGCCGGCGATCACCGGCGCGAAGCGCACGGGAGCCTGGGCCCGGCGCGACCATCGTGTTCGTCCCCTCCGCGCGTCCAGGCAATACACGCGGTCGTCGGACGACGACGCGAACCAGACCGCGTCGTCCACCGCGATAGGCTGGAAGGCCGCGTCGTAGGTCACGCGCGGCTTGAGCGTTTCGAGCCCCTGCCAGAAGCTCCCCGGAGCCGGGTCGGGCCACGCGGGTTGCGGGCGGTGCTCGCACGCGGCGGTCCACTGCGGATGAAGCGGCAGCGCGAGCTGCTCCTCGGTCACTCCGCTCCGCCGGCCGTCGTGCAGGTAGGCGGGCCAGCCCTCTGACTGCGCGTCGAGCACCGAGCCGCAGGCCGCGCCGGCGAGCAGGATCGTGTCGAGGACCTTCATCCCGACCCCGCCCGCGGATGCGCCTGCTCGTAGACCTTGCGCAGTCGCTCGACGGAGACGTGCGTGTAGATCTGGGTGGTGACGAGGTTCGCGTGGCCGAGCAGCTCCTGTACGGAGCGCAAATCCGCGCCGCGGTCGAGCAGGTGCGTGGCGAAGCTGTGGCGCAGCGTGTGGGGCGTCGCGCGCCGCTTCAGGCCCGCGGCGAGCACCGCCTGGTCGACGATGCGGCCGAGCGAGCGCGTGGACAGGCGGCCCCCGAGCCGGTTCAGGAACACGGCGTTCGCGGACTCCATGCGCGGTCGGGGGCGCTCGGGATCGGAGAGGTAGCCCTCGAGCGCCTTCACCGCGAAGCTGCCGAGCGACGCGAGTCGCTCCTTGCGCCCCTTCCCCCGCACGCGCGCGATGCCGCGGGCGAGGTCGAGGTCCCCGCGGTCGAGCCCCACCGTCTCCGCGGCGCGCGTCCCCGCGGAGTACATCGTCTCCAGGAGCGCGTGGTCGCGGCGGCCCTTCGCGGTGGTGACGTCGGGCGCGGCGAGCAGGGCCTCGATCTCGCCCTCCTCGAGCGCGCTCGGCAGCCGGCGCGTGCCGCGGCGGTGACGCAGGCCGGTGGCGGGGTGGGTCTCGATCCGGCCGTGCCGCAGGAGGTGGTGGAAGAAGGACCGCACCGCGGAGAGCTTGCG
>CAYRXS010000363.1:0-5936 GCA_964428225.1 uncultured Planctomycetaceae bacterium
CGGGCCCCGTTGTGTGACTCTTTTCACCCCCCAAGGAGAGAACGCAGTGCTTGGGAACCGATTCAGGACGTCCATTGTCGCCAGTCTGTTCACCGCGATCGGATTGCTGGGAGGAGCGGCCCAGGCCCAGTTCCAGACCGCACCACCACCGGCGGTCGACCCGGTCCCGGACCACGTGTCCGGGGAGATCCTGGTCAAGTTCCAGGAGCGCGTTCCGACGAGCGCGGTGGAGACCATCCACGCGGCCCTCGGCGCCCGCGCGATCTACACGAGCCCCCACGCGGGCTTCCAGCGGGTCGCGGTTCCCTCCAATCGTTCCGAGCACGAGACGGTGGCGATCTACTCCGCGCTGCCCTTCGTGGAGTACGCGGAGCTGAACACGATCTGTCACGCGACGGGGGTCCCGAACGATCCCTACTACGGCTACCAGTGGCACTTCCCGCAGATCAACATGCCCGACGCGTGGGACGTGGCCACGGGCTCGGGCGCCGTGGTCGCGATCCTCGACACGGGGGTGGCCTACGAGAACTACACGATTCCGTCGCACGAGACCGGAACCGTCGCCTCGGGAGTTACCCAGTACCAGCTTGCGCCCGATCTCGCGAGCACCTCGTTCGTGAGCGGCTACGACTACATCAACTACGACAGCCACCCGAACGACAACAACGCGCACGGCACGCACGTCGCGGGCACGGTGGCCCAGAGCACCAACGACGGCTACGGCGTGGCCGGGATCGCCCACAACGCCTCGATCATGCCGGTCAAGGTGCTCGACTACACCGGAAGCGGCTCGGCCGCGTCGCTCGCCGACGGGCTCTACTTCGCCGCGAACAACGGGGCGGACGTCGTCAACATGAGCCTGTCGTGGAGCCTCGGCTACGATCCCGGATCCACCGTGCACAATGCGGTCACCTACGCCTACAACGCGGGCGTGACCCTCGTGGCCGCGGCCGGTAACTCCGCGGTGAGCACGGTCTCCTACCCGGCCGCCTACTCCAAGGTGATCGCGGTGGGCGTCGTCGCCCTGATGATCTCGAACGGGATCACCGGCGTGGAGAACATCCGCAGCGTCCTGCACGACACCGCGCTCGACCTTGGATCCGGTGGCTGGGACTCCACGTACGGCCACGGCCTCGTCGACGCCGCGGCCGCGGTGGGCGGCTCGGGCGAGGACACCACGCCGCCCAATCCCGACCCGATGACCTGGGCGACGGCGCCCTACGCCACCGGCACCTCGTCGATCTCGATGACGGCGACCACGGCCTCCGACCCGAGCGGCGTCGAGTACTACTTCGACTGCCTGACCGCGGGCGGCCACGACAGCGGCTGGCAGTCCGGCACGACCTACGAGGACACGGGGCTCCTGCCCGGCACGACCTACTTCTACGAGGTGGTCGCGCGTGACCTGAGCGCGAACCAGAACGAGACGGGCGGCTCGAGCGCCGAGTCCGCCACGACGGATCCCTCCGGAGGCACGTGGGTCGAGCTGACCTACGACGACTTCGAGGGTGGCTGGGGCAACTTCCAGGACGGCGGCGGTGATTGTCGCCGGAAGAAGAACTCCACCTACGCTCACCAGGGGATTCGCTCGGCGAACATCCAGGACAACAGCGGCACCGCCTCGTCCTTCTACTACAAGAACGGAGTCGACGTCCACTCGGCCGGCTACACCCAGATCAAGATCGAGTTCTGGTTCAAGGCGGTGAGCATGGACAACTCGAACGAGGACTCCTGGGTCCAGTACTACGACGGGAGCACCTGGAACACCGTCGCGACCTACGCCCGGGGCATCGACTTCGACAACAACGTCTTCTACTCCGAGACCGTCACGATCGACGAAGGCTCCTACACCTTCCCCACGAACATGAAGCTCCGCCTCATGTGCGACGCCAGCGGGAACCGGGACGACGTCTACATCGACGAGATCCTCGTCTCCGCCAAGTAGCAGCCACCGCAGAATCCGCCGGCGCGCCCCCTCGCACCGGCGGAGCACGGAAGGGCGACGCCAGCCTGGCTGACGTCGCCCTTTCTCTGCCTCACGCTCGCCGGCGGGGACAAAGGCCACGTCGATCCTCGATTCCCGGGTATCCTGGGCGAGGGGAGATGAAGTGAACTGCCGCCTCCTTCTCGCCGTGGTCCTCCTGCTCGGCCTCGTCGGCGTCCTGTGGCTCGCCGCGCGGGGGCGCGGGACCGAAGTACAGGACCCCGTCGCCCCTTGCGCGGCCGCGACAGGCAGTTCCGAGCCGGAGGCCGCGTCGGCGCCGCTCGCGCCGGCAGGGGGGACGCGCGACGAGGCCGCGGACGAGCAGGAGCTCGACGTTCCGGAGGAGGCGTCGCGAGACATGCGCGTCGTCCTGAGCACGACGGTGAAGGGCCGGGTCGTGATTCCGGAGGGAACGCCGGCCGACGAAGAGATCGAGGTGGTGCTCCTCACCCGCCGTCCCGAGGGCGACGAAGCCCAATCCTCACGACGGTTCGGTGGAGAGTGGGAGGAGCGAACGCGGAGCGCCGTGGGATCGAACGGGCACTTCGAGCTGCACCTGCCACCCGGGTGGGACGTCGCCCGGCTGAGGTTGGACGCCACGTACCTGAGCCTGCCCTTCTACAAGTCGATCCGGGAATGGTCGGACTCCGTCGTCCTGAAACCGGAGCTCCGAGGCGCGGTTCGCTTCCGTCTCGTTCCCGCTCCCGGCCTGCGGGGAGATCCGCGAGCCCTCGTGGGCCGAGAGGCACGGCTCGAGTTCAGCGCCATCGGACAGATGTCCGGACCCCCGAACTACCGCCCGATCACGATCGACGAGAACCTGGAGATGCTCGCCGGGGCTCTCAACGAGGAGATCAGCTACTACCTCGAGGGCGACTTCCCACCCTTCGCTCCGTTCCCTTCGATCTGCGTGTGCGTGCCTCCCGGCGAGCTTCGCGTCGTCGAGGTTCCCCTGCTCGACAGGCTCGTCGTGGGAGGTCGGGTGGTCGACGAGGACGGTGCTCCTATCGAGAGCGCGCTCATCCTCGCGGGGATCCGGAACAAGGGTGAGGACTCGTGGGCGGCTCCCTGGCAAGACGCGAGCACCGACGAGAGCGGCGTCTTCCGCATCGAGAACCTCGATCCCCGAGCGACGACCATCGAGGTCACGGAGACCGGCTTCCTCCGCGCGGAGCTCCCGATGAGCCGCGTCCTCGCCGACGGCGGCGGGCTCGACTACGAGGTCCGCCTCTCCCGCGGCGCGTGGATCACGGGGAGCGTCGTCCTTCCCGACGGAAGGCCGGTGGCGGGGGCGTACGTCATCTGCACCCCCGCCGGCGAGGACGATCGTTACTCCGGCGGGAAGAGGCGGGAAGGAACCGACGAGACCGGCCGCTTCGCGATCAGCGGGCTCCGCCCTCGCGCCTACGACCTCTCGACGTCGATCGTCCTCGACGATCCCGAGACGATCGACGCGCGCCACGCCGTCGTCCGCCGCGCGGAGGACCTGCGCAAGGGATATCCGTGGATCGCGCGACGGAGCGCGGTCGTGGCGGGAGGCGGCGACGTGGATCTCGTCCTCGTCCCGCCCCCCGGGCTCGAAGGCCGGGTCGTCGACGATGCCGGCGAGCCCGTGACCCGCTTCCGCCTGGAGGCCGAGGAGGACCGGGGGCACTCCGTCGGCGAGGACACCTTCTTCTTCTCCGCGGACCACCGGCAGGACTTCGAGGCCGCCGACGGCACGTTCCGCTGGCGGAGGCTTCCCGTCGGTCGCTGGCTCGTCCGGGTGGAGGCGGAGGGATACCCCTCCCCGCGTCCGGTGCGGATCGAGCTCCCCGGGGACGGAGCGCCGGTCCGCCTCGAGGTGCCGCGCTTCGGGTCGACCGAGGGAGTCGTCCTCGACCCCGGCGGTCAGCCCCTCCGCCGGGCGAAGATCTACACCGGTTGGATCGTGGAGATGTCGTCTCCCCTGGGAGCCCAGACGCCGGAGGCCCGGACCGACCGTGAGGGTCGGTTCCGGCTTCCCGAGGTCCCCTCCGGGCGGATCCGGCTCGTGGCGACCGCTCCGGAGTTCGCTCCGAGCGCGCCGCAGGTGATCGACGTCGCTCCTGGAGAGAGAATCACGGACGTCACGCTGACCGTGGGTCGGGGTGGATTCCTGTCGATCCGGGTGCTCGACGAGGAGGGACGCCCCGCCGCCGGACGCGAGGTGAGTGTGTACGGATCGAGCGCCATAGCCCTCCTGGAGCGGGAGACCGATGCGGGCGGGCACGTGGAGGTCGGCCCCCTGAGGCCCGGCCGGTTCCAGATCCATACCTCGACGAAGCGAGAACCGGGATCCGCGCTGAGCGCTCGAGCGCGCGTCCGCGAGGGCGAGACCACGAAGGTGACCCTGGGCGGCCGGCTCCGGGGAGAGGTCGTCGTGCAGGGCCTCGTCACCTCGGGAGACCGGCCGGTCGTGGAGGCGTTCGTCGAGGCGTGGTCGGAACAGGAGACCAGTCGAGAGAACAAGACGAAGAGCGGAGCGGACGGTCGCTTCACGCTCGAGCTCGAGGCCGGCGGCAAGACCCTCTTCCGGGTGGTGGACGCCGATGGCGGCCGGCCCTGGTACTTCGACGAGCAGCTGCCCGAGAGCGGCGAGCACGTGGTGTCCTTCGCGCTCCCCGCGAGCGGGATCGCCGGCCGGATCGAGGTGGAAGGTGGCGGCCGACTGCCGTTCGACGTGCAGGTCGTGATCGAGCGCGAGCGGGAGCACGGGGTGGCGTGGGCCGGCGGCGACGCCGTGTCCGTGCACGTCGCGCAGGACGGCACCTGGTCGTGCGACCACCTCGCCCCGGGCTCGTACCGCGTCGTCGCCGCCCGCGAGCTCCTCTTCCCGGAGCACGACGAGCGGGCTCCCGCTCCCGCCGTGCGCTCCGGCATCGTCGTGGAGGCCGGCGAGCTCGTCGAGGACGTCGTTCTCGTGCTGCGTCCCTCCGGCCTGATCGAAGGCCTGGTGGCGCACACCGACGGCCGCTCCTGCCCCGACGCCGTGCTGTACATCCGCGAGGAGAGCGGACGACTCCTGCATCCCTTCGGTTACGAGGTCGAATCCGACGGCCGCTTCTCCGTCAGCGGCCTGCCCACCGGCCGGATTCTCGTCGAGGCCGTCGGCGAGCGCGTGGCCACCGCGGAGCCCCGCGCCGTCGACGTCGAGCCGGGCGAGGTCACCCGGGTGGACCTGCGCGTGTTCACGGCGACGCGAATCGTCCTCGAGCTGCGCGGCCTCCAGGAGGACGCCTCCGACGTCGTCGTCAGCCTGCGCGACTCCGCGGGCCGCGAGCACGCCCAGGAGCGCGGCTCGGTCCTCGGCTGGTACCACGCCGCACGCGCCCTCCGCCGCGGCTTCGGACCGCTTCCTCCGGGTCGCTGGGTCGCCGAGGCCCGGCGGGGGGACGGGCGGACGGCGAAGATCCCCTTCACGCTGGCCGGCGAGGAGGAGTGCACCGTCGTCCTGGATTTCTCCGGGCGGTGACCCGCCTTGGGGGGGAAGATAGTACCGACTGGCCCGTGGCTCTCCCGGGCTCGCGGGCGCAGCTGCTCTCTTCGCGTTGACCGTTCGGGGGAGGAGAATCCATGCACCGTCGACTGCTTGCCGTTGTCGCGCTCGCGCTTGCCGCCGTCGTCGTGATCTGGATCGTGACCGACGATCCCGACCGGGAGGACCGCACCGTCGCCCCGGCCGCAGACGTCGAGGCTCCGCCGGAGGTCGCCGATACACCGACCGAGCTGCCCGATCCGGTGCCGATCGTCACGGAGGCCACGGACGAGCCTCCGATGGAGGCGCTTCCGGAGGAGGACGACTCGGCTCGGATCCTGGCAGGGATCCCCGTGACCGGACGCGTCGTGCTGCCCGAGGGCACACCCGCCGACGAGGCGATCGAGATCCTCGTGCAGACGCGGCCCGCCGACCCGGACCGGGACTGGCGCCGGG
>CAYRXS010000364.1:0-5885 GCA_964428225.1 uncultured Planctomycetaceae bacterium
CCTCCGGCTTCGCGCGTAGCTCGGCGTTGAGCCGGGCCATGCGCGCCGACTCGCGCTGGAAGAGACGAAGCTGGTCCTCGAGCGCGAGCTTGTACTCCCGGAGCAGGCGCAGACGCTCGGCGTGGAAGAGCCCGCGCGACGCCATCCGCTGCGACAGGTAGAGCGGGAGCACGCGCCGGCCGAGCGCGAGGTCCTGGGCGACGCGCATCAGGATGCGCTGCTGGGTGTCGAGGTCGTGCCACAGGAACTTGAGCGCCGCGTTCGGCTCGTCGTCATAGGGCTCGCGGACCGCGAGCCAGTCGGTGAGCAGCCGCTGGGCGACGCGGGGAGCCACGATCTCCTCCATCGCGAGGATGCTCTGCACGAGGAGTCCCTGCTCGAGCTCGAGCTCCGCCTTGGCATGCTGCGCCTTCACGATTCGGTCCACGACGGAGCCCGGCCCGGGCGACTCGGGCGCGTTGCGGATCTCCAGGGCCTTCTCGCGGATGCGCTCCGCGTACCAGGCCAGGACGTCGTCGAGTGTGTATCGCTCCGTGTGCGTGCGCCCCGGCTGCTCCTGGAAGCGGTTGTCGAGGAAGGCGTGCATGGCGGCGAGCTGCCGCTCCAGCTCCCGGACCTCAGCCCGCCGGGCCTGCTCCTCCTCGGTCACGTTGCCGATGTAGTCGTTGACGGCGCGCCCGAGGTGCTCCCCGAGCATCGCGCCCGGGTTGCCCCAGGGGATGTCGTACACCTCGCCGAGGGCCTCCTCGAGCTCCGCGATCCGGCTGCGATACGCGGCGGGCGTGTCCATCAGCGCGTCGAAGCGGGCGCGTATCGCGGCGTCGCTCTGGATCCCCGACGACAGATCCTTCCACCGCTCCCACGCCTCCGCCTCCTCGGCGCGCAGGCGATCGACGGCATCGGGATCGCCCACCAGGGCTTCGTAAAGCGTCTGCACCTCGCGACGGAACAGGGCGTCGAAGTGCAGGGCGAGGTTCTGGCGCGAGGCGAGCAGCCACACGTTCATCGTCCCCGGCGTCGTGCCCCGGCGCTTCCGGTCGGCCGCGATCCGCTCCTTCGTCGCCCGCTGGAGCTCCTTGTTCCGCTGCAGGACGCGCACCGCGTTCGTGCGCATCTCCTCGAGCCGCGACGCGTGTGCCGGGGGCAGCCGCTCCTCCATCGGATCGCGGCGCAGGGCGCGGGCGATCAGGGCGTCGAAGTCCGTGGCGAGGTCGATGGTGAACGAGGTGGTGACCTTGCGCTGGTCGAGGTCCGCCCCCGCGCCGGCGAGCATCATGAGCGCGAGCGCCGCCTCTCCCTCACCGGCGATGAAGAGCTCGTCGAGGTACAGCTGCGCCTGCCTCGGGTCGAGGAACAGGAACGCGCACGCGTCGGGCCCGTGCGGTTCGGTGATCGGCACGATGGGCCACGTCGTCTCGAGGTCGTGTTGATCGGGGTCGAGGAATCCCCGGTACGCGAGCTGGAAGTAGTCGTCGCGCACGGGCTCGAACACCCGGTGGCCCACGATCTCGACCGTCGAGCGCGCCATGCTCAGGAACAGGGCCGCGCAGCCGCCGAGGCCGGCGATCGCGTCGAGGCTGCCCGCGTACACCATGGGAAGCGCGGAATTCAGCCCCGCCGCGCTCGCCCCCGTGTACAGCATCAGCATCTCGTTGGCGCCGTTGAGCGCCCCGCCCGCCATGGCCACCGGATCACCCATCTGGTAGCCGATGTAGATGCCATAGGCCGGGCCGATCGCGGGCACGCCGAGCAGCACCTCGCTCTGCACGGCGCTGCCGAGCACGTTCTTTCGTTCCTCCCACGGCAGGTCCTGCGTCATCTCCAGGACGAGGAGCAGCCGCAGCCCGCTGTCGGCGAGCCCCATGTGCACGTAATTGTTCTTGAGGAACCGCCCGAGGATGTAGTGGGGGGCGTTCGTGTCCGCGGTCGTCGGGCCCGGCGGTGGGGAGAAGATGGCGTCGACGTCGAGCCCGCAGAGGTTCGCGTACGCCCAGCCCAGCCGCCGCGCGCTCATCTTCCCGTAGGCGGGCAGGTCCGCGAGCGCGAGCTTGTAGAGCCGCGCGAGGAGCTCTCCCTGGGCCGTCTCGAAGTCGGCCTTCCACAGCGGCACCATGCTGTCGTACACGGCGCGCTGCTCGGGCGTCAGCTCGGCGAGCATGAACTCGTAGCGCGGGTGCGCCTCGCCGAAGCCGTACTGGAAGTAGAACACCCGCATCGTCTCCTCGGCCCGGGCGCGCAGACGGAGCTGGGCCTCCTCGGGGCGGTGGCGGAGCAGGTCGAGGTCGGCCTCGCACTCCTTGAGCCGGCGCTCGAGCGAGCGGAGCAAGATGTTGGCATCTGCGCCCTCCGGGATGATCCCACGGCGCAGGGAGTCGAGCTCCGCGACGATCTGCCGGTGCCGCGCCGTTTCCAGCTGCAGCCCGCGGGCCACGACGTTGTCGATCGGCCCGAGCCACAAGGACATCTGCCCCGGCACGTGCTCGCGAGCCAGGGTGATGCACATCTTCTCGCTCCCCTCCGTGTAGAGCCTCTTGGCGGCGTCCAGCTTGCGCTGCAGCACGCCTTCCTCGGAGAGGCCGCGGAGGTCGCCGAACCGCTGCGGCTCGTTCCTCTGGATCCACTCGAGCACGTGGTGGAGCACGTAGTCGTAGGGAAAGCCCGCGCACTGGCTGCGCCGCCCGGCCAGGCTCGGATCGACATCGGCGAGGTTGGCGCTCTTGACCTCGTCCGCCATGCCGGCCCGGGCCTTGATCTCGAGCGCGATCTCGCTCGCCCGGCTGATGGCCCAGAAGAGGTCGAGCTGGACATTCACCTTCTCCGGATCGCCCCCGTACACGAGCTCGAGCGCGCCGCGGTACAGCCGCTCGTGCATCGCGCGTGTGTACTCGCGCCCGAAGGCCGGCTTCTTCGTTCGCAGGAGCTCGGGGTCGTCGGCGGCGATGAACTTCTCCGAGTACTGTCCCATCCGTCCGCGCAGGACTTCGGTTTCCGGGTCGGTGAGCCCGGGGCGCAGCCGCCCTCCCCCCTCGTCGGGGTCGAGGATGCTGTTCAGCATGTCCTTGCTGACCCGGTCGATGTACTTGGCGAGATCCAGCATGTAGCCGTCGAAGATCGCGCGGTGAAAGTTCCCCTCGGCGTCGATGATCTTGTGCTGCTTGTGGACGAGCTTCTCGAAGTCGCCGAGTACGTTGTGCACCGCGAACTCGGGGCTGTGGCGGAGGTCGAGACCGCTGGTCTCCAGGTACTCGATGACCCCGATGGAGCGAATGACGTACCGGCCGTCTTCCTTGCCGATGCGGACGGCCGGCGAGTGCACGGACGTCACCGCCTCGCGCAGCAGGTGGGCGATGAGGTCGCCCTCGGGGATGCCCAGGGCGCGTTGCGCGTCGAGCTCGGCGATCTCCATCATGAGCGTGACGTCCTGCTCGACGACGCGCCCGATCACCTGGGCGACGATCTTCATCATGAACTGGTACGTCGGCGCCGGATTGCGCTGCAGGGCGGAGAAGTGCTCGCGCAGCCCCTGAGCCAGGGTGTGGACGTTCACCTCGCCCGAGGCGTGGGTCGCCGCGCGCCCCAGGCGTCGCAGCAGCGTGTCGTTGGCGAAGAACTCGGTGTCGAGCGTCCTGCTGATGCGGTTCTTCGCGCCGTACCTCGTGTAGCCGAGATCGTCGAACGCCTTGTAGAGCAGCTCGACGTAGGCGTCGATGTTTCCGCCGAGCACCCGTCCTCCCGGTCCGAACGCCTTGACCGGCTTCCCGTCCTGGTCGAAGGCCTGGAGCCCGGGCGTCTTGTCGACGTCGGACTTGATCGACTCGAAGGAGCCCGAGTCGAGGATGGTGATCTCGAAGGTGAGGCCGGGGTGGCGAGCCTCGAGCTCGGCCGTGACCTTGTCCTGGATGGCCATACGGACGAGCTTGTCGCGGGCGAACCACATGTAGCGGCCGAAGTTCTCGTCGACGGCGCCGGCCTTGATCAGCTCCTTGATCGCCGCGGGGCTCGCATCGCCGTTCGCGTCCTGCACGGCGACGGTGGCGAGGATCAGGCGGTCTCCCCACTCCGTCTCGTAGATCGCGCGCCTGATCTCGTCGCCGTGCCCGTTCGCGTCCGCCACCTTCTGGGTGACCTCGCGGTGGAAGGCCTCGAACACCTTGCGCGGGGTGTCGTACTCGGTCCCCCGCAGTTTCTCGATCGTCTGATCGAAGGCGTCGAGGGTCTTCTTCGGGTCGACCGACTGCTTCTTCTTCGCCTCCGAAGCGCCCTCGGGGACGTCGAAGTAGATGATGGGCCGGCCGCTCTTGACGCACCGCTCCAGCTCCTTGGCGATCGCCTCGTGGGGCGGCAACTCGTCGGGCTCGTCATCGTCCGATCCCACAATCGGGGGGCCGGCGGGGGCGATGCTCGCGGGCGCGGCGGCCAGGAGGAGCGCGACCCAGAAGGAACGAAGCAAGCGACGGTCGCCGATCTTCATGCCAATCTCCCTTCGATCCTGGCCCGAGGTGGTGGGGGCTCGCGCCAGACCTGGTCCGACGTGATCACGAGGAATCCGCGTTCACGTCGCCCCTACTCTCATGATAGCGTTAAACCGACATCCGCTCATGGTGAGCTTCATGATGAAAACGAACGTGCTCCTGACTTGCGGTGTGCTCGCGACCGCGGTCTTCTTCTTCGCTAACGACGAGGAGGCCGCGGCGTGGAATCGCTATCGAGGACCGAACGGCACGGGCATCGCCGAAGGTCGCTACCCCGTAAGGATCGATCCCGAGGCCAAAACGGTGTGGAAGCGTGAGTTTCCCGAAGGCTACTCCTCTCCGATCCTCGGTCGGGAACGGATTTTTTTGACCGGGCTCGAGGACGAACGGCTATTTACCTATGCGGTCGATCGCGAAACGGGCGAGACGCTCTGGCGGCGCGAATCCCCGCGTCCTCGGCGGACGAAGTTCCACTCCGACAACCATCCCGCCGCCGCCTCTCCCGCGGCGGACGGCGACACCGTCGTCGTCTTCTTCGACGAGTACGGCATGCTCGCCTACGACCTCGAGGGCGAGGAGCGGTGGCGCATGCCGCTCGGTCCGTTCAACAACGTCTACGGGATGGGCGCCTCGCCGGTGATAGCGGGCGAGGTCGTGGTGCTCCCGTGCGATCAGTCGACGGGCTCCTACGTTTTGGGCGTGGGCAAGCACGATGGTCGCGTGCTCTGGAAGGTCGCGCGGCCCCGGGCGGTCAGCGGGCACTGCACCCCGGTCGTGCGGCGCGGGGCCGACGGTCGCGACGAGGTGCTGCTGCCGGGCTCGTTCGACCTGATCGCCTACGACGTCCTGACCGGCGAGGAGCGGTGGTGGGTGAGCGGTCTGCCCTCGGAGATGAAGTCGGTCCCGGTCCTCCTCGACGACACGCTCTGGATCCACGGTTTCGCTTCGCCGGCCAACAACCTCGGCAACCAGGTCCGGATGCCCGCGTTCGCGGACGCGCTCGGGGCGATGGACGACGACCGCGACGGCCGCCTCGCGCGCGCGGAGCTCGAGAACGAGGAAGCCGCCCGCCTCTTCGTCTTCTTCGATCTGGACGCGGACGGCTCCCTCGACGCCCCCGAGTGGGAGCTGATGCGCGCCTCCTTCGCCTCCGTGAACTGCGCTCTGGCCATGAAGGTGGGCGGCGAGGGCGACGTCACCGCGTCCAACGTGCTCTGGAAGTACTACCGCGGGATTCCCCAGCTCCCCTCGCCCCTGATCCACGGCGGCATCTACTACATGCTCGGCGACCGGAGCGGCCACCTCACCCTCCTCGATCCCGCCACCGGCGAGCGGATCGAGAAGGGGCGCCTCGAGCACGGCATCGACGCCTACTACACCTCCCCGGTCGCCGGCGGCGACCATGTCTACCTC
>CAYRXS010000365.1:0-5883 GCA_964428225.1 uncultured Planctomycetaceae bacterium
CCCCCGTCTCGCACGAACGTCGCGAGGTTGTCCAGCCCGGCCCGTCCGGGAACCGCGGGGTCGTAGTTCTTGAAGTGGACCACCACCGCGGCGAAGGAGGACAGGTCCTGCTCGGCGAGCCGGGCCAGATCGTCGAGCACCTCGACCGTCAGGCGCGGTTCCTCCTCCAGCGCCGCCTTCAACGCGGGCGTGGTCTTCCGCCAGTCGTGCCCTGCGTAGTCCTCCCCGGTGACGATGAGAACGCGGGTGCCGTCGTGCGCGCGAGGGGGCGCGGCGAGGCCGGTGGTGCCCAGGAGCGGGATCGTCGCCAGCACGAGGATCCCTCGGATCGACAGCATGCTCATGGCCTCGTCTCCCGCGTTACTTCAGCACGGTGGTGCCGGGGCGGAGCAGGGGATAGTTCCCGGTCTCGTCCGGTCGGACCGGGGGCTCGGTCTCGAAGGACGTCTCGTCGGGCGAAGGACCGAACTGGATGTCGGAAGCCAGGACATCGTCCCAGGAGTGCGGCTTGCCGGTGTAGCAGGCGATCTGTCCCAGGACGGCCACCAGGGTGCTGTTGGCCATGTGATGGCCGCAGTTGATCGGCTCGCCGCTGCGGACCGAGTCGATCAGGGCCTTCTGCTCCGCGAGGTAGGGATCGTTGTGGCGTCCCTCGAACCTCCACTCGGTCTCGCCCTCGATGCGGCACTCGTGCAGCTTGCACGTTCCCTTGGTGCCCATGACGATGTCGCCGGCGTTGTTGTAGCAGCGGTCCACGGTCCGGCACATGGCGTACATCCTCGCGCCGCTCGCGTACTCGTAGACGGCGGTGTGGTGGTCGAACATGTCGCCGTAGACCACGCCGAAGGATCCGGAGCGCCCTCCCAGCCCGAAGCACCACTTGGGCATCTCCTCGTGCATGATCCACGACATCCGGTCGACGTTGTGTACGAGCGACTGGGTCACGTCGTCGCCCGAGAGCCAGAGGAAGTGGTACCAGTTGCGGAAGTGGTACTGGGTTTCCGTCAGGTCCGGCTGGCGGGCGTGGATCCCGTACGGTCCGCGCAGGAACATCGGTTGCATGGCCACGATGTCCCCGATCGCCCCGTCGTGGATCCGGGCGATCGTCTCCTGGTACCCGGTGTGGTAGCGGCTCTGCAGGCCGGACACGATGCTCAAGCCCTTCTGGCGGGCGAGGTCGCAGGCCGCCTGCATGCGGCGGACGCCGACGGGGTCGATGGCGTGCGGCTTCTCCACGAAGACGTGCTTGCCGGCACGGATCGCGGCCTCCGAGTACATGGGGTGGAACTTGGAGGCGCAGGCGATCAGGACGACGTCCGCGCTGTCGATGACGTGCCGGTACCCGTCGAAGTCGGTGAAGCAGTGATCGTCGTCGACCTGGACCTGGTCGGGGAACTGGGTCGCGAGGTTGGTCCGGCTCGCTTGCAGCCGATCCGCGAAGACGTCGTACATGGCGACGAGCTTCACGTCGGGCCCGGCGCGCAGGCTCTGGCCGGCCGCGCCGGAACAGCGGCCGCCGCAGCCGATCATGCCGATGCGGATGTCCCCACGGCCTGCGGCGTGGGCGCTTCGCGCGAGCGACAGCCCGCCAAGGGCCGCGGCCCCGGTCGCGGTCGTCTTCAGGAACTGGCGGCGAGTGGGCGAGGGCGAGCTGGCGGATTCGTGGCGCTCGGTCATGACGATCGCTCCTGATCGGGTTGGCGTGGGAGGGGAGGATCGCCTCCCGGCCGCGGAAACGCAACGATCGGCTCCGAACGGCTCGTACGTATTCCTCACGACCTGCGCAGTACGCGCCGCACTCGGCCGGCTCGTAGAATCCGCCGCGCGCCCTCGAGCGGGGGTGCCCGTTCGCCCGGCCCACCGATGATTCGATCATGAAGACCGCCCATCACCTCCTGCGGATCGCGAGCCTCTTCGCGATCGTCGGCATCCTCCTCGCAACCACCGCGGACGCGCAGCGGTCCCGGTCCGACGCTCCGGGCACCGTGTCCGATATCGAGTGGAGCGACGACGGCAAGTCCCTGTCGTTCACCACCGAGGGGCGTCGCTATCGCTTCGACCTCGAGACCCTGTCCCGGGAGGAGGTCGAGGAGCCGAAAGAGACCGACGAACGCGGAGAGGGGAGGCGTCGCCCGCCCGGGGAACGTCTTCGCGGCGGCGGAAGCGACAACGGCACCGGGAAGTACGTCGGCCGTCCCACGCGCGGGCGACAGTACGTCCGGGTGGACTCGCCCGACGGCGCGTGGGAAGCCCACTACCGCGACTGGAACGTGGTCCTCCAGAACAAGGAGTCGGGTGAGAGCATCCCCGTGACCACCGACGGCGACGAGCTCGTCCACTACGGAACGGCGAGCTGGGTCTACGGCGAGGAGCTCGACGAGCTGCGGGCGATGTGGTGGACGCCGGATTCCCGGAAGCTGATCTTCTACAAGTTCGACGACAGCAAGGTCGAGCCCTTCCACCTGGTCACCGGGTGGAGCGAGGTCCAGACGCAGCACTACCCCGAGTACTACCCGAAGGCGGGGCAGGCGAACCCGTCCGCGGAGCTCCTGGTCTACGACCTCGCGACCAAGGAGACGAAGAAGATCCAGGCGGGCGGCGGCTCGGAGGAGTACCTCTTCCATCTGCGCGCCTCGCCCGACGGCTCGGTGATGATGGTCAACTGGACGGACCGGCTGCAGCACGACCTGAAGGTGCTCGCCCTGGACCCGGACACCGGTGCGTGTCGGGTCGTCGTGCAGGAGCACCAGGACACCTGGCAGACCAACCGCCCCCGGATGCGCTTCCTGGAGGACGGGAGCCGCTTCCTCTGGCCGACGGACGAGCCGGGCTACACGCGCTACGAGCTGCGCGACCTGGACGGCACGCTCCACTGCACGGTCACCTCCGGCGACTTCCAGACCGAGCGCCTCCAGCTCGTGGACGAGGAGGACGGCCTCGTGGGCTTCACGGCCTACAGCTCCGCCGAGAATCCCTACTACGTCCAGTACCACCTCGTGGGGCTCGACGGGGAGGGGCAGCGCCGGGTGACCACCCTGGACCGCCACCACTCCGGGTTCAGCCTGTCGCCGGACCGGAAGTGGCTGGTGGCCCGGTACGAGGAGACGGACACGCCGCCGTGCACCGCCCTGTACGGCACGGATGGGAAGCTGGTCGCCACGCTGGCCGAGAGCGATCCGGCCGACGCTGCGCACCTCGCCGAGATGTTCACCTTCGAGTCGGACGACGGGGAGTTCGACATCTACGGGATCCTGTACAAGCCGAAGGGCTTCGATCCGGACAAGAGCTACCCGCTCCTGAACGTCCTGTACGGCGGACCGGGTTCCCGGGAGATCTCCGCGAGGTACGTCTCGACCGAGCGGTCCGAGTGTCGGCGCGGCTACCTGGTCGTGAAGGTCAACAACCGTGGCACCGGGGGCCGGGGCAAGGCGTTCCTCGGAGCGGTGTACGAGCGCCTGGGCGACGTCGACATCCAGGACCACGCGGACGCGGTGCGCCTGCTCGCCCAGCGCCCCTACGTCGACGGGGAGCGGGTGGGCATCGTCGGCCACTCCTACGGCGGATACATGGCGGCGATGGGGGTCTTCAAGCACCCCGACGTCTACACCGCCGCGGTGGTCGGCTCGGGCCTGACGGACTGGCGCAACTACGACACGATCTACACCGAGCGCTACATGAGCACTCCCCAGCTCAACGAGAAGGGTTACGACGTCGGCCGGGCCATGACCTACGTCGATGGCTTCAAGGGCCACGTGCTGATCCTGCACGGCATGATCGACGACAACGTGCACCCGACCAACGCCTTCCAGTTGATCGCGGCCATGGACGCCGCGGGCAAGAGCTACGAGGCCCGCTTCTGGCCCGACGCGGGTCACGGGATGCCCGGCCAGAGCGCGGCCCAGTGGGAGTTCTTCAACCGCGTGCTGCGGCCCGAGGCGCCCTGAGTCGGACCGCCGGCGCGCCCTCCGATCCCCGTCCGGTCCGCGAGACGGGACGGCGCTCGCACGAACGCGGGCGAAAGCCCCGAACCCCCGCCCGGCGGCTGTCGTAGAATCCCCGGCCGCCCCAGGTCCCACCACCGTCTCAGGAGCCCGAAGATGTCCGAGTTCAACTATCAGGATCCCTTCCCCCTCGGTCCGGACGACACCGAGTACCGCCTGCTCACCTCGGACCACGTCTCGACGGCGGAGTTCGAGGGCACCGAGATCCTCCGGGTCGAGCCCGAGGGCCTGCGGCGGCTGGCGCGCGAGGCCCTGCGCGACGTCTCCTTCCTGCTCCGCCCCGCGCACCTGGAGAAGGTGGCGGCGATCCTCGCCGACCCGGAGTCCTCGCCCAACGACCGCGGCGTGGCCATGGCCCTGCTCCACAACGCCCGGGTGTCCGCGATGGGGCAGCTGCCCCTGTGCCAGGACACGGGAACGGCGATCATCATGGCCAAGAAGGGCCAGCAGGTGTGGACGGGCGTGAACGACGCCGAGTACCTCTCGAGGGGGGTGTACGACACGTACACCGAGGAGAACCTGCGCTACTCGCAGACGATCCCCCTGTCCACGTACGAGGAGAAGAACTCGGGCTCAAATCTTCCCGCGCAGATCGACATCTACGCGACTCCGGGGATGGAGTACAAGTTCCTCCTGCTGGCCAAGGGGGGAGGGTCGGCCAACAAGACGTACCTGTATCAGGAGACGAAGGCGCTGCTGAACCTGCAGAGCCTCGAGAAGTTCCTGCTCGAGAAGATGCGTACGCTCGGCACGGCGGCCTGTCCTCCGTACCACTTGGCCTTCGTCGTCGGCGGCACGTCCGCGGAGGTCTGCCTGAAGACGGTGAAGCTCGCGTCGGCAAAGTACCTCGACGGCCTGCCCACCACGGGCAACGACGGCGGGCGCGCGTTCCGCGACGTCGAGCTCGAGGCGAAGATGCTCGAGGCCGCCCGCGCGACCGGGATCGGCGCGCAGTTCGGCGGTCGGCACTTCGCGCTCGACGTGCGGATCATCCGCCTGCCGCGGCACGGGGCCTCCTGTCCGGTGGGGATGGGTGTCTCGTGCTCCGCGGACCGCAACGTGAAGGCGAAGATCAACCGCGAGGGAATCTGGATCGAGCAGCTCGAGCGGAATCCCGGCCGCTTCCTGGCCGCGGCGAAGGGCGGGGGCCACGAGCGCGACGTGGTGAAGATCGATTTGAACCAGCCGATGAAGGACGTGCTCGCCGAGCTCTCCCGCCATCCGGTGGCGACCCAGGTGTCGCTCACGGGCACGATCGTGGTCGGCCGCGACATCGCCCACGCCAAGCTCAAGGAGCGCATCGATGCCGGGGAGGGATTGCCGCAGTACATCAAGGACCACCCGATCTACTACGCGGGGCCGGCCAAGACTCCCGAGGGGATGCCCTCCGGCTCCTTCGGTCCGACCACCGCGGGGCGGATGGACTCCTACGTCGATCTGTTCCAGTCCCACGGCGGGTCGATGGTGATGATCGCGAAGGGCAACCGCTCCCAGCAGGTGACGGACGCCTGCAAGAAGCACGGGGGCTTCTACCTCGGCTCGATCGGCGGTCCCGCCGCGCTCCTGGCGAGCGAGAACATCAAAAAGGTGGAGCTGATCGAGTATCCCGAGCTCGGCATGGAGGCGATCTATCGCATTGAGGTGGTCGACTTCCCCGCCTTCATCCTCGTCGACGACAAGGGCAACGACTTCTTCCAGCAGCTCCCCGGCGGCGTGGGGTAGGGCAGGGGCGCCACTCGCATTCGTCCTCCAACATACGTTTCGGCGAGGATCTGTAGATTCTCTACCACTCCAGAGGTGACGCCGGGCGCGCAACTCTCATCGCAATCGCCCTGGCTTCCTCCATCGCGGTTGCAAGCGCCTACGCCCGCCGTGCGTCTGG
>CAYRXS010000366.1:0-5835 GCA_964428225.1 uncultured Planctomycetaceae bacterium
TCATCACCACGGGCGTCCTCAGCCCGAAGTACCACCAGGCGGTCGCGGAATCGGACGGCGCGTACAAGTACTGCTTCCGCAACACGAGCGACGTCGTCACCCTCGGCAAGGACCTGATGGAAGTGCTCGAGGAGATCCGCGAGGAGCACGGCCTCGAGCGCGTCTACATCATGGTCCAGGACGTGACCCACGCCCGGAAGGCCGGCGAGTTCATGGAGGGGCTGCTCGGCGAGCGCGGGTTCGAGGTCGTGGGACACGAGATCTACCCCACGGGCACGACGGAGTTCGCCCCCGGCCTCCTGAAGTCGAGGGACGGCGGCGCGCAGCTCATCTTCATCTGGATGGACATGCCCGAGACCGCCGTCCTGCTCAAGCAGTGGAAGAGCCTGCAGATGCAGAGCCTGCCCATCGGCTTCATGTCCGCCGCGGAGCAGCCCGGGTTCTGGAAGGCCTCGGACGGCAGCGCGGAGTACACCCTCGTGGACCTGATCAACGGTGGCAATGCGCCCGGCCGGATCACCGAGTGGACCGAGCGCTTCGCCGAGGCCTACGAGGAGCGCTGGGGACTCGAGCCGGAGGGCTACGGCACGAGCTCCAGCTACATGGCGGTCTACATGCTCAAGGACGCCGTCGAGCGGGCCGGAACCCTCGAGCCCGATGCGGTGGTCGACGCTCTCGAGACGATCGACCTCATGGGCGTCTACGGCCGGATGCGCTTCGACCCGAAGAGCCACCAGATCATTCCCTCGACCGATCCCGCGGAGGGCGCGATCGGCAGCGTGTTCCAGTGGCAGGACGGCAAGCGCGTCGTGTTCTGGCCCCCGGCGGCGGCCACCGGCGAGCTGGTGCTTCCCCCCTGGATGGAGTAGTCCGTGGACATCGTCGTCTACGGCATCGTCCAGAGCGCGACCCTGCTGTTGATGGCGTTCGGGTTCTCGCTCGTCTACGGAATCAGCCGCCTGCCCAACTTCGCCCACGGCGCGCTCTACGTCTTCACGGGCTTCGTCGCCTGGAAGTTGACGCACGAGGTCGGGCTGCCGTACCTCGTGGCCGCGCCCGCCGCGCTGGTCGCCGCGGGAATGCTGGGCGTGCTGATCTACCAGCTCGTCCTCAAGCGAATCCGCGGCATGGAGATGTCGGAGGTGATCGCCACCTACGCCATCGGGCTGCTCATCCTCGAGGGACTGCGCAAGGTCGGTCTGCGCGGGACGACGCACGCGCTGCCCGTGATCTCGAAGGGGACCGAGACCGTCTTCGACGTGCCCGTCGATCACCAGCGGCTCGCGATCGTCGCGATCGGATTCGGCGTCGTCGGCGTGCTCTGGATCTTCACCCGCACGACCCGCATGGGGCGTGCGTTCCGGGGTGTGGCCCAGGACGAGCAGGCGGCGATGATGCTGGGGATCGACACGGACCTCGTGGCCACGATCGCGGTGGCGCTCGGCTCGATGCTGGCCGGGGTGGCCGCCCTCGTCCTGCTGCCGCTGGGGAGCATCGTGGTGCAGTCGGGCTACCAGGTCCTCATCTACGCGATCGCCGTGTGCGTGGTGGGGGGGCTGGGGAGCTGGGCGGGGACGGTCCTCGCCTGCTTCGTGCTGGGATTCTCGCAGTACCTGACGGTGTACTTCGGGAAGCCGCACTACCAGATGGTGGTCATGCTGGTGGCCATCATCCTGATGCTGGTCGTCCGGCCTTCGGGCTTGCTCGGGCGTCAGAAGGAGCTGGAGGAGAGGGTCTAGGTGGCTGGCATCCGGAGGAAGAAGCGGATCGACCGCGGCATCAAGGTCCGCAGCGAGTCGACCTACGTGCTCGACTCGCCGGGGGAGATGCTCTACCTGGCCGCTCCCCGCGTTCTCTTCGTCGTCGGCATGCTGCTCCTCCCGCTCGTGCTCACGCCGTCGCCCTATTGGGGGCGCGTCATCCTGTCCGCCCTCATCGTCGGCCTGCTCGCCATCTCGTTCGACTTCCTCGCCAACTACGCCGGGCTCCTCTGTCTGGGCGGTGCGTTCTTCTTCGGGGTGGGGGGCTACGCGGGCGCGGTGCTGAACGTCGAGCTCGGGCTGCCCCTCTGGCTCTCCCTGCCCCTGGGCACCGTGCTTGGCGCCGCGATCTGCACGGTGGCCATCTACCCGTGCCTTCGCCTTCGGGGGATCTACTTCGCGGTGGTCACCCTGATGTACCCCCTGCTCATGACGCGCCTGATCGAGGCCCTCGACGTCCTCGGCGGCACCGAGGGCTTCCGGGGCATCGCGGGATTCGGGTCGCCCGCGGTGGAGTCCTGGCTGCTCGTCGTCGCCGCGCTCGTCGCGCTCTTCGGACTGCGGCGGTTCTCCGACGAGGATGCCGGCCTCGTGATCCGCGCGGTCAAGGACAACGACCAGGCGGTGCGGGCGGCGGGGATCGACGTGACCTGGTGTCGGACGAAGGCCGTGTTCCTGGCATCGCTCCTGGGTTGCTTCGCGGGAGCCTACTACGTGCACATGTATCGCTCCGTGGGGCCCTCCTTCTTCGGGATGGACTACTCGATCATCCCCATCGCGGCCACCGTGATCGGCGGGGGCGGAACCCTGATCGGACCGCTGGTGGGCAGCCTGCTCCTGGTGCCCCTCGGCGAGCTCCTTCGCGACTTCGGCAGCCTGCGCATCGCGGCCTACGCGCTCGTCCTCACCGTCGTGATCGTCCTCCGCACGGAGGGGCTGATTCCCTTCCTGGCGCGCAAGTACTCGCAGCGCGACACGTGGGTGGACGTATGAGCGACGCGCCGATCCTCGAGGCCCAGGGACTGTCGAAGCGCTTCGGCGGCGTCCGGGCCCTGCGCGGGGTGGACTTCCGCGTCGCGGCGGGGGAGATCCTGGGGATCATCGGCCCGAACGGCTCGGGGAAGACCACCCTGATCAACTGCGTCTCCGGCTTCCTCCGGCCCACGTCCGGCCGGGTGCGCTTTCACGGCGCGGACATCACGAACCTCGCCCCGCACCGGATCGCCGACCGGGGGATCGCGAGGACGTTCCAGATCATGCGGCCGTTCCACGGCATGTCGACGTACCAGAACCTCGTCGTCCCGCTCTCCTCTCCGCGGGCGCGACGGATGGGCGGATGGCGTGGGGGCGGCCGCCTGGGGGACCGCGACACCGTCGCCATGGACATCCTCGAGGAGCTCGGCTTCGAGCGGGACTCGCGCATTCCCCTCCAGGCCGCGGGCTCCCTGCCCACGGGTTACCTCAAGCGCCTCGAGCTCGGCCGCTGCGTCGCCCTCCGCCCGGAGGTCATCCTCTGCGACGAGGTGTTCTCCGGGCTCTCCATCAGCGAGACCGCCAGCCTCGTGCCCTTCGTCGAGAAGCTCCGGCAGCAGGGCCTGGCCATCGTCATGATCGAGCACCGGCTGCGCGAGCTGTTCCGCCTCGCGAGCCGGATCGTCGTCCTCTCGGAGGGAGAGGTCATCGCGCGGGGCGATCCCGCGTCGGTGATGGAAGAGCCGCGGGTGCGCGAGGCGTACCTGGGCTCGGAGGAGGGCGCGGCATGATCGAGGCGAAGAGCCTGATGGTCTACTACGAGAACATGCTCGCCCTGAACAACGTGAGCGTGCGCTGCGAGGACCGGGGGATCGTCGGGATCTTCGGAGCGAACGGGGCGGGCAAGTCGACTTTGATGAACACCCTCTCCGGGATCATCCTCGACGTCGCGCGGAAGGAGGAGATGCGGGGGGGAGAGCGCATCTTCACCGCGGGCGAGATTCGCTATCGGGGGCGCCCGATCCACGACCTCGCCCCGCACCGGCGCGCCCGCCTGGGCGTCGTCCTCACTCCGGAGCGGCGGCGGCTGTTCGGGGAGAGCAACGTGCTCGAGAACCTGAGGATCGGAGGGCACCTCGCCACCCGCGCCCAGGCGAGGGAGACCCTGGGTTTCGTCCGCGAGCTGTTCCCCGCGATCCGCGAGTTCGAGTCGCGACCCGCCGCCCTGCTCAGCGGGGGAGAGCAGCAGATGGTGGCGATCGGTCGGGCCCTGATGGCGCAGCCCACCGTGCTCCTGCTGGACGAGCCGCTGCTCGGCCTGGCCCCCGCCATCCAGAAGGCCATCGTGCGGGCGATCCCGGTCATCCGCCGCGAGAGGGGGATCTCCGTGATCGTCGCCGAGCAGTACGCTCGCCCCGTCATGCCCTGCGTCGACCACGCCTACGTCCTCGAGAACGGCTCGCTGGTCCTGGAGGGCTCGCGCGAGGAGCTCCTGAGCAACCCCGACGTACGGGCCGCCTACTTCGGCACATGAGCGGGAAGGACACACCCCTGAAGCTCGACTCCGCCCGGGAGTATCGCGCGACCCGGCCCGTCGAGGACGAGCACACCTTCACTCGCTTCTACGAGATGGCCGAGCGCCATCCCGATCGTCCGGCGCTCGTCTATCTCGGCACGCACTTCTCCTACCGGTTCCTGAAGGACGCCACCGAGCGCTTCGCCACCGCCCTGCACCGCCTCGGCGTCGGGTTCGGGGATCGCGTCATGCTGTACCTGGCGAACTGCCCCCAGTGGGTGATCGCCAACTTCGCGATCCAGCGAATCGGCGCGGTCGTGGTTCCCGTCTCCCCGATCTACACCGCGCACGAGCTCCGGTACATGGTCGAGGACGCCGGGGTCGAGACCCTCGTCTGCGTGGACACGAACTTCGGCTACGTTCACGAGATCCTGGGCGACAGCCGGCTGAAGCGCGTGATCGTCACGACCCTGACCGAGATGCTCCCGCTCTGGAAGCGCGTCGCGGGCCGCCTCATGAACCGGCTCCAGACCGGCAAGGTGACGCGGTCCGCGGACGTCCACTCGTTCGTCCGCCTGCTGCGGAGCGCGCCGCCCGCTCCTCCGACGGTCGACGTCGATCCCCGCCGCGATCTCGCGAGCATCATGTACACGGGAGGCACGACCGCCTTCCCCAAGGGCGTCCCCGGCAACCACGCGACCGAGGTGTCCTACATCCGCGACGTGATGGAGGACGTGATCGGCTCGCACGTGGGGCGAGGCGACGACACGCTCCTGATGATGGCGCCGCTCTTCCACATCATGCCGAAGGGCTTCTTCATCGCCGCCGGCCTCAACTTCGGCAACACGACGGTCCTCATGCCGATCCCGCACATCGACGCCATGCTGCGGGCGATCGAGAGACACCGGATCCGGTGGCTGCTCGGCGTGCCGGCCATGTATCGCATGGTCCTCGAGAACGACCGCGTGGAGCACTACCGGCTCGACTCCCTGCGCTACTGCTATTGCGGCGGAGACGTGCTGCCGACCGAGGTCTTCGGGCGATGGCGCGAGCTCACCGGCGCCCCCGTCTACCAGGTGTACGGCTCCACCGAGGTCGGGCACGTGACCTACACCCTGCTCGACGCCGAGCCCGATCCCGGGCGCATCGGCACGCCCCTGAAGTCCTTCACCTGCGCGGTCGTGGATCCCGCGACCCTGCGCCCGGTCCCGCGCGGCGAGGTGGGCGAGCTGGTGGTCACCTCCCCCCACACGTTCAAGGAGTACTGGAACAAGCCGGAGGAGACGTCCGCCTCCTACGTGGACATCGACGGAGACGTGTACTACCGCATGGGCGACCTCGTCATCGAGGAGGAGAACGGCGAGATCCGCTTCGTCGAGCGCACCGCGGACATCATCAAGTACAAGGGCTACCGCGTGTCGGCCTCCGAGATCGAGGCCGTGCTGCAGGACCATCCGATGGTGATCGGCGCTTGTGTCGTGGGCGTCGAGGACTCCCGGGTCGGCGAGCGCATCAAGGCCATCGCCGTCCTCTACGACGAGGCGAAGGGCGTGTCCGGCGCCGAGCTGAAGGTCTGGTGCCGCGAGC
>CAYRXS010000367.1:0-5799 GCA_964428225.1 uncultured Planctomycetaceae bacterium
CAAGCGGGAGGCGTGCGGAACCCGCGAAAGTGGGGCGAAGGTCGGGCGCTGCGGTCACCGCGAGTTCTCGCCCTGGGAGGCACTCTGGGGCCGGGTCACGCGCCATCCAGCGCGAACAACTCGCCCAAGGCTAGCTGCTCCGCGTGCTTCAGGTTCTTCACGGCGATCTCGTAGTATTCCTCCTTCAGTTCCATCCCGACGAATCGCCTCCCTGCTTTGACCGCCTCAAATCCCTCACTTCCGATCCCCGCGAACGGCGAGAGCACCACGTCGCCCGGGTTCGACCACAGCCGAACGCACCGCTGGATCAGGTCGAGCTGAAGCGGGCAGATGTGGCGCTCGTCATCTTCGCCGCGGGCCTCGGCGACGTTGAGAGTATTGGTCTCCCTGATCCCGTACCAGACCGGGTGCGCCCACTTGATCCATTCCTCGTTCGACACGTCCGTCTTGACTGGCTCCGCGCTCTCCCCGGGTGCCCGGAAGAGCAGCACGTAATCCGCCATCGCGGGCCGGCTCCACGTCGAGTCCTTGTTCTTCTGGATGAACATCAGGGCTTTGGCCTTTGTGCGGATCGCCTGCGCTTGCGGGTTCTTGTCTACAACGATCTCCCCGTCGTAAATCCACCCGGCCTCGACGTGATGCCTCACCACATCTGCCCGGAAGTCTCGCCACCCGATGACGCCATGAGTGGCCTTCGTGGTCGTGATCTGCTGGACGTGGACGCAGGAACGGCGGGCGGGTTTCGTGGAGCGCAGGATCTCCTGAATCACGAAAGAATAGTGCTCGAAGAACTGGTCATAACTATCGGAGTTCCCTAGGTCGCGCTCGCTCGCGGTGTAGGTGTAGAGAGACGCGAACGGTGGCGAATACACCGACAGTCCGACACTTTCATCGGGAACCCCGCGGAGTGCTTCGCAGCAGTCCGCGCGATAGATCACCCACCCTTCGCCATGTGTCTGCCCGATCACGGTATGGGTCATCGCATCCCGCTTCGCTTTAGTGTCGCCTCATTCTCGTCGGTGAGGCTGGCCGCGAGGCGCCAAGCCACCGCGGCCACCTGGCACGCTTCCATCTGTACCACCACATCGCAGTTGGATCGGATTGCGTCCAGCAACTCGGCCACTTCCTCGGCAAGCACGCCGTAGCCTTCGTGGGCACTCGTGAACGGTCCGTACTTGACCTGCGCCTCGCGCATCTCTTCGTCTATCCTCTGGTCGACTTCTGCGGTGGTCATGTGGCCTCCATGAATGAGGGAAGTTGCATCGCGTGGTTCGCTTTGTAGGGAACGGTCCCTCGCAGCGTTCCGTGAACCGCCTCTAACTCTGCATCGCGCATGTAGCGGATAGTCTCCTCGGCCTGCATATGTGCGTCAGATTCCTTCCGCAGGACGTTCCGTACCACGTCCTCTTCAGAGTCGCTGGTCACGATCCACACCGACACGGGGGAGCGTTGGCCGAACCTCCAGCATCGGCGGATCGCCTGGTAGTACTGCTCATAGGAGTCTCCGAGCCCGAGGAACGCCATTCGGTGGCAGTGCTGCCAGTTCATCCCCCATCCGAAGATAGACGGCTTCGAGATGAGTACCCGTGCGCGCTCTGATTTCCATGCGTCATGTCGATCTCGGCGTGAGTCTTCACCGTCGGTCCCTTCAATCAGTACCGCTTCGTCTCCGAGCGACTCTTTCAGCTTGCGCCCCTCATCGTTCAGTCCGCACCATACGAGCCATTGCCCGGGGGTCGATTCGACGAGATCAGCGCACGCGGCTACCCGCTGATCTAGCGTCCTCTTCCTGGCCTCCGATCTCCCGGTGATCCCCGATAGCTTCCCGATCGGAAACAGCATCCCGTCTGGCGTGTATCCCGCCTCGACCGTCAACGAGTGAATCTCCAGCGGTGGCAGGTTAAACCCGGAGTCATCGAAATCGAGATCGCTCGGGCGCCGCAGGTACAACCCCCACGTCGCGAGCCATCGCCAAAAGGATTCGCGGGCGTGCCCTTTGAGTCGCCATATCCGTTCGTCATGCACGAAGAACGTCGCGAGCATCTCAACCCTGCTCATTGCGCCGAGGAACTCCGCATGATTCGCAAGTTCGGCGATTTCGTTCGGGGCGGGGGTGGCCGTACAGCAGAGCCGATAGGGGATGTCGGTGAACTCGCGTATCAGCATCGTGCGGGTCTTCCCGTCGAGGCTCTTCAGGATGCTCGACTCATCTAGGACTATCGCTCCATATTCATCGTGTCCGATGAATCGCTTGAGCCTCTCATAGTTGGTGATCCAGATACCCGGGAGAGACATCGGCTCCGTGCAGTACGTTACGCGGATGCCCATCTGTCGCGCCTCTTCGATGGTCTGATCGGCAACGCAGAGAGGAGCCACGATCAGCGAATGCGCAGCCATCTGGGAAGCCCACTCGATCTGCATCCGTGTCTTCCCGAGGCCACAGTCTGCGAAGATCGCAGCTCGCCCGCGTCGGATCGCCCACTCCGTGATCGCGGATTGGAACGGGTAAAGCGAGGGGTGGAGTGACCGGGGCTCAATCCCGCTCGCCGGGACAGGGTAAGACTTGCTCGCGATGAAGTCCGTGTAGTCGCTCACGCGGCGTCCTTCTCTGGCGCAGCCCCCGGAAACCAGATCCGCGGCTTCGTCCCCTGCCCCACCGGACGCGCCCGCTTGTCCTCCGCGATCTTGTGCATCCGCTTGCCGATCTGGTGCGCGTCGAGCTCCGGGATCACATCGGCGAGTCCGTGGACATTGCGGCCCGGGTGCAGCCGGATCGCCTCCACGATGAGATCTTCGTGGCGCGCGAACTCACCGCTTGCGGTTCCGTCCTCGCCAGCCTTCATGCTGCTCGCCGGACCCTCGCGGCGGGAGAGCGGGCGGGCCTTGTAGTTGAGTGCGAGTTGGTCGCGAGTCATCAGAAGGCCCCCGCGTCGCCCAGTTCCGGCTGCCCCGCGTCGGCCTCCGAGTTCTCGCTCTGCGCCCTGTCATTGATGATCGCGAGACAGGACACGACCCGACCGAGATCGTTCTCGTTCTTCGCGGCCCACTTCCCGTCGGGATCTTCCTTGATCTTCTCGCGGAGCCAGCCCGCCATGTACTCGAGGTAGCTGTAGCGCTCGCCACCGACAGAGCCCTCGCTCACCCACTCCCAGGTCTTCCCCGCGTACTTCTTACCGATCATGTTCGTCCGCAGCCACGTCTCCCCCTCGGGTGCGGCGGACTCCCGCGGCGGCTCCTGCGTCGGGTACTCACGAGCGGGGGGGTGGTACTCGGCGGGAGCGTCCCGGTTGATCTCGTCCGCGCTCACCTCGCCGAACCCGACGAGGTTGGAGATGGCCCGGTTGATCGCTCGCGTCGCAGCGTGCGCACGGACGTTGTGAACGGTCGCCACCATCCCCTTCTTTTCACTCGCGAAGCAGGCACCGTCACCGTCCATGCGTCGCCCGTTCGGGGCGGTTGCTCGCGCCATCGCGAGGTAGCCCCAGTCCCCATCCTCGAGGACTTCCTTGCGAGGCTCGCCGAGGAGTTCCACGTCGATGTTGAACGCCGTGGCGACGCCCATCCAGTACATCTTCTTCCGGTGATCTTTCCCGCTGATGTTGACGATGCACTCGGGCATGGCCTTATCGAGGATGTCCTGAATCCTCTGGTATTCGGCGACGGCGAGCTCCACGTCAGCGGACGCTCGGACGATGCCGGTCTCCTGCGGTTCGGCTATCACGAGTTCACTTGCGGTGTCGCTCATTTCGTCCTCCTAGAATCGTGCCCGCCCGGTGGTCTCTTCACTCCGATACCCTTGATGAGTTCGGCGTCCACCGGACGGGCTCCCGCTGCGCTGAATCCCGACTTCCTTGCGCAGCAGGTACGGCGACGACCCTCGCCACCGAAAGAAAAGCGCGACCCCCGCGCCGACGGGTGCATCCCCCAGAACAGGGGCGCCGATGACGAGGGTCGCGGGGGGTCATACCAGCCACCACGCGCCGACCGCGCACGCGACAGCGATGAAAGCGAGAATGGCGTCGTAGCTGATCGGTGTCATTGCAGGAGCCTCGGGATCGCTGCCGCGACGATCTCCGCGAGCAGGTAGAGGCCCAGCGCCCCGACCGCCCACACCAGCCCGAGCAGGCCCGCTGTCTCCAGCGCGTCGCGCCAGCCGCGGAACAGGCCGGGGAGGGCGACGCGAGCGGGACTCGCCCAGGCCGGCAGCAGCTTCGGCTCGCCGAACTCCGTCGCGAGGCAGCCGACACAAATACTGTGACTCTCGCCCGTCTCGCCGCGCCCATCCTTCGTACCGAGGTCGGCAGCGCACCAGCCGCAGCGGATGCGGAGTTCGGTAACCGCAGAACTCATCGCTTCACCCTCGCGAAGTTGTCGAGCACCGCGGCGAAGATCGGATGGACGCGAGAGGGTGACGACTGCGCCACCTCGGCCAAGTGCTCCGCGTGGTCGATCGCGTCGTCACTCGGCCCCGGCTGCCTGATGCCGTCGATCTCCTCGCGCTCGCGGTTGCAGGAGGCGCAGAGAAGCTCACCGTCGCCCACCTCCACGAGCCGGTTGCTCGTGGCGATGTCGATCCCGTGCTCGCCCTTCGTCAGGCGCTCGGGGCCGCAGCCGCAGTCAGCGCAGCGGCGCGGGGGGCGGTTCTCGGGGAACTCTCGAGGTGCGCAGTCGATCAAGCAGGCGTAGCAGTAGCGCTTGCCGTCGGCGCCGGTCGTCTCTGCCGGGGTCGCGCACATCGGCGTAGAGCAGGTGAGCGGGTTGTAGGTCGGCATCAGCCGATTCCGTGGCAAACTTCGCAGCGCAGCGGCACGTCTGCGGCGATGGAGTCGGCGGTATCGGCGGGCGTGATCGCCTGCCAGTGATCGAATACCCACGTATCGCTGCCGCGCAGCGGGGCGTGGGCGCCGCAGTTCACCATCCCTCGTTCGTCCCAGAAGAGTCGATCCTTGTCGGACATCGCTGGCCTCCCATAAATTGCGTTCACGCAGCTTATTATCGTCCAGAAGTTGCGATAACGCAAGGTTTTTCTGCAAATAGGGTGGGGGTAGCCGAAAAGCCTATAGAAAACGACTAGTTATCGAGGTAGGCGTCGTCCGGGCGCGGGCGTGCGCGCTCCACAGCCGTCAAGAGCTCTGCCTTCGACTCGATGCCGGTGAGGCGCTTCAGGCCATCGTAGATGCGGGCGGAGACCCGCTGGGTGCGTCCTTTCCGCAGCCGCAGGATCGTGGTGGGATGCACCCCCATCGCGTATGCGACCGCCTGGACGTTGACCCGTTCGTTCAGGAGAAAGAACTTCGGGCGCCGCTGGGCCTCCCAGTAGATGAAGTCGAGCACCTGCTCTCTCTCGTCGGCCATGAATGGAACCTACCCGAACCTGCGATGGCGCAATGGCGATCGGCGCAAATCCTCTCTTGACAACGAAGTTGCGAAAACGCAATATATCGAAATGGACTTTCGGATCTTCATGGAGCGCGTCGGGGCGAAACCGGCGGACGTTGCGAGAAAGACTGGGCTTCACCCGTCCACCATCGGGCGAATCCGAGACAAGGCGCAGGTTCCCGATGCGACGACCATGCTCAAGCTCAATCGCTGGGCGGAAGAGGCTGCGACAGGTGTGGGGCTGAAGCCTTCAGAGCGTCTCGACTGGGACTATCTGATGGAGAAGGACGCAGGCGCGGCGGCGTGAGGGCTGGGGGGCATACGCCTCATCGTGTGCCCATCGTGGCATAGAAGTCAAGCGAATTCTCGGGGGTGAGAGGTTGGCCGTCGGTCTTTTCGCGAGCGAAAGCGAGGCGTTCC
>CAYRXS010000368.1:0-5768 GCA_964428225.1 uncultured Planctomycetaceae bacterium
GACAGATGGACTCCCGGAACCATCGAGCTGTTACTCGTGAGGGATCCGGGCTAGGATGGCCTCACGTTCGGCTGGGGGGCGTTCCTTCATCGTACGGCACTCGCCCTGACGCAACGGGCCGCTTGTAGAAGCGCGCGGGACATGTGTGCGGTGGCGGGGTGCAGGTCCGTGTCGGTCTCGGGAGCCATTCTCCACCCGCTCGTCGCCCCAAGACGAGCAGTACCGAGACACAGGATGGCCCTGCGCACCTCGTGCGCGACTTCCCGCTGAAGGCGAGACTACACTGCCGCCATGTCGTAGATCTCCCTCATTTCATCGAGGGACTTGATCTGGACTCCCGCGGCATGGCCCGCTTGACCGAAGGCGATCATCCTGGCCTTGCAGACCTCCGCCATGGCCACACGAGCGGGCCGCAAGTAGTGGCGTGGATCGAAGGCGGTCGGATCCGACGCAAGGGCTTGGCGGACGGCGCCGGTGATCGCGAGGCGGTTGTCGGTGTCGACGTTGATCTTGCGGACGCCGTGACGGATGCCCTCCTGGATGTCCTCCACGGGTACGCCGTACGTTTCTGGCATCTCGCCGCCGTACTTGTTGATGATGTCGATTAGCTCGGTTGGAACCGAAGAGCTGCCGTGCATCACCATGTGACAGTTGGGCATCCGGAGGTGGATCTCGCGGATCACCTCCATGCGCAGCACCTTGCCCGTGGGCTTCTTCGTGAACTTGTAGGCTCCGTGACTGGTGCCGATGGCGACCGCGAGGGCGTCACAGCCCGTCGCCTCGACGAAGCGACCGGCCTCCTCCGGGTCGGTCAGGTGGGACAGGGCCTCGTCGCCGGTCAGACCCGCGCCATGGCCGTCCTCGATGCCGCCGAGGCAACCGAGCTCGGCTTCCACGGTGACGCCCTTGGCGTGCGCGGCGTGAACGACCTCCTTCGTGGCTCGGACGTTGTAGTCCCAGGACGAGGGCGTCTTGCAGTCCGCCTCGAGAGATCCGTCCATCATCACCGAGGTGAATCCCATGTCGATCGCGCTGAAGCAGGTCTCCGGCGAGTTGCCGTGATCGAGGTGCATCGCGATCGGGAGGTTCTGGTTCAGCTCGGCCGCCGCCAGCATCAGGTGACGGAGGTAGTTGTCGTTCGAGTAGGAGCGCGCGCCACGCGAAGCCTGGACGATCACGGGCGACTCCGTTACCTGGGCCGCGGTCATGATCGCCTGGATCTGCTCCATGTTGTTGACATTGAACGCGGCCACGCCGTAGTCGTTCTCGGCGGCGTGATCCAGCAGGACGCGCATGGGGATGAGAGGCATGATGGCACCGATTCGGATCGATCTCTGGGGTTTCGGGATGGGGCTCGGGCGGGGATCATATCGGCTGGGGCCGCCCGGCAAAGGGGTTTCCCGGACTTGCCCCGGATCCGCCCCGGAGGCGTCCGCGAGGTCAGGAGAGGGACCGGAGCGCGTGCTCGAACACGTCGGCGAAGCTGACGATCCCCACCAGGTTGTTGTTCTCCACGACGGGGACTCGGCGGACTCCGATCATCCTCATCATCTGGACGCAGGTGGGCACGCCGAAATCCGGCGAGACGCTGACCGCGGGCGAGGTCATCACGTCCCCGACCCGCGTCTCCTTCACGCCCTCGTAGGGATCCACGAGCACGCCGAGGATGTCCTTCTGCGTCACGATGCCCACCCCCTTCGACGTGTCCCCGAGGTCGACGACGAGGCAGGTCAACTCCGTCTCGTGCATCATCCGCACGACGTCCTCGATCGTTGAGTCGGGGGTGATAGTGGCGACGTCGGTTTGCATGATGTCGCGAACGAGAGCTGTTTGCAGTTCTATCATGGGCGTTCACCCCTCTTCAAAGGAGCTGTGCATCGACCTCATTGGTCTCCCGGTCGTGGACGAAGCGCCTGCCGGTGGTCGTTCCCTTGACCCGGAGGTGCCTTCCGTTCACGACGATCTCGACTCCATGGTGGACTCTGTTCAGTACCGTCACGCGGGAGTCCGGAGACCCCGCGCATTCCTTCTCCATCACGACCAGCCGCGCGCGGAGGGAGGCCTCCTTGCGACCCAGCTCGCGGGCGACCTTCTGCCTTCGCCGCTGGCTCGCCTTGCGATCCGCACCGGTCATCTTGCGTGAGAACGGAGGCTCGAGACGCCGGGTGAGCCGCATCTGCGCCCGCACGTTCCGGAGGGCGGTCCTCACGCGACTGCGGGCCTTCTCGGCCTCGCCGTCGGTCCCGACGGTGACATGCGTGGGCGCTCCCAGCTCCGAGCCCAGCTCTCGGGCGGTGATCTCCATCCCTGCGGAATACACCCCTCCCCGAAGGTGTCCGCGCCCGTCGACCGCCCTGAGGGATCCCGCGCAGTCGATCGAGCTGCTTACGTCCGAGTCGAGGAGCGTCACGTCGCCCGCGCAGCGGATCCTCGCGTTCTGGCAGTAGCGCGCCGTCGCATCCCCGGCCACGACGACGTCCGTCTCGTCGTCTCCGACGATTCCCCCCTCCGCGACGAGGTTTCCTCCGACGTCCAGCTCCGCGGCCTCGACGACGCCCCGAACCGTCAGGTCGTGGCTCGTCGTGACCCGGAATTCCTCGCGGATCGCCCCCTGAACCACGACACTCGCCGTGGCCCGGATGTTCCCCGTCTCGAAGTCCACGTCACCCTCGACCTCGAGGACCTCGCTCACGCGGGCCACTTCCTGCTCGTCGAAGATCAGCACCCCGTCGACCGCCGCCTCCACCGCAACGGACCCGTCCTCCACCTCGACCAGGACGATGTTGTCCCCCAGCTTTGGCTGGAACGCGGGCACGTCCGCCTCGGGCAGGATCTCCGATCCGTCCACGCCGACGCCGGACACCGAAGCCACCTCGGAGCGCTTGATCCCGAGGCGCTGCCCCGCGCGGACGTTGGAAACGTATTGCTGCTCGCGAAAGTCGATCCGGCCGCAGGTGGAATGGACCATGCCGACCTGCCGGGCCACGTCGACCGCCCATTCGATGCCCCCCTCGGCGCCGATCCGGGGAAGCGTCCCCGAGGCGATGTGAACGGGCGGGGGCGGGACGGCGCACCTCTGGAACCGCTTCCAGGCCTTCTGGGTGTTCTCCGCCGAGTACCCGTGCACGATGCCCGACTCCCGGATCGCGCCGTAGATCTCGGTGAGCCGCAGGGCGGGCTCGTCTCCCGTGGGATGGCGAAGCTCCAGGAACGCGGCGAGGCGGTCTTCGCTCGCGGTGATCGCGGGCACGACGCTCGGCACGCCACGCTCGTCGACGTCCAGGTATCCGAACCCCGGAACCCGGGCGCACCACTCCGGGCGTCCTTCCCGCTTCTCGATGCCCTCACCGCATTCGACCTCTTCGGCCCGCAGCTCCTCGACCTCCTCCGGCTCGAGCTCGGCGAGGCCTTCCGGCGACATGCCGATCAGGAGCTCACCGTTCCGGACGATGAGACGTCGTCGGTCCGGATTCTCCGATGTGGGACAGAGGTAGTGGCGGGGGTTCTTCACGGCAAGGTCGCCCGATCCCCTCCCGACGCGCGGGAGGGGACGAGGGGAGGGAATCGCCTGGGTTATCGACCGTTTCTCGGGCTTTCTCCAGCCGGAACGGCGATCGACCTGGAGCCGCTCCCGTATTCGAGGGAGCCCGAGGTCGAGCTCTCAAGTCGACGGAGGGCATCCTCGATAAGCGAGAGACACCAGAGAGTGTCCTTCCCTCCGGCCCGTTCCCGCGCCTCGGGGAGTTCTTTGCACCGTGCTCGTCGATGAGCGATCCTGTCGCGCTCCGGCGCCCCGCTCGCCCGGGCCCGGACCGCGTTCCGAAGCCTTCATGCCATGACCGATCTCCTCGAGTCCCTCCAGGCCCTCTGCCTCGGCGACCTCGCCGTGCTGCAGACCGGGGATTCGACCGATCTGGAGCTGTTCCCCCTGCTGATGGGACTCTTCGGTGGCCTGGCGCTGTTCCTCTTCGGGATGGAGCAGATGGCGACGGCCCTGAAGACGGTGGCCGGCGAGCGGATGAAGATCATCCTCGCCAAGCTCACGGCGAACCGGCTCGTCGGCGTCCTGACCGGGGCCTTCGTGACCGCGGTGATTCAGTCCTCCTCGGTGACGACGGTGCTGGTGGTGGGCTTCATCTCGGCCGGGCTGATGACGCTCGCCCAGTCGATCGGGGTGATCCTCGGCGCGGACATCGGAACGACGATCACGGCCCAGATCATCGCCTTCAAGGTGACCAAGTACGCCTTGCTGATGATCGCCGTCGGCTTCGCGATGGACTTCATCGGGAAGAAGGAGAGCACCAAGCACCGCGGACGGGCGGTCATGGGGCTCGGGCTCGTCTTCTTCGGGATGTCGGTCATGGGCGAAGCCATGGCGCCCCTCCGCGACCATCCTCCATTCCTCGACTGGATGGCCCGGATGGAGAACCCGGCGCTCGGCATTCTCGCCGGGGCCCTGTTCACGGCGCTCATCCAGTCCTCGTCGGCGATGACCGGTGTCGTGATCGTCATGGCGAGCCAGGGCCTGGTCAGCCTGCCGGCGGGGATCTCCCTGGTCTTCGGCGCGAACATCGGGACGTGCGTGACGGCGCTGCTCGCCTCGCTCGGCAAGCCCCGCGAGGCCATCCGCGCCGCGGTGGTCCACATCATCTTCAAGATCGTCGGCGTCTTGATCTGGTTGGCGTTCATCGATCAGCTGGCCGGTCTGGTGACCTGGATGTCGCCCGCCGCCGAGGAGTTGGCGGGAACGGACCGGCTCGCGGCCGAGACCCCTCGCCAGATCGCGAACGCCCACACGGTCTTCAACGTCGCCAACACGCTGATCTTCCTGCCCTTCGCCACGCAGTTCGCGCGGCTCGTGGAGTGGCTCGTGCCCGAGAGGCCTGCGAGAGAGGAGGTCCGCGTACGAGCCAAATACCTCGATCTCGGCCTCCTGGGGACTCCCAGCCTGGCCATCGACCGCGCCCGACTCGAGCTCCTCCACATGGGCGATGAGGTCCGAACGATGCTCCGGGACATCCTCCCGGGGGTGATCTCCGGCACTCGGGAATCGCTTCGGGAGATCCAGAAGCGGGACGACACGGTCGACATCCTCCACGGGAAGATCGTCACCTACCTCGGCAAGATCAGCCAGACGGCCCTGACGGAGAAGCAGACGGTCGGGCTGCTCTCGCTGATGGAAACGGCGAACGACCTCGAGAGTATCGGGGACATCGTGGAGACGAACCTCGTCGCAATCGGCAACCGCCGGATCGACGAGAACATCCACATCAGCGAGGTTACGGCGGATGTGATCCGGGACTTCCACGCCACGGTCACTCTCGCGCTGGAGAACGCGCTGCTCGCCGTGACCCAAAAGAACGAGATGGCGGCCCAAACGGTCGTCCAGATGAAGAAGGACATCAACCGGAAGGCCGACTCCGCCACGGTGCATCACGTGCAGCGCCTGGTGGCCGAGGAGCCCAACCGCCTGCCCACCTATGCCGTGGAGACGGACATCATCGCGAACCTGAAGCGGGTCTACTACTTCGCGAAGCGAATGGCGCGAGGGACCGCGCCCGCGGCGGTGCTCGCCAAGGATTAGTTAGGGAGAACAGGACCCGCTCTCCCCCTTCTCCACGCTAGCGCACCGATCCCCGAGGCTCGCTTTCGCCCCGGCGGTCGAAGCCGCGGGGCTGGCGTCGCTTCAATCGGGTGACCTTCTTGCGCCGCTTCTGGTGTAGATCGATCAGCCGGTCCTGACTGCCCTTCGCGTCGTCGTCCGGGGC
>CAYRXS010000369.1:0-5728 GCA_964428225.1 uncultured Planctomycetaceae bacterium
CGACCACGACTGGCCGGTTTTGAAGTGACCCGTGACACCTGTGGGCGTAGTAGTCTTGAGGCCGACAGTCTGGGAGAAGCAGATATCATCGAACGGGAATCGTTCGAAAGGACTGTCCCAAGATCGCCCGCATTCCCGGCAGGGCCGCAACCCAAAGGGGGGTTGGCAATCTGAGGAGACCTTGCTTCCTATCGTCCATTGCCGGCATTCCGTCGTCGATCAGCGGTCGGCCGAAGGGGGATTGGCTGAATCGTCCTCGCCTAGCCCTTCTCGCAAGTACCGTCGGCATTGTACCGGAGCCGATACACGATCTTCTCTTCCCCCCATCTGGATCCGTCCCACCAGACAAGCCACGTGCCAACCCGCACGTCGTCGAGATAGTCTCCTTCCTCGCGCAGCCCACCTGGTCGGTGCCACTCGGTCCAACGGCCCTGTCTAAGGCCATCTGCGTCCACCCAGCCATTGGCCTTCGTCCGGTGTTCCGGGTGGGCTTCCAGCCACTCCAGGTGCTTATCCCTTTGCTCAAACGCCTCGGGCAGCCAGTACACGCAGCCGGGGTGCTCCAGCACTACATCCTGCGGCTCGTAGTATGCGGTGACCTCGACGAGGCCCGTGTGCTCCGATTGAATAGCCGCACATCCGGCGACCACAAGCAGGAGCAGCGGAGCGAGGATTCTGATCATGCGAGCCTCCGTGGGACATCCAGAACTGCGTGACGGTCGGGGGACCGGCGAAGCCGGTTAGCTGTCAATCCCATTTCTCGCCACCCCCATCATCGAGCGAGTACCGGTTACAAGGAGTCCAGTTACCACCGTCAGAAGGAACGCAGACGCGAACATTCGCCACAACAGCCCGTCGAAGTCCACCTCGGTGTTTCCCCAGATCATGAGGAGGCCGGTGAATGCAGTGGCAAGGGCGCAAACCAAGAACACGCAGAAGCAGGACAGCCCGAGTACTCGGAGGATTCTGGTCATCCGCTGCATGGCTAGCGTGCTGGTGGGTTGTCAGCGGCGAGGCCGCGTCCCGTAGAGAAGCCACCGTCATGATACGTGTCGGGGACGGGCTGTCCAGGCCGGCCGCTCCCAGCTGCACCACCGGCCACCGAGTGAGAGGCGCGGCTACTCCTTTTCCGTTTCGGCTGCCGGTATCACCCACGCTCCACTCCGAAGCTGGATCCGTCGGTCGACCAGCTCGACTTCGAAGGGACCAGTGTCAATCCTCGGAACCACCCGGAAAGTTCCCGTCAGGTCCTCAGGCGCTCGCCATGAGCGCGGACACATGCTGCCTCAGCCGTACTCGAAGCGAGCGGAGTGGATCAACTCCCCTCGCATGTCGACTATCGCGAAGCCGGGCTTCTCAGGCGCGGGGTTATTGCTTGGCCAGTGGTAGATCTCCCCGGCCTTGCCCGTAATGCTCAGCTCGATACTCAGATCGCGCGATCCCGGCTCGCCGGTGACGGTCGGCTGGATGCGCAGCGGCGGGCCGGCCGCGAGGCGCAGCGTGCCCCCTCCGGTGACGGTCACCTCGGGCCAAGCGCCCGTCGAGAATGTCGCACCGACCTTCCACTCGCCGCCATCCTTGTCCAGCATCCTGAGGGCAATGCTGCGCACGGTGTAGGTCCCGACGATCGCCCGTGGTCCCCCCTCTGTGAAATCGACAAAGCAGGGCTGGTGCTCGGAGCGCAGATCCGCTGAAGCAACCATGGCCGCCGCCTTGATCTTCCCGAGCACGGGTTGCGCCGGAGTTATCTCGATTCGCCCACCGTCGGGACGGACAACGATCGAGTACCAGGCACCGTGGATGCGTGTGTAGCGGCCGTAGGGATAGCCGTTGTGGCCGTCCGTTTCCTCCTCGTTGTCGAACTCCCCGTCGCCATCCCAGTCGAGGAAGATGCGGTCCCCTTCGAACAGCCCCGTCTCTGGATCGTCGAAGCGCCCGTTGCTGTCGAGGTCGGCGATGGCGATCCGGCGCTCCTTGCCCGCGAACACGGCCCGGCCCCGGTAGTACGCAGAGTCCCGCAGGTTGGCGTGTATCGCTTCGACCCCATCCTTCACCTAGGGGAACGCTTTGAAGTCGACGTAGTAGGGATTCGTCCGCCCGGCGGTCGTCACCTGTAGCTTGATTCGGCACGGGTGGCTCATGCGGACGGTCGACATCGCGAACCCGTGTCTCTCGCGCTCGCCGTCGATGCGGTCGTTGTTGTTCGCGTCGACGTAGAGGACGTCGTAGCCCCGCCCCGTGCCCGTACTCTCGTCGATCACGAGGGCGAAGGTGTTGTCCTCGGCGTCCCCGAACACCGCGGAGTAGCGCACGAGGCGCTCCGACACATACTCCGGCTCCGTGAGGAGCTCCTCGGCCGGCTCGTCGAGCGGGTAGAGCCACTGGCTGGTCCCGAACCCAAGCTCCATCGTGGTGCCCCTGCTCTGGTTCATCTTCACGACCTGCACGTCGGTATCCTGCGTGAAGGCGGACGCGTTCCCCGCCGTGACGACGACCAATGCGACGAGTATGCTTCGGATCGCCGAGTGGATGCTCATGGGTCCCCCTGGCTGGTATATGCGGCGGCGAGTCTCACGTTGCCCTCCATGCTACTCTCGGCCTGGATCCTGTGCAGCGATGATACGCCTCGTGGTGAGGCAGTCCAGGCAGGCCGCTCCCCGCCGCTTCGGGATCGGGCCGGCAAGCGCGAGGCGTGGAGGAGGCTGGGGGTGATGGAGGGGTGACCTCCAGACATGATCCAGGCCGCGCTCTTCAAGCGCAGGCCGTCACTCCAGAGGCACCTTGGTCGCGCGGAGCTCGTGGGGACGCCCCGTGGATTTGGAGAGCCGCTGAACCTCGGTCGTGGCCGCGGCCTTGTCGGGATAGGCGAAGCTCTTGACCGGCTTCCCGCGGTCGTTGCAGACCACCCAGACGATCTTCATACGACCATCCTTCGCGCGCGGCTTCGGAGGACGCTTTGTCGCCTTCTTGGCCGCCTTCTTCGCGAGCTTCTCCGCCTCCGCCAGGCGGGCTTCCTCCGCCGCCCGCGCAATTCGATCCCTGTTGGACATGCGCGCCATGGCTCGATCCTAACCCCTCCGAGTTCGGAGAACGCATGGGGAATGGCAGATCGCCCGAGGAACCGGATTACGAGCGTCGAGGTCCCTTCCTGAATGATCGTGTTCCCCGCCGGCGCTGATCTGACCCTCAGCGTCTGAGAGGTGGGGCCTGCGTCACGTTCCCGCTCCCGCGGCCAACGAATCGCTTGCTACTTCCATAGAATGAGCTTCGACCGCTCGCGGGCTTCGGCTCCTCGACGATGCTCCGGGTCGGAGAAGCCGCCGTCCCTCATCCTCCACGATCGTTGTCATGTCCATCTGGGAAGTCCTGTCCGACGTCCTGGTCCTCCTCGGAGGCGGGTTCTTGCTGGGTGCGCTGTGTGAGCGCATGAAGCAAAGCGCCATCGTAGGCTACCTCCTGGCCGGGGTGTTGCTAGGGCCGAACGCGTTCCACCTGGTGAGCAATCAGCAGGAGGTAACCGTCTTGGCCGAGCTCGGGGTGGCTCTCCTGCTCTTCGCCATCGGTCTCGAGTTCTCCTGGTCCCGCCTCCGCACGTTGGGCTCGATCCCCACGGTGGGAGGCCTGATCCAGATCGTGGCGACGGGAATCGTGGCCTGGCTGGTGGGCACGTTCTTCGGCCTCGAATGGGGAGCGGCGCTGGGCGTCGCGGCGATCGTCGCGCTGAGCAGCACGGCCAGCGTACTGCGACAACTGACGGCCCGGGGGGAGATCGGGAACGTGCACGGCGGTTACGCGCTGGGGATTCTCTTGGTGCAGGATCTTGCGGTCGTAGTCCTCGTGCTCGTCATGAGCGTCCTCTCCCGTGGCGGAACAGGCGCGGAGATCCCGCTCGGCATGGCCAAGGCCCTCGGATTCGGCGCCGCGCTGATCGGGGCGCTCTATGTGGTCTTCCATCTCGTGATGCCCCGACTCCTTCACGCGCGGGTGGTGCATGGGAATCGCGAGCTACTGGTGCTGCTCGCAGTGGTGTCCGGGCTGGGATCCGCACTGGCCGCCCATGCGGTCGATGTCTCCCCGGCGCTCGGCGCTTTCGTGGCGGGAATGCTCCTCGCTGGATCCCCGTTCGCGATTCAGGTGCGGGCAGACATTTCGTCGCTCCGGACGCTGCTGATGACCCTCTTCTTCGTCTCGGTGGGCATGCTCGCCGACCCGGCCTGGATGGCGCGAAATTGGCTTCTGGTCCTCTCCATGTTCGTTGCGGTTGTCGCAGGCAAGGCCCTGATCGCCTGGGGCGCGCTGCGAATACTCGGTGCCACTCACCAGAGCGCGATTGCCGCGGGACTGTGCGTTGCCCAAGTAGGTGAGTTTTCGTTCGTGCTCGCGGAAATCGGGCGAGGCAATGTTCTCAGTGAGGAGGTCTTCCTGCTCGTGATCTCGACGACGATTCTCACTCTTCTCCTGACTCCCTATCTGGTGTCAGGCGCACCGCGCGCGGCCGCGTGGCTCTCCGATCGACGAGGAGGAGTGCGCGAAGGCGTGGTCGAAGGCAAGGTCGGGAAGCAGCTCTGCCTCGTCATCGGATTCGGTCCGGCCGGAAGGCAGGTGGCTGACCATCTTCGGGAGAAGGTGCCGGAGGTGATGATTCTCGATCTGAATGCACGCTCCGTACGGGAGGCGAAAGACCTCGGCTTTCGGGCGTCGGTGGGGGACGCACGGCATTCGGACGTGCTGGAGCACGTGGGCCTCCAGCGCGCCATGTTGATCGCGGTGACGATTCCCGACCCGGGCGACGTAGTCCAGATAGTCCGGTTGGCGAGAGCCCTGGCACCAGAGGCGCTGGTCGTGGCTCGAGCCCGGTACCACCGCTCGCGGGGGCTGATTGAACGGGCGGGAGCCCACATCGTGGTCGACGAGGAGGAGGACGTCGGCCGCGGGCTTGCCGCCACCGCTGAGACCCTCCTTGGAGAAATGCCGAAGGCCGGCGCAGAAGTGTCAGCCACCTGAGTGCCATCGCGACGGCGATTGGATGAGCAGGACCGAGCAGCGGCGTTGGTGCACGAATGCCATGCCCTGAGGGGTCCAGATGCCGATTCCTGCTCGGTTTTCGCCGGGGCACGGGGCCGATGGCCAGACTGACGGGATGAAGTCGAGAGTCCATCCCAAGTACGAGACCAAGTACCGCGTCAAGAACTGAGCGGCCTACGATTCCGCCCTGGTCCGACGAGGTGATCTCACCATCTGGCTGTCGCCCGCGGCCATCGCCGCATGGAAGCCCGCGAGTGCCGGGAAACGCGGCGGACAGTTGAAGCACTCCGACCTGGCCATCGAGACCGCACTGACACTCCGTTTCGTCTTCAACCTGCCACTCCGCCAGACCGGAGGCTTCTTGAACTCGCTCTTCGAGATGATGGGGATCGAGCTCACCGCGTCAGATCACACCACGCTCTCACGGCGTAGCCAGCACCTCGATGTCAGCTTCGTGGAGTCCCGACCGACGATGGCCTCCATCTCATCATCGATAGCACTGGGCTCTCGATCGTCGGCGAAGGCGAATGGGCTGCGGCGAAGCATGGAGGAAAGGGCAAGCGGGGCTGGAAGAAGCTCCATATCGGTGTCGATCGATCAGGTTCAATCGTGGCCCAAGCTCTGACCGACGGAAGCACGGACGACGCTGCAACGGCCCTCGGGCTGATCGATGCTGTCCCGGAGGATATTTCCAACTTTGCGG
>CAYRXS010000370.1:0-5709 GCA_964428225.1 uncultured Planctomycetaceae bacterium
GACAGTCGTCCAACGGCCGCCGGCCCACGGAGTGCATGCCTCGAATCGGGACCGCCTACCAGGTCATGAAGCAGACCTCCACGATGGTTCGGTTCCCGTTGGCCCCGATCGCCGCCACCTCGACGAGGGTGGGAGTGCCGGGAGTCAGGATCCCGTCGGGGACCTGGAAGGAGCTCGCGCTGGCGGGCAGCGTGGCCTCCAACCCGTCGTCCTCGCCCTGCTCCAGGACGATCTTGTATCCGGTGACCTCGGAGCGAGTCGCCTGTGAGGTGGGTCTCCAGGCGACGACCAGGTCCGTGGGGACGCCGGTCATTCCCTCCGTGGGGTAGATCAGGTCCGGAGCGGGCGGAAGCACGAAGGAGAGCTCGGCGCAACCCTCCGCAGCGCGACCGTCCGCCAGGTCGGCGAGCAGCCGGTAGCTGCCCTCCGCGTAGATGCCCCGGAGCGCCGTGAGCGGGACCTCCTCCGACTCCACCACGAATCCCGCCATGCCGATGGACTGCCCCGGACGGGTCCGCAGCTCGAGGACGGGCGCGCCGCCGGGGCTGCGCACCTGGACGCGGTGCAGAACGTCCTCGCTCTCGGCCTTCACGACGATGGTCGCCTCGTCCGCCGAGGCGGTGTACTCGACGATCATCGTCTCTTCCTTCAGCTTGCTGTGGGGTGCGGGCTCCCCCCGCTGTCCGCCGAGGGCCACGAGGGCCAGAACCGGCAGGACGGTGATCGACTTGTGCATGCCTGAGCTCCTGTGGTGGGGTCTCGGTGCCCAGGGCGCCAGAACGGCCCTCTGCGGGCCGCGCACCGGTCTCCCCAGCCGGTGGAAGGGACTCCTGGTGCCCCTGACGGGTCCTTCCCGCTCAATCCTACCATGCGATCCGGCGGCTGGATTACGCCTGCATTACCCCGCCCCCAGGGCCGACCCCGGCCCCCGGGGGGAACCTCGTCGCACGGGGGTCCGCGGAGCGTAGGGAGGCTTGCCGGGCGCGGGGGGATTGGCTCCGGATCGGATCTTGCAGGTATCCGCACCTCCGCATACCGTCACACGCCTGGATCTCCGTGCCCCGGCCCCTCATCACGAACCACACGCGCGTCCGAGCCCGTCAGGCTCCTCCCGAACCACGACCGCCATGCCCCTCGGCAGCATCCTCCTCACCCTGTTGGCCCTCCTGGGCGCTCAGGACGTCACCGACGTCGTCCCCGCAACCGAGCCCGGGGCCTCGGCCCGCTGGCTCCAGGCCGTGGACGCGACCTGGCGCCCCCTCGACGATCCGAACCACGAGGCCCTGCCCGTGGCGGTGCGCAAGCTCTCTCCGATCCTGGAGGCGGCCTTCGAGTCGACCCTCGGCCCGCGGCTCCTGATCGCTCGCGATCTCGGAGTCCACGAGTCGCCGATCGACGCCTTCGTCCCCGACGAGGAGGCCATGGTCAAGCACGGCGAGCTCATCCCCGTCTCCGACCGGCCCGTCGAGATCGCAGGGCAGGAGGCGCTCGCCCTCGACTGTGAGTGGAGCTACGAGGGCGGAGCTTCCCGGGTCGCCGCGCTTTACTCCCGGGCGGAGTCCGGGACCGTGCGCTCGCTGTGGCTCGTCACGACCGAGGACGTCGGGTTCGAGGAGCTCCAGGCCGAGCTCACATCGACGCTCCAGCGCTTCCTGAAGACGACCGAGCCCGCCTCGACGGACGTGTACTCGGCGACCCTGCTCGGCCACGAGATCTCCTTCCACCTGCGTGCGGTCGAGGAGGCCGTCACGAACGGCGAGGGATCGGTGGAGCACGCCATCGTCCTGGCTCCGGTCGCGCAGCCCCGCGAGGACGACGCCGCGTTCATCGCCTTGATCGCGGAGGCGAATCCGCAGTTCGATACGGCCGTCGTGCGCCAGTGGGCCGACGCGGAGCGGGGCGTGTCGCTCTCGTACCAGGTCTTCGCCACCGACCTGAGCCTGGGCCCGGAGAGCCAGTTCGTGAGGTGGCTGGCGGGAGTGTACCAGCAGGCGCAGCGCGTGGACGAGGAGCGGGGCGACGTCCCGGTGGAGCTGATCCACAATCCCGAGGCGAAGACGCGCGTGGTGGCCGACGACGTGGTCGAGGCGCACTACAAAAACAACGCTCGCGCTCCGGACGGAGGAGTCATTCTCAAGGTCTTCCTGCCCCGATCACCCTTCGCCGGCATCTGCCGGTTGCGCTGGTCCGACGGCGAGGCGCTGGACGCGGGGGCGGGCTTCGTGCAGTTCGTCGAGCTCCGCGAATACCGCCGCTCGCGCAGCGAAGTCATCACCCGCGTCACCGTGCTGATGTTGCTCGCCCGCGCCGAGGACGAGGCCGACCTCGAGCTCCTCGAGGGCCAGCTCGGGATCATCACGCGACCGCTCGAGCCGGACCTGCGCTTTCCCGTCGAGCACTGAGCGCGCGCCCGCCTACTCGCCCTCGTCCTTCTCGATCCGCGCGGCCAACCGCGACTCGGCGAGCGGCGCCGCGGCCCGGTGACACTCGACGAGAGCCTGGATCTCCGCCAGGACGTCCGCGTGCTTCTCGGCGACGTCGAAGCGTTCCGAGGGATCGTGCTCGAGGTGGTGGAGCCGCGGCGGGTCGTGGTCGGTCGGCCCCTGCCCGTAGCCGGCCTGGGTGATGAAGTGAGCCTTCCAGGGCCCCATCCGCACGGCCATGAGCCGGGAGCCGCGATAGTAGAAGTACGCCTCGTGCTCGCTCCGCCCCGTGCCGGAGAGGAGCGGCCACATGTCCCGTCCGTCGAGGACGCGGTCGGTCGGGAGCGGCGCGCCCGCCAGGGCCAGGGCGGTGGGGAAGACGTCCATCGTGCACGCCAGCTCGCGGGACACGGAGCCGGCCTCGATCGTGCCCGGCCACCAGGCCAGCGTGGGCTCTCGCATGCCCCCCTCCCAGGTGCTGCCCTTGCCTCCGTGCAGCAGGCCCGCGGAGCCGCCGTTCAGCCCGCAGGTCAGCCAGGGACCGTTGTCGCTGGTGAAGAGCACGAGGGTGCGCTCCGCGAGGTCGAGGTCGCCTAATGCGTCGAGGATGCGGCCGACGCTCCAGTCCAGCTCCTCGACGACGTCGCCGTAGAGGCCGCGAGGGCTCTCCCCCCGGAAGGCGTCGGAGGCGAACAGGGGCACGTGAGGGAAGGTGTGGGCGAAGTAGAGGAAGAACGGGCGGTTCCGGTTGGCCGAGAGGAACGCGACGGCCTCCTCGGTGTAGCGACGCGTGAGCGTCTCCTGATCGGCGGGCTCCTCGACCTCGGTCTCGTCGCGCAGCAGCGGGCACGGCTTCATGTCGTTGCTGTAGGGAATGCCGAAGTACCGGTCGAAGCCGTGGCGCGTCGGCAGGAACTCCGGCAGGTGTCCGAGGTGCCACTTGCCCACGCACGCGGTGGCGTAGCCCTGCTCCCGCAGCGCGTGGGCGATCGTGATCTCGGACTCGGGAAGCCCTCCCGCCGAGTCGGGGAACAGCACGCGGCGATCGTCGTGGTACATGCCGCTGCGGATCGGGAGGCGGCCGGTCAGGAGCGCGGCGCGGCTCGGCGTGCACACCGGCGCCGCCGAGTAGAACTGGGTCAGCTTCATCCCCTCCGCGGCCATCCGGTCGAGGTTCGGCGTGCGGATCGTCGGATGTCCCAGGCAACCCAGGTCGCCGTAGCCGAGATCGTCGGCGAAGATCACCACGATGTTCGGCTGGTGGATCGCGACGTCGCGGTCGGTCGAACCCGTCGCCCGGCAACCCGGCGCGACTCCGGTGAGCAGGGACAGGACCGCCATGGCCATCGTCCTGCCGACGATCCTCGGGAACGCTGATCGGTTCATGGCTCGCTCGTGTCTCGAGAGTTGATGCGGGATCGGCGTATGGTACGGTGCCGACGCCCTGCCCGCTCCCGCTCCCCATGAACCCACGTCCGCCGGCCTCACGCCTGCCCCACGTCCTCTTCGGGATCTACCTCGCGGTCTGTCTCCTGGCGGCCATCTGGCCCGGCTACGCGTGGCTGGGAGCACGCATCGAGCCGCGCGTGCTCGGCCTGCCCTTCTCCCTCGCGTGGGTCATCGGCTGGGTGCTGGCCACCTTCCTCGTCCTGGTCCTCTACCACCGCGCCGTGGGCCGGCGGAGCTGAGCGTTGGACGGCTACTCCGCGATCGTCGTCTCCATCTCGGCCGCTTACCTCGTGGCCTGCCTGGTGCTCGGCATGCTGCCGGGCCGCAAGTCGAGCGACTCCGCCACGGGCTACGTCGCGGGCGACCGGAGCCTCGGCCTGTTCGTGATGTACTTCATCACCGGGGCGACGATCTTCAGCGCCTTCGCGTTCCTGGGCGCGCCGGGGTGGGCCTACTCGAAGGGCGCGGCGGTCTTCTACATCCTCGCCTACGGAACGCTGGGCTTCATTCCGTTCTACTTCCTCGGTCCCCGCGCGGCGCGGCTGGGCAAAGCCTACGGCTTCGTCACCCAGGCGCAGATGGTCTCCACGAGGTACCGGCTGCCCGCCCTCGCGGGGGTGATGGCGGTGATCAGCACCCTGGCCTTCGTGCCGTACCTCGCCCTGCAGATGAAGGGCGCGGGCTACGTGCTCGAGTCGATGACGCGCGGTGCCGTGGCAAGCGAAGTGGGCGCGGCCATCGTCTACGGCATCGTCCTGGTCTATGTCTTCCGAAGCGGCGTGCTCGGCGTGGGCTGGACCAACACCTTCCAGGGCGTCTTCATGATGCTGCTGGCCAGGGTCATGGTACTGTACCTGCCGCACCTGCTCTACGGCGGCGTGGGCCCCATGTTCGATGCGCTGGCGGCGGAGCGGCCCGAGCTCCTGGTGCCGCCTGGTCTCACAGCGAAGGGAGATCCCTGGAACTGGGGTGAGTACAGCACTGCGGTGCTCGTGTCGATCATCGGATTCTCCGTCTGGCCCCACCTCTTCATGAAGGCGTTCACCGCCCGGGACGAGCGGACGATCCGCCGCACGGTCGTGCTCTATCCGACCTTCCAGCTCTTCCTCGTGCCGATCCTGCTCATCGGCTTCGCGGGCGTGCTCTTCAAGTCGTCGCCCGCCGAGCCGGACCAGATCCTGCCCCACCTCTTGATGAATCTGGATCTGTCTCCCGTGGTGGTGGGCTTCTTCTGTGCGGGTGCCCTTGCGGCGTCCATGTCGAGCGGGGACGCCATGGCCCACGCCAGCGCATCGATCCTGGTACGTGACGGCTGGATCACGGCGCTCGGTCGTCCCGTGGGCCCCGGGAGGGAGCGTCTCCTGATACGCATCCTCCTCGTGGCGGTGATGATCTCCTCCTACGTACTGGCCGTGACCTACCGCGGTTCGCTCGTCGACCTCCTGCTCTATGCCTACGGCCCCGTGGTCCAGTTCGCGCCCGCCGTGGTGGCGACCTTGTACCTGCGCCGCGCCACCGGCCCCGCTCTCCTGGCGGGGATGATCGTGGGGATCGTGGTGAACATCACCTTCGCCAAGTGGGCCGACCTGCGCCCCTGGCCCCTGCACGCGGGCATCTACGGGCTCACCGCCAATCTGCTCGTGGTGATCGTCGTCTCGGCGCTCACGAAGACCGCCCCGAGCGACGAGGACGAGCGATACCTCGAGGTCGCCTGCGGCGAATCCCCCGAGAGCGAACGCGAGTAGCGATCCCTTCCCTGGACAGGATGGTCGGAGCGACTCAGCCTATCGATATCCGAGTTCCAGATCCTGAGCGTTCGACAGGGTCCATGGCTGCA
>CAYRXS010000371.1:0-4159 GCA_964428225.1 uncultured Planctomycetaceae bacterium
TCATCCTCTTCGCCTTGGCCCCCCGCGCGCTCGCCCAGTGCGAGATCGACGTGCTCGACTCCTATCCTCCGGTGGTCAACGAGAACTACGGAGCGGCGTTGGCCGTGGACGGAGCAGTGGCGGTCGTCGGAAGCAATCCCTACCTCGCCCCGAACCGGCGGGGAACCGCCCACGTGGCCGTCCGCCTGGGCAACACGTGGTATCCGTGGATCGAAATGGTGTCCCCCGATGCCCACGACGTCGACCGGTTCGGCTTCGCCGTCGCCGTGCAGGGCCTCCGTGCCTTCGTGGGATCTCCGAGCGGATCCGAGCTCGGGACGGTCTACGTCTACTGAAACATCGCCGGAACCTGGTGGCCCGAGGAGACTCTCCTGGGGAGCGACGCGGGCGAAGTGAGCTGGTTCGGGTGCGCTCTGGCCGTGGACGGCGACACGCTGTTGGTCGGCGCGCGGCTCGCGGACGGTGCCGACAAGGAGTTGGCGGGAGCCGTGTACGTCTTCGAGCTCATCGACAACGCGTGGGTCGAGACGCAGAAGCTCACCGCGAGCGACGGGCTCGTGGCCGACGACTTCGGCTCCGTCCTGTGTCTGGACGGGGACCGGGCCCTCATCGCCGCTCCGAACAAGAGAGGACCGGGAGGCTTCATGGACGACGCCGGGCAGGTCTACGTCTTCGAGCGCGAAGCGGGGGTCTGGCACGAGACGGCGACCATACGGGCGCACGATACGGACCAGTACCGCTACTTCGGCCACAGCCTGGCCTTCTCGGGCGATACGGCCCTGATGGGCACCCACAACCATCCGAACGGCACGGGATACGTCTACGTGTTCGAACGCATCGGATCGGACTGGGTGGAGACCGGGCACCTCTTTCCGCAGGATCCGGTGGAGGGTGACGACTTCGGTGCCGCGCTGGCGCTGTCGGAGGACGGGCAGACGGCGTACATCGGCATGCCGGGGGATGCCGGCGGGCCCCTCTCGGGCTACGACTCGTTCCACACCGGATCCATCCGCGTGTACCGGAAGATCGGAACCACGTGGGTGCAGACCCACGTCCTGCGCCACTCCTACCCCGAGACGCACGATTCCCTCGGAGTGAGCCTCGCCGTCGACGGGAACACCCTGCTGGCGGGACTCCAAGGTCTGGATCAGTCGGGGGCGGTGTCGGCATGGGGCGTCGGAGCTCCGGATTGCTCGCTCGGCGCCGACGCGTTCCTGATGTCGCTCGCCGAGGGGGCGATCGTGAATCTCTCCCTCGACGCCGGTCCCGAGCACGCCGGGCGCCTCTTCCTGCTCCTGGGCACCACCGCCGGGGCCGAGCCCGGGCTCGTCGTCGGGAACATCGTCCTTCCCCTGAACTACGACGGTCCGGGCGGCTACCTGTGGCAGACGTTCGTGAGCCCGAACACGCCTCCCCTCTCGAACTCGATGGGAGTCCTCGACGCGAGCGGACGTTCCCAGACCGTGTTCCTGGCTCCGGCGGCCTCCGATCCGGCCCTCGCGGGTCTGACTCTCCACCACGCCTACGTCGTCTTCGACGGAACCGCGGGGCAGGTGGTCTTCGTGAGCAACCCGGTGCACCTCGGCCTCGGCGAGTGATGCCCTGAATCGCGACTCTCCGGGATCGGCGAACCGCCCCGATTCCCGATCCCGGAGAGGCTCGCGAAGCGGCCTGCCTGCTCGAGGGTTTTCCCTCTCGCGTGACGTCGACGAAACGGGTCTTGACCATGGCGCGCAGAAGGCGCGCTCGCGTCGAAGAGGAGCCGGGTTCTCGTCCGGAGTCGCGAGTTACCATCACTCAGAACGCTCCTAAGGTGGGCGGACGTCGGAGCTCGTGCGTCGCCTCGGGTGCCCTCCGACGCGTGCCCGGCCTTCCCACCTCTCGAGCGCAGGAGCTGCCATGACCTACCAACGATTGCCGTTCGCCATCGCCCTCTTCGCCCTGGCCCCGAGTGCCCTCGCCCAGTGCGAGCTCGACGAGCTCGCTCCTCCCGCGGTGGTGGGCGCCGAGCGCTTCGGGGTGGCGATCGCCGCGAGCGACGAAGTCGCCGTCGTCGGAACGGACGCCTACCTCACCTTCTGGCGAATCGGCTCCGCGTACGTCTTCCGCAGGGTCGGCGATCGGTGGAGCCTGGAGACGGAGCTGCCGAATCCCCATCCCCACCCCGACGACCAGTTCGGCCGCGCCGTCGCCCTGCAGGGCGACCGGCTGTTTGTGGGCTCGCCGAGCGCGGCGCAGCTCGGATCGGTCCACGTCTACGAGCACGACGGCGGCTCCTGGGCGCACATCGAAACGCTCTTCGGGAGCGACGCGGGGGAGCGCGAGTGGTTCGGCTACTCCCTCGCCGTGGACGGCGACACGCTGATGGTCGGGGGGCTGGCCGTGGACGGCGTCGACCACGTGATGGCGGGCGCCGTGTACGTCTTCGAGCGATCCGGCGGCGCGTGGACCGAGGTCCAGAAGATCACCGCCAGCGACGAGCTCGTGTTCGACTACTTCGGCTCCGCGATCTGCCTGGAGGGAGATCGGGCCCTCGTGGCCGCCGAGATGAAGAGGGGGCCGGGGGCGTTCACCGACGATTCCGGTCAGGTCTACGTCTTCGAGCGCGAGGCGGGGACCTGGGTCGAGAAGGCGGCCTTCCGGGGCCACGACACGGACTACCGGCACATGTTCGGCCGGAGGATCGCGCTCGCGGGCGACACCGCCTTCGTCAGCTCCTGGGGCCACCCGCACGACCCGGAGCCCTACAACGGCAGCGTCTACGTCTTCGAGCGCCTCGGGCCGGACTGGGTGGAGACCGCTCACCTGTACGACCCGGATCCCGGCGAGACCGACGAGTTCGGCGGCGCGCTGGCCCTGTCGGAGGACGGGAAGACGGCCTACGTCGGAGTGCCGGGCGACCACTGGGGAATCGATCCCGGGGGCTATGCGTCGGCCGAGACCGGGACCGTGCGCGTGTATCGCGAGATCGGAGCGACGTGGGTGGAGACGAACGTCCTGCACCACGCCCCTCCCGAGTGGCGCGACTCCTTCGGCTGGTCCCTCGAGCTCACGGGCAACACGCTCCTGGTGGGGATCCGCGACTACCTTCACGCGGGGACGGTCGCGGCGTGGGGCCTGGGCGCTCCCGACTGCTCGCTCGGCGCGGACTCGTTCCTCGTTTCGCTCGCCGAGGGATCGTTCGTCAACCTCTCCCTCGACGCCGGTCCCGCGTACTCCGGCCGCCCGTTCTGGCTCCTGGGGACGACCGCGGGCACCGAGCCCGGGCTTCCTCTCCAGTCCTTCGTCCTTCCCCTGAACTACGACGGTCCGGGCGGCTACCTGTGGCAGACGCTCGTGAGCCCGAACTCTCCTCCCCTCTCGAACTCGATGGGGATCCTCGACGCGAACGGCCACTCCCAGAGCGTGTTCCTCGCCCCGGCGGGCTCCGATCCCGCCCTCGCGGGCCTGACGTTGCACCACGCCTACGTCGTCTTCGACACGCTCGGGGACCAGGTGCTCTTCGTGAGCAATCCGGTGCACCTGTTCCTCGGAGAGTGAGCCTCGTCACCGCGCGGCGAGGGCGGAGTCAGAGCCTGGCGTACGTGCTCGTTCGATCCCGCCGGCGGGCCAGCTCGCTCGAGTAGCGGCGGCCGAGCCCCTCGCCGTTCTCCCGTGCCCAGTCGGTGAGATGCGTGGTGCCGGCGGGCGGCGAGTCCGTCGCGAGGAGACCCGCGGTGAGGGCGCCGATCTCCTCGCGGGTGAGCACGACGTCGCGCAGGAAGAGGCCCAGCGCCCTCGCGATCGCTCCCCCGAGCGACGGCGGGAGCCGCAGGATCGGGCGGCGTCGGCCGATGGCGTCCCCGAGCCGCTCGACGAGCTCGCGGAAGGTGAACGTCTCCGGCCCCACTGCGTCCGTGATCACGTTCTCTCGGCTTCGCCCCGCCTCCACCGCGAGCTTGGCGAAGTCCTCCACGAAGATCGGCTGGAGGCGGTAGCTCCCGTCTCCGAACAGCCCGTAGACCGGGAAGCGCCGCAGCATCCAGGCGATGTTGTTCACGAGCACGTCCTCGATCCCGAAGACAACCGCCGGTCGCAGGATGGCGTGCGACAGCCCGGATTCCGCCAGGGCGCGCTCGAGCCGGGCCTTTCCGCGAAAGTACTCGAAGGGACTGTCCTC
>CAYRXS010000371.1:4259-5702 GCA_964428225.1 uncultured Planctomycetaceae bacterium
AGCCGACGCGCGATGTAGCGGCCGGTGTACCCGAAGGCACCCGTGATCAGGTGAGCGTTCGTCATGACGTGACCTCCCCCGCAAGATCGGTCCTTCGGGGGCGAGTATCTACCGAAATTTTCAGAATTTACTGAAAATCAGGAGCTCACGACAGGAAGTCGAGGATCCAGGGCACGACCTTCCCCATCTCACGGCGTTCGACCCTGAGCAACGTGCGATCCGCGAGCTTGGCGAAGTGATGGAGCTCCTTGAGCTGCTTGCGGAAGGCTCGAGCCTCGGCATCCCGGAGCCCCTTCGTGCGGTCGAGGCAGCGCTCGAGGGCGGCCACCGCGGGCTCGATCTCCTTTCGCCGGCGCTGGATCGCGATGCGCTGGACCACCTTCCAGACGTCCTTCTCGGCCTCGAAGAGCTCCTTCCGCTCCCCCTTTCGCACCACGGAGCGTACCAGGCCCCAGCCGACGAGCTCCTTCAGGTTGCCGTGCGCATTCCCCCGGCTGATCTGGAGCTCGTCCATGATCTCGTCCGTGGTCAGGGGCTCCGGGGCGACCATGAGCAGAGCGTGGATCCGACTCATCGTGCGGTTGACACCCCACGCCGAGCCCAGCGCCCCCCATTGCATCAGATACTCCTCCTTCGCGGTATCGAGGAGGTCCTTCGGTCGTTGCCCGGACATCGTCGGACGAGGCTAGCGGACCGGGTCGGGTTTCACCAGCGGGAGCCGGGCGGCGGGTGCTCGGGCGGTAGAAAGAAAGAGGGGCGCGGGATTCCCGCTCGGCGCTAACCTGTGCTCTTCCGGTAGCGGTTCCCCGATCTCTCCAGCACGAAGGAGTCCCCATGAAGACGTCCCCCGGTCCCGAGCCCTCGAAACCGAAATCCCGTCGTGAGTTCCTGGAGATCGCCGGGGCGTCGGCGGCGGCGTCCGCGCTGGTGGGCATGCGTGTGCCGTTCGTCCACCCCGGTGGGGATTCGACGATCAAGCTGGCCCTCGTCGGCTGCGGAGGGCGAGGATCCGGCGCGGTGCGGGACGCCTTCTCCACCACCGGCGGGCCGGTGAAGCTCCATGCGATGGCGGATCTCTTCGAGCACCGTCAGAAGGCCAGCTACGAGGCGCTGTCCTCGCAGTTCCCCGACAAGGTGGACGTGCCGCCGGAGCGGCGGTTCCTCGGGTTCGACGCGTACAAGCACGCCATCGACTCCCTCGATCCGGGCGACGTGGTGCTGCTCACCACCCACGCCGCGTTCCGGCCGCTGCACTTCGAGTACGCGGTGAAGAAGGGCGTCAACGTCTTCATGGAGAAGTCCTTCGCCGTGGACGGACCTTCGGTGCGCCGCCACCTGAGAGCGGCCGAGGAATCGGAGCGCAAGGGCCTCAAGGTCGGCGTCGGCTTCATGTGGCGGCACTCCGAGGCGCGGCAGCAGGTGATCGAGCGGATCCACGACGGG
>CAYRXS010000372.1:0-5692 GCA_964428225.1 uncultured Planctomycetaceae bacterium
CTTAGTGTCGCCCCGTTGGGCCCGAATACCGTCCGTCATGAATAAGACGGGCTCAATGCGTACTCACAATCCGCCGCTCAGCCTGGCTTGGCTGTAGAGACCATTGGCGCAATACAGGCGCCTGCTCCTTCCACCGAAGAGCAACGCGCCATCGCGGTCTTCCTCGACCGTGAGACGGCGAGGATCGATGCGTTGGTGGGGAAAAAGGAGCGGTTGATCGCGTTGCTGCGGGAGAAGCGCACCGCCCTCATCACTCGCGCCGTCACCAAGGGCCTCGATCCGAACGTCCCCATGAAGGACTCCGGCGTCGAGTGGCTGGGGGAGATTCCGGCGCATTGGGAGGTGAAGCAGCTTGGTCAGGCGATGCGATTGATCATGGACTTTCGTGGTCGAACGCCAGCCAAGCTCGGCATGGAGTGGGGAGGTGACATCCCAGCGGTGTCGGCCGTCAACGTTCGCGACGGGCACATCGATCTATCGCGGGGAGTCAACTACGGCTCGCGTGAATTGCATGATCGGTGGATGACACAGGGATCGACTCGCGCGGGCGATATCGTGTTCACAACCGAGGCACCACTCGGAAACGTCGCGATGATTCCGGACAATGAATCGCACATCCTCAGTCAGCGGGTCGTGCTTCTCCGGCCGCAGGCAAACCAAGTCAGTACCGCATACCTTCTTCTATTCCTTCGGTCGTCAGCATTCCGACAAGGTGTGGGAGGCCAAGCCACCGGTAGCACCGCGGAAGGAGTGAAGCGTCGCCATCTGATGGCGATGCCGCTGTGTGTGCCACCCGTTGAAGAGCAAGGAGCATTGAGCGAGTGCATTGTTCAGGAGATCGGGAGGATCGATCGAATCGTGCCTGCTGCTGAAACGGCGATCTCGCTTCTCAAGGAGCACCGCACCGCCCTCATCTCCGCGGCGGTGACAGGCAAGATCGACGTGCGGGGGCTGGTGGCAGGAGGTACGAGGACGGCGGGGGCCTGAGGCGTTCTCGCGGGGCTGGGGAAGGGTCCCCAGACGGTGGTAGGGCAGGTTGATGCGCGATTCTTGTTTTCGTATCTGCTAACATATGCGAATAGTGACGACGGTTGTCATCGGGAACGAAAACAGGGAGAGCCCATGACTCGCGAAGCCAAAACCGGGCGCAGACCGCACGGACGGCGGATCCGCTGCCCGGGGGGTTACCAGGCGTACGTGCCGGATCCGCTCCCCCCGCCCATCCCTTGGGACCAAGGGCTGGCCGCCGCGCTGTCGGCGGCCGACCTGGCGATCGGGCGGCTCGCGGGGGAGGGGCGGCGACTGCCGAATCCGCATCTGCTCCTCCGGCCCTTCATCCGGAGGGAGGCGGTGCTCTCGAGCCGGATCGAGGGGACGCAGGCGACCCTCGGGGAGCTGCTGGCCGCGGAGGCCGGGGCGGCGGTGGAGCGGAGCCCGACGGATCTGCGTGAGGTCGGTAACTACGTCGTCGCCCTCGAGCACGGCGTCGAGCGGCTGCAGGAGCTGCCGCTCTCCCTGCGCCTCGTGCGCGAAATGCACCGGGAGCTCATGGCCGGAGTGCGCGGAGACGCCGCCACGTCGGGAGAGTTCCGGCGCAGCCAGAACTGGATCGGATCTGCGGGCTGCAACCTGAACGAGGCCACCTACGTCCCGCCTCCCGTCGAGGAGCTGATGGAGTGCCTCGGCGCGTGGGAGACGTTTCTCCACGACGAATCCCTGCCGCCGCTGGTCCAGGCCGCCCTCATGCACTCGCAGTTCGAGGCGATCCACCCGTTCCTCGACGGCAACGGACGTGTCGGCCGGCTCATGATCACCCTGCTGCTGATCCACAAGGGGGTGCTCCCGGCGCCGCTCCTCTACCTGAGCGCGTTCTTCGAGGCCACGCGCCAGGAGTACTACGCACGGTTGCTGGCCGTGACCGAGACGGGAGCGTGGGCAGAGTGGCTCTCCTACTTCTTGGAGGGAGTCACCTTGCAGGCCGAGGACGCCCTCGGTCGCATCCAGCGGATCGATGACCTGCTCGCGACATGGCGGACCGAGCTCGCCAAGGCGACATCCAAGCTGCCGGACCGGGCTCTCGAGCTGTTTGCGGAGAATCCTTTCTGGCAAGTTCGAAAGCTCGCCGATCGGCTCGGCGTCGCCTTCACCACCGCCCAGCGAGCGATCGACCGGCTCCAGCAGGCCGGCATCGTCGAGCTCGTCGGAGAGGCGAAGCGGAACCGCGTATACTGCGCGCGCGCCATTCTGGAAGTGCTGGAGGAGCCGCCTCGAATCGGGGGGGAGTAGGGATCATGTGTGCCACATCCTTGCCAGACAGTTGAGATCATGAACGTCGACATCTCGGAAAGTGCCTTCGAGGAGGCCATCGAATGCGGGCTGCTCCGGCTCGGTCCGGACGCCTGCGCGGGGGAGGCGGACGTGGTGCGCGAGACGCCGCCGGACTACGGGGACGTCGAATCCGGCGGCTACCGGCGGCGGGGACCGGAGGAGTACGACCGCGAGCTCTGCCTCGTGCCGCGCGACGTCGTGGACTTCGTGCTCGCGACCCAGCCGAAGGAGTGGGAGAGACTCAAGCAACACCACGGGGCGGCGGTCAAGGAGCAGTTCGTGAAACGCGTCGCGGCGGAGATCGCACGGCGGGGGGCGCTCGACGTGCTGCGAGGGGGCGTCAAGGACCTCGGGTGCAAGTTCCGGCTCGCGTACTTCCGGCCCGCGAGCGGGCTCAACGAGGAGACGCGGCGGCTGCACGCGGCGAACCTGTTCAGCGTGGTGCGCCAGCTCCGGTTCAGCACGAAGACCGAGCAGAGCCTCGACCTGGCGATCTTCCTGAACGGCATCCCCGTCTTCACCGCCGAGCTCAAGAACCCCCTCACCGGACAGACCGTCGAAGACGCGATCCGACAGTACAAGAGGGACCGCAATCCGCGCGAGCCGCTCTTCGCCTACGGGCGCTGCCTTGCGCACTTCGCGGTGGATCCGGACCTCGTGTACGTCACGACGAAGCTCGCCGGCGCGAAGACGCGGTTCCTGCCCTTCAACCAGGGGAAGTTCGGCGGGGCAGGGAACCCGCCCGTGCCCCCCACACGCGACGGCTACGCCACCGCGTACCTCTGGGAGCGGACGTGGGCGCAGGACAGCGTGCTCGACCTCGTGCGCCAGTTCATCCACGAGGTCCGGGACGAGGACGAGAAGGGACGCAAGACCGGGACTCGCTACTTGGTCTTCCCGCGCTACCAGCAGCTCGACTGCGTGCGCCGGCTCGTGGCGGACGCGAGCGCGAACGGCGCGGGGCAGCGCTACCTCGTCCAGCACTCCGCGGGCAGCGGCAAGACCTTCACCATCGCCTGGCTCGCCCACCAGCTCTCCACGCTGCACGACGAGAAGGACCGGCGCGTGTTCGACTCGATCGTGGTCATCACCGACCGGCGCGTGCTCGACCGCCAGCTCCAGACGGCCATGCGGCAGTTCGAGCAGACGCTCGGCGTCGTGGAGAACATCGATACGACCAGCCGCCAGCTCCAGGCGGCGCTCGAGTCGGGAAAGACGATCATCGTCACCACCCTGCAGAAGTTCCCGGTGATCGCGGCGGAGATCGGCTCGCTGCCCGGGAAGCGCTTCGCGGTGATCGTGGACGAGGCGCACTCCTCGCAGTCGGGCGAAAGCACGAAGAGCCTGAAGTCCGTGCTCGCCTCCGGATCGCTCGAGGACGCCGCGGCCGAGGAAGCCGGCGCCCAAACCCCCGAGGAAGAGCTCGAGAGCGCGATCCTCGCCGAGATCGAAAAGCGGGGGCGGCTGCCCAACCTCTCCACGTTCGCGTTCACGGCCACACCGAAGCCCAAGACCCTCGAGCTCTTCGGCATACCGCGCGCGGACGGCAGGTTCGAGCCCTTCCACCTCTACAGCATGCGCCAGGCGATCGAGGAGGGATTCATCCTCGACGTGCTACGCAACTACACGACCTACGAGGCGCAGTGGCGGCTGCTCAAGAAGATCGAGGAGGATCCACGCTACGACAAGCGGAAGGCGGAGTACCTGCTCAAGTCCTTCGTCGAGCTGCACCCGCACGCGATCGGCGAGAAGGTGCGCATCATGGTCGAGCACTTCGCCGCGCAGGTACAGAACGAGATCCGGGGGCGGGCCAAAGCCATGATCGTGACCCGCTCGCGCCTGCATGCGGTGCGCTACCGGCTGGCGGTGGATCGATACCTCGCCGAGCGCAAATACCCCTTCCAGGCTCTCGTGGCCTTCTCGGGCACGGTGCAGGACGGAGGGAAGTCGTACACCGAAGCGGGTATGAACGGTTTCTCGGACACCCAGACCGCCGGGACCTTTGGACGCGCCGAGCACCGTTTCCTGATCGTCGCGAACAAGTTCCAGACCGGCTTCGACCAGCCCCTGCTCCACACGATGTACGTGGACAAGAAACTCGGCGGGGTAAACGCGGTGCAGACGCTCTCGCGCCTGAACCGCACGCATCCCGACAAGAAGGGCACCGCGGTACTCGACTTCGCGAACGAGGCCGACGACGTCAAGAATGCGTTCGAGCCCTACTACGAGACAACGCTCCTGTCGGAGGCGACCGATCCGAACCTCCTCTACGAGATCCAGACGCGCCTCGCCGAGCCCCCCGTCTACACGGAAGCCGAGGTGGACGCCTTCGCCCGGATCTACTTCGACACCAAGGCGACACAGGATCGGATCTACGCCGCGCTCGCTCCCCACGTCGAGCGGTTCCGGGAGCTCGATGCCGACGAGCAGCACGACTTCCGCGGGCTGCTTACCGACTACGTGCGTCTCTATGCCTTCCTCGCCCAGGTTCTACCCTTCGCCGACGTCGACCTGGAGAAGCTCTACGTCTTCGCCCGCCACCTGCGGCGACTCGTGCCCGCGGACCGCGAGGAACTACCGCGCGAAGTGCAGCAGAACATCGACATGGAGTCGTATCGCATCGAGGAGACCGAGCACCGCGATATCTCTCTCGACCGGAGGGCCGGCACGGTGGAGCCGGTGGGCACCAAGGGAACGCACGGAATCGCGCCGGTGGAGATCGAGCCGCTCTCCCAGATCATCGCCGAGCTGAACGAGCGATTCGGGCTGAACCTGGGACCGGAGCATCGGGTCACCCTGGACCAGATGATGGAGAGGCTGGACGACGATCCCGCCCTGGACGCCGCGGCCCGTGTCAATACGCGGGAGAACGTACGGCTCACCTTCGACAACAAGGTCGAGGAGGTGATCCAGGATATCGTCGACTCGAACTTCGATCTCTACAAGCGCATCACCGACGACAGGTCCTTCGGCGAGATGCTCAAGGACTTCCTGTTCGACCAGTACGTGCGCGGACACCGCAGCGCCGATGAGCTCATCAAGCAGGGAGAGTCGAAAACGCTCGAGTTCAAATCCACGCTGCGCTGGAGCCTGAAGGATGACCGCAAGGACGACAAGAACGTGACGCATGCCGCCCTCAAGACGATCGCCGCCTTCCTGAACACGGAGGGCGGCGATCTCTTGATCGGCATCGCCGACGACGGCTCGGTCGTGGGCACCGAGCACGATCGCCTGGACGACGACGACAAGTACATGCGGCACCTCGCCCAGGTCGTGCGGAACGGCCTCGGGGATCGCTCCGGCACGTGTATCGATCCAAAGACCCAGATCGTGCAGGGCAAGACCGTGTGCGTGGTCAGCTGCC
>CAYRXS010000373.1:0-5676 GCA_964428225.1 uncultured Planctomycetaceae bacterium
AGCGCGGGGTGGCGGTGGCCAAGAGCGCCTGCGAGCCCTGGCGGGAGCTGATCGAGGAGAGCCTGGAGCGGGGCCGAAACGCCACGGCGATCTGGCAGTCGCTCGTGGACGAGCACGGCTTCAAGGCCAGCTACGACAGCGTCAAGCGCTTCGTCAGGAAGCTCGCGGGTGGCCGGATCCGCGAGGCCCATCCCCGCTTCGAGACCGAGCCCGGCGAGGAGGCCCAGGTGGACTACGGCACCGGCCCGATGGTCCGCGACCCCGAGACCGGCCGGTATCGGCGCACCCGGCTCTTCGCCCTGACCCTGGGCTACAGCCGCAAGACGGTGTGGCTCTTGCGCTTGCGATCCAGCGCGAAGATCTGGTGCGAGCTGCACCAGGAGGCATTCAGCCGGCTCGGTGGCGTGCCCAAGGTCTGTGTGCTCGACAACCTCAAGGAAGGGGTGATCAAGCCGGACATCTTCGACCCCGAGCTCAATCCCCTCTACCGCGATATGCTCGCTCACCACGGCGTGGTGGCTCTGCCCGCTCGCGTCCGCCACCCTGACCGCAAGGGCAAGGTCGAGCGCGCCGTAGCCTATGCCCAGGACACTGCTGTCAAGGGCCTTCGCTTCGAGAGCCTCGACGATGCCCAGGCCCACCTCGATCGCTGGAGCGAGCGCTGGGCGGACACCCGGATCCACGGGACGACCAAGCGTCAGGTGGCGGCGATGTTTGCCGAAGAGAGACCAACTCTGGGCACGCTGCCCGCCGAGCCCTTTCGCTACTTCCAGCACGGGATGCGGACCGTGCACCTCGACGGCTACGTCGAGGTCGATGCCACCTACTACGGCACACCGCCGGGCTGGGTCGGGCGGCGGGTCGCGGTCCAGTGGGACGAGGTGTGGGTGCGGATCCTCCATCCCCACACCGGCGAGCTGGTGCGAGAGCACCGCGCGAAGCCTCGTGGCTGGCGCGTGATCCACCCGAGCGATCGCCCCAAGAAGACGCCGATGGGCACGAGCAGGCTGCTCGCGCGGGCTCGCAGGGCCGGAGCCTCGATCGGTGCAGTGTGCGACGAGATCCACCGCCGGAGGAAGCAGGAGGGGGTCCGGCGGATCCAGGGTGTGCTGTCGCTCGCGAAGAAGCACGGCGTCGCCCCGATCGAGGAGGCGTGCCGCGTGGCGCTGGAGGTGGGTGTGCCCGAGTACCGCTTCGTACGCCGCTGGATCGAGCGGCATCCCCCTGCGCCTCCTCTCACGCTGCGCCAGGTGGACCCGCTGATCCGCGAGCTGAGTTTGTACCGAGACCTGATCGACCAGAGAACCGGAACGGAGGATGCATGAACCAAATCGAAATGGACCACGCCCTGCGCAAGCTGCGGATGTCTGGGATGGCCGACAACCTGGAAACACGACTCGTGGAGGCCAGATCGGCGAAGCTCTCGCCGCTGGACTTCCTCTCGACGCTCGTCACCGACGAGCTGGAGCGCCGGGCGGACCGGCTCATCGCGCGGCGGATCAAGCAGGCGCGATTCCGCGATCCCGACAAGTCACTGGACGGCTTCGACTTCGACTTCAACAAGAAGACGCCACGCAAGCTCGTCTTCGAGCTCGCCACAGGTCGCTTCATCGCCCGGAACGAGGACGCGCTCTTCCTCGGACCGCCGGGGACGGGCAAGAGCCATCTCGTCCAAGCCATCGGCCGAGCCGCGATCCTGCAGGGCTGGCCGGTCGCCTACCGCGAGGCCCACGTGCTCTTGGAGGATATCGCCGACGCCAACCTCGAAGGGCTCCGCAAGGAGTACATGGCGAAGATGGAGAGGGTGCCGCTGCTGATCATCGACGACCTCGGGATGCGAAAGCTGCCGCCTACGGCGGCGGAGGATCTCCTGGAAGTGGTGATGCGGCGCTACGAGAGAGCCAGTACCGTCCTGACGTCCAACCGCCCGGTGGACGAATGGGGCAAGCTCCTGGGCGACACCGCGGCCGTCTCGGCACTCCTCGACCGCATGCTCCACCACGCCCATCTCGTCAAGTGCGGCCCCCGCAGCTGGCGCACGCAACGGAAGAAGGGCTTGCAGGACACCGAAGAATCGTCAACATGAATCCGCGTCCCGAGCCCCTCTCAACTGGCCGGTTTTGAAGTGCCCACAACTGGCCGGTTTTGACCTGCCCGCCGAGGCGTTTTCGCGAGTTGGGTGGCTTGGCGGGAGCGGCGGACCCTATCGGCGCTCCAAGGTCACCGTGGTGCGACCCTCGCCGACGAACACCTGCTTCCTCACCATCTCCGTCGTCGTCCCCTCGTCGGGGCCGACCGCACGTTGAGAGAAGGTGGTCACGGCCTCCGAGGTAGCCGAGAAGGAGTGGGCGTGCCCGTGCTCGAGGTCCCAGAGGAGCTCGCCCTCGATCTCGAAGGACTGCTCGAGGCCCCGCGTCTGGGAGATGACCTCCTCGGTGGCGGGCGGTTCGAACTCGACCTCGACGTCGGAGCTCAGCTCGAACCGGAAGGCGATCACCGCGAGCTTCCGTCCGTTCTCTACGCGGACCTCCTCGAAGGTCGCCTCGCCCTCGCCCTCCGTGGCTTCCTTGCGGGCGAGGATCATCTTCAAGTCGTTGTCGTCGTGCTCCTCCTCCTCGTAGCGGAAGGAGAGATAGCCGCTGGGCGAGTTCACGGAGATCCACGCCGGGACGGGAATCTCCCAGGAGGCCCCCTCGTCGACCTCGTCCTCGGGGAGGAAGAGGCGGAAGTCCATGTCCTCCTGCAGGTGCTCGAGCAGGGCCTCGTCGATCTCCTCGTCTTCCGCGGGCTCGAAGTCGTATTCCTCGTCCTCGGCGTCCCAGGTGACGAGCACGGAGACGCCCTCGAGGTCACTGACCTCGGGGCGGGTCCGATCCTCGAATTCTTCGGAGGAGTACGTGACTGCGGAGGCGAGCTCGTCGAAGCGGCGGATCAGGCGCAGGGGCTGGCCGGCACCCATCGACTCGATCTCGTCGGTGATCACGATGCTCCGTTCGGTGGTCAGCTCGAGGTCGAGGTCCTCCTTCTCGACCTGCTCGTCGCCGATGGTGAGTGAGTCGGACTCGAGCTGGCTCTCGCTCGCCTGGTGGAAGGTACGCGTGAGGATCGTGCCTTCCGCGGGCGCGTAGACGAGAGCCTCCTCGGGTGCGAGGCCCCCCGAGCTGGCGAGAAGAGCGGCGAGGAAGACGGCGGTACGGAGGCAGTGCATGGCGTTCGGGGGCAAGGGCGCTACTCGCGCTCAATGGCGAAGGTGAGGATAGATGATTCGAGCGGCCCTTCCAGGCTCCGTCTTCGACACGTGACCGCTGACCTGCTGTCAAATCGGGCGCGGTGCGCAGCCACGGGTTCAGGCAAGACGGACGTGCCGTGCCGCGCGGGAGCGGTGGTCCCTCTCGCTGGCATTCCCCCCGGTGCGCCGCCATACTTGCTGCATGCAACTGATCCAGTTCCTGGCGGGGGCGTGTGCGGTCCTCGCGGGAGGGCGCGTTCGCCATGCACTTGCCGTGGCTGCGTGGTGTGGTCTCGCCGCGTGCTCCCCCCGCGAAGCCAACGAGACCTCTTCGGTGCTCCTCGTCACCCTGGACACGACGCGGGCCGACATCCTCGGCTGCTACGAGGGAGAGGAAGGGACCACCCCCCACCTCGACCGGTTGGCGGCGGACGGCGTGCTGTACGAAGCCGCGCACACCGTTTCCCCGGTGACGGTGCCGTCCCACACGTCGATGCTGACCGGCCTCTATCCGCTCCGGCATTCGGTGCGCAGCAACGACATGCACGGTCTCCCCCAGAAGGCGCGGACCGTCGCCGAGATTGCCCGCGAGCACGGCGTGCAGACCGGAGCGGTCATCGCCGCGGTGGCTCTCGATAGCAGGTTTGCCCTGAATCAGGGTTTCGACACCTACCTGGAGCCGAAGACGAGGAGCGCGCCCGGAGCGCAGATCACGAGACAGTTCGGGGCGGAACGCATCGTCGACGAGTCGATCGACTGGCTGGAGAGCCGCGACGCCTCGCGACCGTTCTTCCTCTGGGTGCACCTGTTCGATCCCCACCAGCCCTACACCCCGCCGCCGGATTTCCAGGAGGGACGGTTCGCGGGGAATCCCTACCTGGGCGAAGTGGGCTACCTCGATCGAGAGCTCGGTCGTCTGGTCGATCACCTGGATGGATCGGGGCTGCTCGAATCCACGACCGTGGTGCTGATCGGGGACCACGGCGAAGCGCTCGGCGATCACGACGAAGACACGCACGGGCTCCTGTGCTACGAGCCCACGATGCGGGTGCCCATGATCGTGCGGTATCCCGACGGATACCGGCGCGGCGAACGATCGACGGAGATCGTGAGCGTGGTGGACGTCTTCCCGACCGTCGCCGAAAGCCTCGGGCTGCCGGTACCCGACGACATCGATGGCATCAGCCTCTATCGCCGCACGGTTCCGGACGAGCGGGGTATCTACTTCGAGGCCTACGAAGGTTACCTGGCGTTCGGCTACAGCCACAGCGCGGGATGGATGGATCGGCGGGGCAAGTACGTCCACAGCTCGCGACCCCTGCTCTTCGATCTCGAAGAGGATCCCGGGGAGCTGGTGGATCTCGCCCCGCAACGCGCCGACCTCGTCGAGGAGTACAAGCGCAAGATCGGGGAGCTGGCCAAGAAGGACGCCTTCACTCCGATCAGCGGCGCGGAGATCGACGAGAAGATGCTGGCCAATCTCCGAAAGCTCGGGTACGCGGGCATCGGGAGCATGGACGTCGAGATCCCTCACCCCCTTGCGCCGTCCGACCGCCCGGCCCCGGCCACCGTGATGCAGCTCCACCGGGATACGACGCGGGGCATGGACCTGCACTTCCAGGGTCAGCAAGCCGAAGCGGAAGTTCTTCTGGAACGCGCCGCCGGAGCCCTGCCGCACAGCACGTCCGCCCTGTACTACCTGGGCTTGTGCCGGATGGCTCAGAACAAATACGCCGCGGCCATCGCCCCTTTCCAGAGCCTGGTGCAGGAGCGGCCGGAAATGAGCGGTGCGCACTTCAATCTCGGCCGCTGCCTGCTACAGGTCGGACAGCGTGAGGCCGCGGTGATCTCGTTGAAGGAGGCGGTTCGGCTCGAACCGACCCAGGTCGCCTACTACGCGGTGCTCGTACCCCTTCTCGCCCGGATGGGCCGGTTGGACGAAGCCGCGGAATACGACGGCCGGGCCGACGCGCTCGGCATCAAGGACTAGAGTAGATCGCCCGTGATATCCAGATACACGGCCGACCGCGAAATCGAGCGGGAACAGGGGTTTGCAGCAAATCGCTGAGCCGAATTCTGGCCGTGGTCCTGGGGATCGGCAGTCTGCTTCCTGGATCCTCTCCCCCACTCCCTGCCCCGGCGGTCATCACGCGGCTCGCCGATAGTGCTTGAGGATGCCGCCGAGACGCTCGTGGCACTCGACTTCGCCCGTCCCCCGGGGCTCGGATCTCTCGATCCGCTCGTTGCCAAGGCCCTGGTGCGCGCGCTCCATGTGGTAGTGGGTGATGTACTCACGAATCGCCCTACGCAACGAGCCCTCGCCAAAGAAGATCATCCGATCGAGACACTCGGACTTGATCGAGAGCACGAACCGCTCGGCGTAGGCATTGCAGTTAGCCCGGATCCCTCACGAGTGACAGCTCGATGGTTCCGGGAGTCCATCTGTC
>CAYRXS010000374.1:0-5636 GCA_964428225.1 uncultured Planctomycetaceae bacterium
CTGAAGCGATCGCTCCTGCGAAGCCGGACGCTCATCGTGATCACCGGCCTGACGACTCTCGCGGCGTGCGTGGTGCTCGCGCTGTCCGGCTTCTTCCTGCTGTGGCAGGCCAACACCGAGGAGAACCGCTGGGTGTTCCACGTGCATCGCGTCGCGGGGCTCGCGGGCATCCTCGCCTACCTCACGCACCGCTGGCGCTCCAGCGATCCCACGCCGGGAATCGCGCGGCGGCGCACGAGCCTGGGGATCGCGGCCCTCGCCCTCGCCATGGGCGCCGTGCACGCGATCGAGCACCTCGGAGTCGCCCCGCCGCCGGTGGTCTACGAGCACGCGTTCCGGGAGATCGACGTCAGCGAAGATCCCTTCGTCCCTTTCGAGCCTCTGGCCGAGGTGGATCCGAGCTCGCCCTTCTTCCCGTCGCCGGTGACCCTGGCGAGCGGGGGCATGCTCGATCCGAAGGTGCTGTTGCCCGGCCCGCTGCCCGACGAGGCCGACGTGCGCGACGAGTTCGAGCGGAAGGGCTTCACGGCCGAGCACGCGATCGGCGCCGAGGACTGTCGCGCCTGCCATGCGGACACCGTCGCCCAGTGGGAAGCGTCGGCACACCGGTTCTCCTCCTTCAACAACCCCTTCTACACCGCGTCGGTGATCGCCCTCCGCGAGGAGGCCGGCGCCCGGGTCTCCCAGTTCTGCGGCGGCTGCCACGATCCAGCGGTGGTGCTCGCGGGTGATTTCCTGGAGGAGATCGACTTCGGCTCGATCGAGGGACAGGCCGGGCTCACGTGCAACGCCTGCCACCTCGTCAACCGCATCCACGACGTGACCGGCAACGGCAACTACGAGATCGCCGACGTCGGCGAGGATCCGTACCTCTTCGCGGATGCCACGGAGGGATGGAAGCTCGCCCTGCGGAAGTACCTGATCAAGGCGCGCCCCCGCGACCATCGCGACTTCTTCCTCCGCCCCTTCTACCGGACGCCCGAGTACTGCGCGGCGTGCCACAAGGTCAGCGTCGGGGAGGACATCAACGCCTACAAGTGGCTGCGCGGCCAGAACGAGTACGACAACTGGCACGATTCCGGCGTATCGCGCAACGCGGCACGGACGTTCTATCTCCCGACGGCGGCCATGGGCTGTCGGGACTGCCACATGCCCCTCGAGCCCGCTCCGCTCGGGGATCTCGCCGCCAAGGACGGCTTCGTCCGCTCCCACCGCTTCCTCGCCGCGAACACGGGGCTGCCCGCGGTGCGCGGCGACGCGGACACGCTCCGGCGGATCGAGCAGTTCCTCGCGTCGATGAAGGTCACCGCGACCGTGTTCGCGATGGAGCACCCGCGCGACGGCCTGGTGATGGACCTTGCGAACGACCCGCCCGAGCTCCGCCCCGGCGACGAGGTCGTCTTCTACGTCGTGGTGCGCAACCGCGGAGTCGGCCATACCTTCCCCGGTGGCACGAACGACTCGAACCAGGGTTGGATTCGTTTCGAGGCGCGTACCGGCGCCGGCGAGGTGATCGAGAGCAGCGGCGAGCTCGGCGAGGACGGCTTCCTGCAGCCGGATTCGCACCAGTACATGTCCGTCATGCTCCGCGAGGACGCGCAGCCGGCGATGAACCGCGACGCGCACAACTTCCACATTGCGGGCCTGGTGCGCGTGATCCCCCCGGGCAACGTGGACATCGCTCGCTATCGCGTTCGGGTGCCCGAAGGCGCGGATTCCCTCGAGATCGATGCGAAGCTCCTTTGGCGGAAGTTCAATCGCCACTACACGGCCTTCAGCCACGAGCTCCTGGATCTCTCGCCCCCGGAGCTCCCGGTGACGGAGGTGGCGGGGGACCGGCTCACATTCTCCGTCGGCTCTTCCCCGCCCCCGACGAAGGCGCGGGCCGCCTGGACGGCGTACAACGACCTCGGCATCGGGCTGCTTCGTCAGGGAGACACTCGCCAGGCGCTGCTCGCCTTCCAGCGGCTCGCCGAGCTCGAGCCGGACCGCGTCGATGGCTTCCGCAACCAGGCCCGCGTGCACGTCGCGGAGCGCAACCCCGCCCCCGTGCGGGCGCTCCTGGAGGCCTGCGAGGAGCGCGCGCCCGGCGATCCCCAGACGAAGCTCTGGTGGGCGGAGTACCTCGTCCTGCAGGGCGAGCCCGAGGCGGCCATCGAGATGTACGAGGGGGTGCTCGAGGCCTTCCCCGACGACCGCGAGACCTGGCGCGCGCTGGCGGAGATTCGCCTCAAGGTGCGAGATTACGAGGATTCCTTGGCCGCTGCCCTCCAGGTCCTTCGTATCGATCCCGAGGACGCGGGCGCCCACTACTTGCGGATGCAGGTCTACCGGGCGCTGGGTGACGAGTACCGCGAGCGCCACGCACGACAAGCCTTCGAACTGTATCGCATCGACGACAATGCCCCCCAGATCGTCCAACGCTGGAGACTGCAAGATCCCGTCGCGAACGAGGAGATCGAGCCGCTGCACGTGCACTGACGTCGCCGCGCTGTTCCTGCCCCTCGTGGCGGTCGCCTGCAGCGAGCCGGTCGCGGTGCGATCCGATGCCGCCCCCACCGCGCCGACCGAGACGGTCTTCGCCGTCGCGCCGCGTACCCCGGATCCCGCGGGATTCGAGCGGCCGCCCGACGACCTCGGGCTCGACTTCGTGCACACGAGCGGGGCGGACGGCCGCAAGCTGCTCCCGGAGACGATGGGATCGGGGCTCGCCCTGTTCGACCACGACTCCGACGGGGACCTCGACCTCTTCCTGGCGAACGGCTGCGAGTGGGATCCGGCCGAGGGCGCGGCTCCGGTCGTCGGCCGGCTCTACGAGTGGCGCGAGGGCCGGTTCCACGACGTGACGGAGGCCGCCGGCCTGCTCCGGCCGGAGTACGAGATCGTCGGCCAGGGAGTGTGCGCGGCCGACTACGACGGGGACGGGGATCTGGACCTCTTCCTGACCGCGCTCGGCCCGAACCTGCTGCTCGAGAACCGGGACGGCGTCTTCGCGGACGTGACGGCGCGGGCGGGAGTCGCGGGCGGCGAGTGGACGGATGACGAGGGCGTTCCCCACGGCGAATGGAGCGCGAGCGCCGCGTTCTGCGATCTCGACGGCGACGGGTGGCTCGACCTCTTCGTCTGCAACTACCTGCAGTGGAGCCGCGAGACGGACGTCCATTTCACGCTGACCGGCGACGTGAAGGGATACGCGAACCCTCGCCTGTACCGCGGATCGAGCTGTCGGCTCTACCGCAACCGCGGCGACGGCACGTTCGAGGACGTCACCGTCCCGAGCGGGATCCACAGCGACGAGCACAAGGCGCTCGGCGTCTGCTTCGCCGACGTCGACCGCGACGGACGGCTCGACGTCCTGGTGGCCAACGACACGCAGCCGAACTGCCTGTACCTGAACCGAGGCGAGATGCGCTTCGAGGACACGGGTCGCGAAGCGGGAGTCGGCTACGGAGACGACGGCCGGGTCCGGGCAGGAATGGGGATCGACGCCGCCTACTACGCGGGCGAGGAGGAGCTCGCCGTCGCGGTGGGCAACTTCAGCCAGGAGCCGATCTCCTTCTTCCGCAGCCTCGGAACGGACCGAACGCTGTTCACCGACGACAACGTGATCACGGGCCTGGGGCGCACCTCCGGTCCGAACCTGACTTTCGCCACGGCTTTCGTCGACGCGAACCTCGACGGTCACCTGGATCTCCTCGCGATCAACGGCCACCTCGAGCCCGACATCGGCCTCCTGACCGAGAGCACGACGTGGCGTCAGGCGCCCCGGCTCTACCTGAACCGCGGCGAGAAGGGGCGATTCCTCGACGCGAGCGAAGTCGCGGGCGGCCCCTTCGCGGAGCCGATCGTCGGCCGTGGCCTCGCGCTCGGCGACCTGGACGGCGACGGGGACGTCGACGCCGTCGTGTCGGAGAACGGGGGAACGGCCCGGGTCTGGCTCAACACGAACCCCGGCGGTCGGCCGAGCCTGCGGCTGCGGCTGCGCGGGCCCGCGCCGAACGTCCACGCCATCGGGGCCGAGGTGCGCGTCTCCGGCGGCCCGTTCGTCCAGACGACCTGGGTGCGCACCGGGTGCTCCTACCTGTCCCAGCACGAGACGACGCTCACCTTCGGGATCGGCGACGCGACGCGGGCGTCGGCGGTCGTGCGCTGGCCCGACGGGACCGAGTCGCGCCACGACGACCTCGAGGTGGGGCGGGTACACGAGCTGCGGCATCCGGATCCGTGAGCGGAGGCGAGAGGGTTTCTCGCCTATGACACGATTTCTTCGGCCGTTCCCCCTGGTGCGATGCGGCGTTCCGGCTCACAATCCGCGATGCATCAGGAACGGCCCGCCTCCGCGCGGACCTGCCAACCTGGCACGGAGAGCCAAGGTGGCGTGACCTCTCGGTGAGGTCGATGCGCCCGGACCGGACGGCCCGGGAACGAACTCTCCGCCGGAGGCTTCGCGCCGCCGGGTTCCTGGTGCGTGACCGACTTGACGAGTGACGCACCAACGTGAAGAACGAAACTCTCTCCATCCGCATCGACGCGGAGAATCCCGACCACCACCTGTGGAACAACCACGGGACCTGGTGGATCCACTACACGGTCCACACGGACGACTGGCGCATCCGGCGGGTGCGCCGCTCCCTGACAACGCGCCGGCGCGAGGTGGCGCGCCTTCGACGAGACGCGATCCTGGGGGAGCTCGGCCTCTCCCTCCCGCTCGGCCTGGTCTCCGCGGGCGGAGGTGCGCGGTGAGCGGCGTCACCCTGTGCGAGGAGGCGGTCGGACGCCCCTTCCTCGTCGAGGACGCGCGGGAGATCGCGGGCGGCCGCGTGATCGGTCGCCGCCTCGTCTCCCCGAACGGTCGATTGCGGGCGACGGTGCGGGGCGGCGCGGTGATCCTCGAGCGCGAGTGGGGCAAGCTCGGCCCGCCTGGAGGCCTGGCCCTGAACGCGGAGGAGCTGCGAGCCCTCGTCGCCGTCGGAGATCGCTGGCGCCGAAGCAGGGCCGGCTGGGCGGCCTGGTATGCGGTGGGCCACGCCGCCGGACACGTCGGCACCTGGCACTACCTCGCGCCGGGCGCGGAGTCCAAGCCGCGCGAGCTCGGGCGATCCACGCTCGGGCTCCGGGAGGTGCCGCCTCCGGAGGCGAGAGAACGTCACGCCCCACGCACTCGGCCGGAGCGAGTTTCCGCTTCCGCCTCCGTGGAAGCCGATCTCCTCCTGCGCGTCCCGCCACCGGGTCCGGACGTGGAGGAGGCGGCGGGCGAGGTGATCCGGCTCGACTCCTGCCTGGAGATCACGTTGCGTCGACGCACCGCCGCGCTCCGTCGCGACGATCGCAGCTGCTGCACACTCGAGGCGGGTGAGGAGCGCCTCCTGCCCGAGTATCTGGCGCTGCTGACCTGAGAGAACCCTGGCGCCTCACCCCGGGGAGTGCTATGTCCGGAGGCGAACCCCCGCCCAACCGCCATGAGCTCTCCCTTCTCCTCCATCCCCGAGTCCCAGTGGGTAGCCTGCAACGAGCTGGCCTTCGCGGTCCGCGACATCTACCCCGTCTCTCCCGGCCACACGCTCGTCATCCCGAAGCGCGAGGTCCCTACCTGGTTCGAGGCAACCCGCGACGAGCGGCGCGCGATCCTCGATCTC
>CAYRXS010000375.1:0-5631 GCA_964428225.1 uncultured Planctomycetaceae bacterium
CGGATACCCTCCACCCGGGACGACCTCCGGGGATCCAATCTCGGAGTGCAGATCGTGGAGTTCACGTGTGGAGGGTATCCGCACAACGAGACGAACGACTTCGCGATCGAGACCATCGAGGACGAGACCTACCACAACACGCTCTTCGGAGTCCACGTCACCATGCCCTCGGGATACCGATTCCTCGACGACCAGGGCTCATGGAGCGCGGAGGACTGTGAGCTCGTGGGGATGGCGGGAGAATCCGAGGTAGCATTGCTCGCGGAACCACGCCTCTCCCGTCTGCAAATCGAAGAGGACATGAAGGAGGCCGGCCTTGCGATTTGTTCCCGGGTCTCTCGGAGCTTTCGCGGCGTCGAGGGCGACTTCTACATTCTGGAGGTGGAGGGAATCGAGATCCTGGTTTTCGTCTTCTCGGACCGGCACATGACCTACAGCCTGTTCTCGATTCTCGAGGACCGCGAAGTCGATCTCCTGCGTTTCGAGGAGATCGCCGGGAACATCGTCCTCGACTGAGTCCGACGGAACCGCTCACCCCTCCCGCGCGGCATCCAATGGCGGTCCCTGCCGAAACCCTGCACTCCCCGGGGTGGACGCGGGCTAGGGAACCGGATACGTGACCAGCTCGCTCACCTCGCAGTGACCCACGTCGACGACCTGGAAGCGCAGGAGGCGGCCGCCGAAGCCCGGCGGGAGGTAGGCCGCGTGGGCGCAGCGTCCATCTCCGCTGGCGACCGCCGTCCCGAACCACACGGGGTCGGCCATGTCGACGAACAGGCCGGGGCAACCCGGGACGGGCGTCTGGCCGGGCTGGGTGCCCGCCACGAAGAAGAGCGTCGCGTCGGGCTCGGCGTTGATCACGTGCAGGGTGTTCACCTCGTCGGCCAGCCCGGGAACCGGAGTGCTCATGCGTGGCTCGTCGGTGATCGGGGTGAGGAGCCAGGCGTGCTTCTCGCCGTGGATGGTGCCGGTGCCGACGATCTGCCCGAGGTCGTTGATGTCGGCGGCGGCGGTCAGCTCCCACCCGCTTCCCGGGGCGATCCGATCGTTCAGATCGGTCATGACGCCGTCCTCGTGGAAGAAGGCGTGCACGTCCCCGCTCGGCATCTCGGATCGGCCCACGATGTTCCCCGAGCCGTTGACCTCGTTCGCGAAGCTGTCCGGGCCGCCCAGTGTGCCGAGGTCGGTCATCGATCCACCCTCCCAGACGAACGCGTGGAAGACGTCCGGGGCCGGGTTCGAGAAGCCGACCACCTGACCACGGTTGTTGAGGCCGCTGGCGCGGGTCGACTGCTCCGCCCCCAGGTCCCCCAGATCGAGCATCACTCCTCGGTCCCAGAGGAACGCGCGCCGGTGGCCGTTGGCGTTCTCGGCGCCGCCGACGAACTGAGCACGCTCGTTGACGTCCCAGACGCCGCAGTCGTCCCCGCCGAGCGTCCCCGGATTCAGCCACAGGTCTCCCCGCCGGGCGAAGCCCTGGAAGTCGTTGAGCATGTGACCTGCGATCTGAACCGCGTAGGCTCCCACCACGTCTCCCCCCGCGTTGATGGCATTGGCTCGACTGAAGTCGAGATCGCCGAGGTGGATGTCGTGGGTGACGCCGTTCTCCCAGCGAAAGGCGTGGAGACCGCCCACGGCCCACGAGTATCCGACCACGACGTCGGAGTCGTTCAGGTCGTGGCCCCAGCCCAGCGCGGGGAGCAGAGGGGGAACGTCGTGCAAGACCTGCCCGTCCCACCAGAAGGCGTGCCAGGCCTCCATCCCCGCGGGGGCGTACCACTCGGACGTGCCGCAGACGTGCCCGTGGTTGTTCAGCCCGTTCGCCTGACTCCAACCGGAGCCGGTGAGTGTGCCGAGATCGGTGATCGCGAAGTCCTGGGCGTCCAGCGAACGAGCTCCTCCGACGACGAGCAGCACCAGCAGGACCGGGAGACGAACCGAACGAGGGAAGTCGAGCATGACGGTGGGAAGGCGGGGATCGAGGAAGCGCGCAGAGGGACACGATACGCGGGTGCTCGAAATCCGGCAATCCACGCCGGGGTCGCGTCGGCGAGAGCACGGGAGCACGGCTGCCCCCCGGGCCGCGGAAGCTCGGGAACCTCCGAGGAATCGGGGGGGCGAGTCGGACGAGCACGGGACGCAGGTCACGCCCCGGCGAGCGGCGATGGGATCGCTCTCGGGTTCAGGTAAGAGGGCTCACCCTGCGGCGATGCAGGAGCTGGCTGAGCCTGGAGTAGGGGATGGGCCAGCAGCAGGCGAAGTCGGCGCCGGCGGCGCAGACCTCCTCCTCCCACCGATCCAGGGGTCCCCTGCCGGTAACCACCACGGTGGCACGCGGATGCCGTGCCCGGATCTCGGCCACGAGCTCGGCAGAGCCCGGTTCGTAGCCACAGATCCACACGGCGTGCAGTCCCTTCTTCTCGCGAAGGCGGAACTCGATGTCGGGCATTTCCTGGGACAGGTGCTGGACGAGCGCGCGAGACAGGGCGCGCTCGGGGTGCAGGGTCGTCAGGAGGCAAGTCAATCGAGCACCCGAATCCCATCGGATCTGCTTCCAATGATCCGACCGGGGCGCGCCCGGGCGCGCCCTTGCATGGCGAGCTTCGGATTCGGTCATGGGTCTCATCGATCGAGATCCACGGCTATGGACACCCCTGCGGCGTCCGACCGATGGATCGGGGGATGGAGTCAACCGGAACCAGAGGCCCGTTGGTGGCGGTCGCCTCTGCGTGTCCCCTGCTTCCGGTACGGTTCTCTATCCATGGGACGAAACGAGGTAGCCGTTTCGTTCCGTCGTATCCGTTCGGGCGTTGCCGGGCTCCCGGCCCCGGGAGGTGCGATTTCCTAGAAAGTCGCAGAATCGCTTACACATCTCTTGCGGAACGTCCCGCCTCGCGGAGCATCGGCGGTCCCGGGGCGGATCGGGCCCCGACCCCCGGGAACCCGCCGGTGACGTGGACGACCTCCCCGGGCGCTGGCAGGATCTGCCGATGGCCGCACGCGACGGAGGACCCGGGGGCGAGGAGTGAGCAGACTCTGGGGGTTCTACCGCCGTTTCCTCGCGCACCGCGGCCGGCTCGTCGCGGGGATGCTGTGCATCCCGGTGGTCACCGCGCTCGACATCTGGCTCACGGTGCTGATCGGGGACGCCCTGACGAGGCTGCGCGAGGGGGACGACACGGCCTTCCTCCGGGGGCTCTTCTTCCTGCTGCTGGCGATCTCCCTCACCCAGGGGCTCTTCCGGTTCCTCCAGCGCTACCTGATGGTCGGGGTGTCCCGCCTGTTCGAGGCCGAGCTGAAACAAGACCTCTTCGACAAGCTCGCCGGCCTGTCCTTCAACATCCACGCCCGCCGCCGCTCCGGCGACATCGTCAGCCGGCTGACCACCGACGTGGAGAGCATCCGCATGCTCCTGGGGCCGGGGATGATGTACGTGCTGAGCGCGCTCGTCCTCGTCCCCGGCAGCCTGATCGTCCTCTCCCGCATCTCGCCCTCGGTGACGGTGGCGATGGCCGTCCCCCTGGTCCTGGTCGCGGTCGTGATGAAGGTGCTCACCCCGCGGCTGCATCGCCACTCCACCGCGGTCCAGGAGAGCCTCGCCGAGATCAGCCACCGCGCCCAGGAGAGCTTCGCGGGGATCCGTGTCGTGAAGGGCTACGGGCTGGCGGAGCACGAGAGCGCCGGATTCTCCGCGGTGTCGGAGGAGAACCGCGGCCACCAAGTCGATCTGGCGCGGGCTCGAGGGCTCGCGCAGTCGCTGATCAACCTCTCCTACGACCTCGCCTTCCTGCCCATCCTGTTCGTCGGCGGGTGGGCGATGATCGACCAGACGATCGCGGTCGGCGACCTCTTCAAGTTCATCGACCTCGGCTTCAAGGTCTTCTGGCCGGTGATCGCCTTCGGGTGGATCGCGGGGCTCTACCCGCGGGCCCTGGCCAGCGCCGAGCGCATCGACGCGCTGCTCGACGAGGTCTCCGAGATCCAGGAGCCCGAGGATTCGGTCGAGCCCGACGAGATCCGCGGCGGGCTCGCGCTGCGCGGGGTGTCCTACACGTACCCGGAGGCGAACCGCGCCGCGCTCGCGGGGGTGACCGTCGACGTCCCCGCGGGGAGCACGCTCGGCGTCGTGGGCCCGACCGGAGCGGGCAAGAGCACGCTCCTGAACCTCCTCGGCCGCCTGTACGACCCGGCGGGCGAGATCCGTCTCGACGGCGTGCCGATCCAGCGGCTCCGGCTGGAGACCCTGCGCGGCTCGATGGCCTACGTGCCGCAGGACAGCTTCCTGTTCTCGGACACCTACCGCGAGAACGTCGCGTTCGGGGCCGACGCTCCCCTCTCCGACGAGGAGCTGGCGGTCCTGATCGACCGGGCGGGCATGACCGAGGAGGTGGCGGAGCTCCCCCGCGGCTACGACCAGATCATCGGCGAGCGGGGGGTGACCCTGTCCGGCGGCCAACGCCAGCGCACGTGCATCGCGCGGGCCCTCGCCCGCGATCCTCGCATCCTCATCCTCGACGACGCCCTGTCCGCGGTGGACACGGAGACCGAGAGCCGGCTCCTGGGCTCGCTCCGCGAGGCGGGGCGCGAGCGCACGGTGATCGTCGCCGCCCACCGGCTGGCCACCGTGCGCCACGCGGATCACGTCGTGGTCCTGCGCGAGGGTCGCGTCGAGGCCCAGGGCACGCACGACGAGCTGCTCGAGCGATCGAGCTGGTACCGGAAGACCTGGGAACGCCAGCGGATGCTGGAGGAGCTCGAGGAGCTGTGAGCGCGCACCTCGACCACCCCGACGAGATCATCGCCACGAAGGCGTGGGACACCGCCGTCGTGCGTCGACTGTGGGGCTTCGCTCGCCCGCACCGCCGGCTCTTCGCGGGGAGCATCCTCGTGCTGATCGGGGTGTTCGCGATGCAGATTGTCAGCCCGTGGATCCTGAGGAACGCGATCGACGGGCCGGTGACCGACGCTCACGAGGCGCGTGATGCCTCGCTGGCCGCGATCGACGAGGCGAGCGACGCTTCGCAGGCCGCGTTCGACGCGGCGCCCTTCGTCACGCAGCTCGCGTGGTGGGGCCTCGCCTACCTGGTGGTGATCGTGATCGGCGCCTTCTTCCGGTACTGGGAGATCGCCCAGCTCACCCGCACCGGGCAGGTGGTCATCCACGACCTGCGCACGCGGCTGTTCCGCCACATCCAGGAGATGGACATCTCCTGGTTCGACCGTCGTCCCACCGGCGCGCTCGTGACCCGGGTGACGAGCGACATCGAGAACCTGAACGAGCTCTTCACCTCCGGGCTGATAGTCCTGCTCTTCGATCTCGTGAAGATCGTGGTGGTGCTCGTCCTGCTGTTCCTGGTGAGCCCGCCCCTCGCCTTCCTCGTCCTCGTCCTGACTCCGCTCCTGATCGGAGTCAGCCTGGTCTTCCGCGGCGGGGCCCGCAGCGCCCACCGGAAGGTGCGCGCCAAGCTCGCGAAGCTGAACGGCTACCTGCAGGAGGTCCTGTCGGGGATCCGCGTCGTGCAGGTCTTCCGCCGGGAAGAGCGCGTTTCGCAACGCTTCGCGGAGAACCTGGGCGAATTCCTCCGCGCCAACTTCCGCTCCATCCTGCTCTTCGCCCTCTTCTTCCCCATC
>CAYRXS010000376.1:0-5582 GCA_964428225.1 uncultured Planctomycetaceae bacterium
GCGCGGGGGCCGGCCACCAACGCCCCCGCGACACATCCGGACCTCGTTGCGCGTCTGCGCGCGGAGTACGAGGCGTACTGGCAGTCCCTCGCGCCGCTGAACGAGACGTACGTGCGCATCGGGCTCGGGGCTCTCGAGGAGAATCCCGCGCGCCTGACCGGCCACGACTGGCACACGAACAACCAGGGCGTCCCCTGGCATCAGAACCACATCCGCAACGCCCACGGGTCCAATGGATTCTGGGCGGTCGACGTGACGCGGGCGGGCCGGTACCGGCTCGAGCTGCGGCGCTGGCCGAAGGAAGTCGGCCTGCCGCTCGACGCGGCGCTACCGGAGGATCCCTGGATCACCGATAACCGCAACCAGACGCCGGGCAAGGCGATCCACCCGGCGCGGGCGCGTGTCCGGCTGGGGGACGTGGAGCAGAGCGTGGCGATCGCGCCGGGCGACATGGGCGCGACCTTCGAGCTCGACCTCCCGCGCGGTCCCGCCGAGCTTCGGACCTGGCTCGTCGACGAGGACGGCGTCGAGCGCGGCGCCTACTTCGTCTACGTCGAGCGCCTCTGATACCGAGCCCGCGCAGTCTCCGCCACCTGCGCGTCGAGGAGCGGGATCAGCGCCGCTTCTCTCGCAGCTTCGCCAGGCGCCACAGGAGCACCGTGCTGTCCTCCATCCCCGTGGCGAGGGCCTTGCCGTCCGGGCGGAAGGCCATTCCGCCGATCGCGCCGTCGGGGGTGGGCACGACGAGCTCGCGCGCTCCGTCGCTCGCGGAGTGCAGGCACAGCCCGTCGCTGCTGGCCAGGGCCAGGGTCGAGCCGTCGTGCGTGAGGGCGATTGCGCCGACCCAGCCGTCCTCGCCGAGGTCGAAGGACCAGCGCTCCGCACCGTCCTTCGCCGCTCGTGCGCCGACGTGGCCCTCGCCGTCGACGACCAGCACCGTGTCCTCGTCGAGGAAGAGGACCTGGGAGAGGCCCATCTCCGTTCCCTCGTCGTCGGCGAACCGCAGCTCGCCGTCGGCCGTGAAGACGCGCAGCTTGCCGTCCCAGCCTCCCGTGGCCAGCTTCGCCCCGCTCGGGGAATACGCCAACGTCGTCACCGGCCCCTGGTGCCCCTCGATGTTCACGATGACCTCTCCCGAGGCGAGGTCGAGCAGGAACATCTCGCCTTGCCAGTGGCCGGTCGCGCCGCGCGCGCCGTGGGCCGCGAATCCCGAGAGGGAGGACACCCTGTCTCCGAGCTCGATGCGCCGCGCCTCCGTCCCGTCGGGATTCCAGAAGCGCAGGACGTTGTCACCGGCCGCGCTCACGCAAAGGTCGTCGAGGAAGGCCACTCCGATCACCGCGTACTCGTGAGCGATCAGGTGGTGGAGCATCTTCCCGGACCGCCCGGCCCAGAGGCACACGGAGTTGTCGTAGCACCCCGTGGCGAGCGTCGTCCCGTCTGCCGACCAGGCGATGGCCTGGACGAGGTTCGTGTGGCCCGGAGCCACGAGGATCTCGCGTTGCGTTGCGACGTCCCAGAAGCGAACGGTTCCGTCGTGGCTTCCCGACAGGAGAGTCTTGCCGTCGGGGGAGAGCGCCGTGGACACCACGCTGTCGCGGTGCTCGGCAGTGAAAAAGACCTGCTCGCCCGCGGCCAGGTTCCAGCCCCGCACCGCTCCCCCACCGTCGCCGAAGTAGACGACCTCACCCTTCGCGTCGACGGCGAGGCCGCGGGTCGACTCCTCGTGGCCGCCCATACCGTCGACCACGTCCTTCTCGGCGAGGCTCCAGCGCATCAGGGCATCGACGCAGCCCAGGTAGAGGCTCTCGCCGTCCGGGGCCCAGGCGAGGCCGCCGACGGAATAAGGGGCTTCTTCCGCGAGGAGCACCGTGCGGTCCTTCACGTCGTGCACCTGCACGAAGCGATCGAGCCCGCCCGCCGAGGCGAGGCGGGTTCCGTCGGGGGAGAAGGCGAGGACGAGGATCATCCCGCCCGCCTCGTGGGGCAGCTCGCCAGCCGGCGCTCCTCCGTCGGTGAGGTCGTAGAGGCGGATCACCTTCTCTTGCGGGTTCGCGGCCGCGAGCAGGGCGCCGTCGGGCGAGATCGCGCCCGCCTGCATGGTCTCCGCGGTCTCGGTCTTCCCGAGCTCCTTCCCGCTCTCCACGTCCCACCGCCGGATCGTCATGTCCATCGAGGAGGTGACGACCTTGCTCCCACCGTCGAAGAAGCACGCTCAGTAGAGAGTGCCCTCGTGTCCTTCGAGCCGGCGATGCTCCGCGCCGCTCGTCGTGTTCCACACCTTGATGACCCCGTCCCAGCCCGCGGAGAGGGCGCGGTCCCCGGTCGAGGCGAAGGCGACGTGGGCCACCATGTTGTCATGGCTCTTGCAGGGCTCCCCGAAGAGACGCGCCGCCTTCGAGTCGACCGCCTCGGAGATCGAGGAGGGAGCGTCCTGGGCCGAGGGGACCGCGATGGCGAGGAGGAGGGAGAGGGGGAGGACGGCTCTCGGGCGTGAAGATCTCATCGTTCCATGTCCTGGTGGGAGAGTCGGTCGGTCTCGGGAATATCTTCCGGACCGCAGGGATCGGACACCAGGCCTTGCCCCCGGTCCGTGGTCGGGCGACGGCCTCGATCCGGCGGTTTGGCCGCGAGGGCGCAGGAATTTGGCTCCCGCCCGTCTCGAATGGAGCCCTGGTTCGTAGAGCTTCGGCCCAGGACGAAGGAGGAGCCAGAGTCCAATCCAGGAGAGTGTCCTATGAACGTGTTCGAGTTCGCGATGAAGATGGAGCTGGAAGGCAAGGAGTGGTACGAGAAGGCCGCGTCCGGAACCAGCGATCCGACGCTGAAGAAGATCCTGCTCGAGATGGCCGAGGACGAGCAGAAGCACTACGACGTCTTCAAGGCCTACCGCGACGGGACCGAGGGTACCGAGCTACCCCCGACCACCTCGGTGCTGACGAACGCCCGGAGCTTCTTCGAGCGCATGGCCGAGAGCGGCCCCGTGGAGTTCTCGGGGGACGAGATCGACGTCTGGCGGCAGCTCCTCGAGAACGAGACCAACGCGGAGAAGTTCTACCTGGAGAAGGCCGCCGAGGCGGACGACGATACCACCCGCAAGGCCCTCGAGCTGATCGCCACCGAGGAGTTCCGCCATCGCATGCTCATCGAGCACATGATCGGCTTCCTCAGCGCGCCGAAGACGTGGCTCGAGAGCGCCGAGTGGCACCACCTCGAGGCGTACTGATCCTCGCGCCCGACGCTCAGCGGAACGGCTGCAGCTTCCAGTAGGTCAGGCTGCGCCACAACCACTCCAGGGGTCCGAAGCGGAAGCGGCTCATCCACGCCGCGGAGAGCAGGATTTCGAAGATCCAGACGGCGGCCACGATCCCGAGCTGCCCGATGCGCTCCACGCGGCCGAAGAGGCCGAAGCCGTGCCCGTAGAAGACGAAGGTGACGATGACGGTCTGGAGGATGTAGTTCGTGAACGCCATGCGCCCTACGGCGGCCAGCGGGTTCCAGAGCTTCGCGTCCTTCAGCCGCCGCAGCGCGAGCACGAGCGCGCCGATGTAGCCCGCGGTGACGAAGAGCGAGCCCCAGAAGTTGAACTGGGAGCCGTGGAAGAACGAGTACGGGAAAGCCCACTCGTGCCGGAACTGCTGGACGGCGCCCCAGGAGATCACCGGCACCCCGATCCCGAAGCCGACCACCGCCAAGATCGCGTAGAATCGATCGGAGCGCAGCCCCGACAGGATTCCCCACTTGTAGAAAGCCATGCCGATGAGCATGAGCCCTCCCGCACGCCAGGCCAGGTAGACGAAGAAGGCCTCCGTCTGCATCCCCAGCGAGGCGAGGGCCCGGTGCCCCATCTGTTCGCCGAAGCCGCCGCGGTATGCCGCGACCTCCTTGGTGACGGCTTCCGCGGTCGGAGTCCACATCAGCGCCTCCATCTCGGCGATCTTCTCCGGAGCCAAGGTGGGGATCCCCCATCCGAAGAACAGATAGAGCAGGGAGCAGAAGCCAAGGAGGACGAAGCCGAGCAGGAGGAGCCAGATCGGAGGCAACCGGCGAAGGAGATAAGCCACCAGCGCACATATACCGTAGGTGAACAGGATGTCCCCGTACCACAGGAGGTAGCCGTGCAGGCATCCGAAGACGATGAGCCAGAAGGCGCGCCGGTAGTGCAGGCCCGCGGGGCGCCGCCCCTTCTCCTCGAGGCGGGTGGCGAAGACGACGATGCCCGCGCCGAAGAGCATCGAGAACAGCGCCATGAACTTCTGGTCGCCGAAGACGTGGCAGACGGCCCAGACCGCGCGGTTGATGCCCTCGAAGTCGCCGTACGACGTGGGATTGAAGTAGGCCGTCTCGATCATCGACATGCACTGGATGTTCATCACGAGGATGCCCAGGAGGGCGAAACCTCGCAGAACGTCGAGCGACCGGATCCTTTCCTCCGAGGTGATGGGGGTGACTTCGAGCTTGGTGGTCATGGGTCAATCCAGCGGAATGGCGGTGAGCGTAGGTGGTTGTTCGCGGTCGATCTCGATCCAGGCTTCGCCGGCGCCCGCCTTCGGGTGGCTGGCGCGCAGCACGGCACGTCCCTCCGCGAGCGTGCGGAACCGGACCCGACCGCTCGCGCCGGTCCACGCCCGCGTGAAGGGAGCGTCGGATCCGGAGTCCTGGGGGCTCAGGTCGACGACCGCCCCGTTCACCGGCTCGCCGGCTCGCGTGGTCACTTGCACGTCGAACGAGGTCGTCGTCCAGTCGAAGTCGAGCCGCGCTCCTCCTTCGTCGACCCATAGGTGGTGCTCGCCGACATAAAGCGCCTGGCGGCGGATCCGTCCCGTATCGTCGGGCACGAGACGGTAGACGCCGACCGTGTTTCTTCCCTGGGCGACACCGTCCACCGAGAAGGCGCCCGCGGTGGTCGTTCCGTCGATCTGCGTCTCGCCGTCCGCGGTCACGTGAACCTCGAGATTCCGCCCCGGCTCGCCGTCCAAGCGGATCGTGCCCGAGACGTTGCCCCGCAGGCGAACGGATTCCGGCACCCCGGACTCTTCGCCGATCGCGATCTCGATCTCGGTGACCTCCCCGGTGCGGATCGAGAACGAGCCGCTCGCGACTCGCCGATACTCATACTCGCCGGTGGGCAACGCGAAGAGGTCGCCGCCGAGGGGAAGGCGAGGACAGACCTCGTAGGTGTACTCGCTCGGCGCCAGGTGCGTGAGCCGGATCGCCCCCTCCGCGTCGCTGGAGACGAAGCAGTGGAGGTCGCGCGCGACATCGTATTCCGTGCTGCGAGGCGTGAGGATCATCAGGTAGCGCTCGGTCGCCGGTCGGTGCCCGGCGACGAGCCACGCCCGCAGCTCTCCTCCCGCATCGAGCCGGAGCTCCTGGGTGGCCGCCTCGCGATCGAGCAGCGCGGTGAGCACCGCATAGGCCGGATGCTCGACGCGCAGGCACGTGCGTTCGTCGATTCCGCCGAGATTCGGCACGGAGCCCAGGCGAAGACGCCCGCGCTCGTCGGTCCTTCCCCCGCCGAGCGACGGGCCGATGGCGTCGAGCAGATGGATGATGATCTCCGCTCCCGAGACCGGCTCGCC
>CAYRXS010000377.1:0-4009 GCA_964428225.1 uncultured Planctomycetaceae bacterium
TCCTGGAGCGGCGCTACGCGAAGAAGTTCCCGGGGAACATGCTGCGCCGGCCGGGACTGCTCCTGAACCCGTGGGCCCTCGACGAAACCACCGGGGCGATCGGGCTGGGAGGAGGTGCCGGCGGTCGCTTCGGAGGCAAGAAGAGCAGTCGTGGGGGCGCAGCGGCGGGTCCGTCGTCGGAACCGGCCCCGACGCCGATCGCGCCCGGCGTCTTCGCGAACCTCGCCTTCCTGCCCGAGCCCTCCATTCTGCTCGCGAACCTCGAGCCCGACGCGACGGGCGTGGTGCGCGTGCCGCTGGCGGATCTGGGCGACGGACAGCTGATCCACGCCGTGGCGGTGGACACCGAGAGCACCGTCTACACCTCGGTCGTGCGGCCGGAGAAGCCGCTCGAGCCGACGGAGCAGCGGCTGACACAGGCCCTCGACACGGCAAAGCACTTCGCGGAGCAGCGGCGGCTCGAGCTCGTCGACGCCGGAGCCGCCACGACCATCGAGGACATCGCCACCGCGACCGTGGAGGTCTACGACTCCCTGGCCACGGTCCACCGGCTGCTCGCGACCCTGAGCGGCAACCCGGACCTGGTCGAGTTCACCTTCCTGCTGCGCTGGCCCGAGCTCGAGAACGCCGAGAAGCGCGAGCTTTACTCGAAGTACGCCTGTCACGAGCTGCACTTCTTCCTGCACGAGAAGGACCGCGCGTTCTTCGACGAGGTGGTCCGGCTCTACCTGGCGAACAAGGCGCACCGGACGTTCCTCGATCGCTGGCTGCTCGAGGAGGACCTGACCTCGTTCCTCGATCCGTGGGCCTTCGCCCGGCTGAATGTCGTCGAGCGCATCCTGCTCGGCCGGCGGCTCGCGGGAGAAGGCGAGGCGGTGAGGCGACAGGTGGAGGAGCTCCTGGAGCTGCAGCCGACCGACTGGGCGCTCCTCGGGCACTACTTCGACACCGCCCTGGCGAGCGGAGCGCTGGAGAGGGACGTCGGGATCGCGGACGAGCTGAAGCACGCCGGGAAGGAGCTGCGCGCCCGTGGCCGCGCCTACAAGGGGCCCGGCGACACGGGGCCCCCCGGAGCCGGCGGTCCCGCCGCGCCCGGGCCGCCCGATCCTTCGGCCGCCGCCCGCAAGCCTCGCGGGGAGGAACCCCCCGCGGAGGGCGAGTGGCTCGAGGAGGAAGACGCGCTGGCCGACGCGGAGTTCGAAGGCGCGCGCGGAGTCCGCGCCGAGGAGAAGAGCAAGAAGGCGGAAGACATGGACCGCCGAGAATTGTCGCGGCAGCAGCAGCTTTACCGCGAGCTGGGCCAGACCCGCGAGTACGTGGAGCACAACTACTGGCACCTTCCGATCGAGCAGCAGATCGCCGGGCTCGTCGAGGCGAATCCCTTCTGGCTCGACTACGCCGCGGCCGACGAAGACGAGCCGTTCGTCTCCACCCACTTCCCGGAGGTCGCGGGAAGCTTCGCGGAGATGATGTTCGCCCTGGCGGTGCTGGACCTGCCCTTCGAGGCGGCGGAGCACGAGGTCGAGATCGAGGGCCGCCGTATGACCCTCTTCGCGAAGAGCCCGCTGATCCTGGTGCGCAAGGAGCTCCAGGAGGCGGCGGCCGACGGGGAGGAAGTCCCGATCCTGATCAGCCAGAACCTCTTCCGGCTGGACGACCGCTACCTCTACGAGGGCAACGAGCGGCGGGACAAGTTCGTCACCGACGAGTTCCTGGTGGGCGTTGCCTACGGCTGCCAGGTGGTCCTGACCAATCCCGGATCCACGCCGCGCGAGCTGGAGCTGCTCCTGCAGATCCCCGAGGGAGCGATCCCCGTGCAGTCGGGCTTCGAGACCCGCGGCGTTCCCGTGCAGGTCGGCGCCTTCGGGACGACGACCTTCGAGTACAGCTTCTACTTCCCCGCGCCCGGCACCTTCGAGCACTACCCCGTGCACGCGAACCGGAAGGGCGAGCTCGTCGCCTTCGCCGAGCCGATGGCGACGAAGGTGCTCCTGGAGCCGAGCACCGTCGACACCACCTCCTGGGAGCACGTCTCCCAGAACGGGACGTCGGAGCAGGTGCTCGCGTTCCTGGAGGGCAACAACCTCCAGCGCCTGAACCTCTCGCGCATCGCCTGGCGGATGCGGGACAAGGCCTTCTTCGAGACGATCGTCTCGCGCCTTCGCGCCCGTCACACCTACGACAACCTGCTGTGGTCCTACGCCCTGCATCACGGCGACGAGGACGTGGCCCGCGAGTACCTGCGGCACGCCGGCGGATTCCTCGGCCGGTGCGGGAGCTGGTTGGACACCCCGCTGGCGAGCATCGATCCGGTCGAGCACCGCGACTACCAGCACATCGAGTACGCCCCCCTGGTCAATGGCCGGGCTCACCCCTTCGGCCGCAACCGCCAGATCCTGAACCAGGACCTGGCGCGGCAATACCTCTCGCTGCTCGACATCCTGACCTACAAGCCGCGGCTCGACTCGGCGGACTGGATGAGCGTCACCTACTACATGCTCCTGCAGGATCGGGTCGAGGAGGCGCTGGCGAGCTTCGCCAAGGTGGATCCGGCGGGTCTTCCGACCGCGCTGCAGTACGACTACTTCCGGGCGTACCTGGACTTCTTCAGCGACGACCACGCCGTGGCGCGGGGGATCGCCGAGAAGTACCGCGGCCATCCGGTGCAGCGGTGGCGGGCGATGTTCGGCGACGTGCTGAACCAGCTCGACGAGGCCGAGGGCAAGGGCGTCGCCACCAGCGACGAGAAGGACCGCACCCAGCGGCAGACCGCCCTCGCCGCCGAGGAGCCGCAGCTCGAGCTGGACGTCGAGGCGCGGAGCGTCACGCTCGCCTACCGGAACCTGGAGGCGTGCACGGTCAGCTACTACGAGATGGACATCGAGTTCCTCTTCTCGACGAGCCCCTTCGTGCAGCAGGACTCCGGCTCCTTCGCCTACATCCGACCGAATCGCAAGGACCGGCTGAATCTGCCCGCGGGCGAGACGCAGCTCCGGTTCGAGCTACCCGCGGAGTTCCAGAGCTCGAACGTGCTCGTCGAGGTTCGCGAGGGAGGGCTGGTCCGCCGGCAGGCGTACTACGCGAACTCCCTGTCCGTGCAGACGATCGAGAGCTACGGCCAGTTGAAGGTCGTGCACTCGGAGACCGGGAAGCCCCTGCCCAAGGTCTACGTGAAGGTGTTCGCCCGGCTCGGAGGCGGAGAGGTCCGCTTCCACAAGGACGGCTACACGGACTTGCGGGGACGCTTCGACTACACCTCTCTCTCCGGGGAAGGCAGCGGCGGCGCGGAGCGCTACGCGATCCTGGTCCTGAGCGAGACCGACGGTGCGGTCATCCGGGAGGTGGCTCCGCCGGTGCAGTAGGTCGCGGACGAAGCGAGGCCCGAAGCCCTAGGCGCCGACGGCGTCGACCCAGGCGTGCGCCATGAGGGACGCGCCGGTGGGGGAGGGATGGACGCCGTCCTTGGCCCAGTGCTCTGCGGGCGCGTACTTCACCGCCTCGTCGAACATCGTCTGGAAGGGAACCCACACCGTGGAATGAGCCTTGGCCACGCGCTTCGCGGCGGTGCGGTAGCCGTCGAACTCGGGGAACCAGTCGTCCTTCACCGCACCGCAGCGCAGGACGAACGGCTCGCACACGACGAGCTTCACGTCGGGCAGGGCCCCGCGGGTGCGCTTCAGCAGGGCGTGGTAGTCGCGCTCGTAGATCTCCACCGTGCCGTCGTAATTGCCGTTCAGCGAGTGCCAGATGTCGTTCACGCCGATGAGGATGCTGAGCACGTCGGGCTTCAGCGCGAGACAATCCCGATCCCACCGCTCGGCGAGCTGGAAGACCTTGTGTCCGCTGATGCCGCGGTTGAGGATCTTCAGCTTCTCCGCGGGCCGGCTCACCAGAAGCGCCGCCGCCGCCAGCCACGCGTAGCCGTTCCCCATGCCGGGCTTCATGTTCGCCACGTCCGCCTTCTCCCGGCTGCGGCCCGCGTCGGTGATGGAGTCGCCCTGGAACAGGA
>CAYRXS010000377.1:4109-5542 GCA_964428225.1 uncultured Planctomycetaceae bacterium
TCCTCCCACGCCGTCGCCGGCACCTCGACGTTCGTCTCGATCTCCTCGATGACTATGCGCGTGACGCCGGTGAACGGATTGCTGGTCTCGACGAGGTGGGCCAGGCGCATGCCCTGGACGGTGCGAATGTCCGCGTAAGTTGTCACGATCGGAATCGTGGCGAGCTCGCCGAGGGGAGCCGAACCGTCCGCGCGGCGCACGTTTCCCTCGGCATCGATGCGGAGGATCGCGGGAAGTCCCTGAAGCGGAACCGTCCGCACCAGGGTCATCGCGCCGTCCCCCTCGCCCTCGACGTCGAGGATGCGGATGGAACGATAGAAGTCGCGGGTCTCGCTCAGCGGGGAGAGGGAGACCTCGCGCGTCGCGGCGGCCCGCTCGGGGGCTGACAGCTCCGCCCTGCCGAGCACCGTCGAGTATCGCCAGCCGCCGTCGCCGTTGACGACCGTCGTGTCCCCCCCGAACTTCCCGTAGCTCCGGTCGATACGCCAGTGGTCCTCGTCCTGGTAGAGCATCTCGAAGCGACCGGAAAGCCCCTGATGCACCAGCTCGACGGCGCCCACCATCCGAAGGGGACAGGCCGCTTCGATCGCCGCCGGAGGCATCGCCTTCTCCGTGAGGGCGAGTACCTCGTCCAGGGTCGGGAGGCCTTCGGTCGTCCTCCGAGGCATCCGGATCTCGATGGCCCCGTTGTGGAGCGTCATCGCCGAGACCGCGCCCGCCTCATCGTGGTGGAAGGCGACCTGAACCTGGGGCGCGACGGCGAACGCCCAGCGTCCTGTTTCGTCAGGCCAGGCGAGCTCGTAGACGGCCTGGTCGGGGTAGTCGAGGGCAAGGCGGCCCGCCTCGTTGACGAACACTCTCCAGATCTGGCTTGCGGCCTTGAAGTCGTAACTGCCGGCGTACTCTTCCAGCTCCTCGGGCGAATACGGGGCTTCCTCCGTGGCGCCGGCCTCGACGGGTGCCGTAGGCTCCTCGCCAAGCAACGTCGCCAACGCGATGTCGATCGACATCTGCGGGACGGCCGAGAGCTCCGCATTCGTCAACAGCGCGACCCCGATGCCCTCTTCCGGCAGCACCGCGAGGGTCGACGTGAAGGCGTCGAGGCCACCGTCGTGATGGACCAGGGTCCGGCCGCGCCACTTGACGATGCCGAAGCCGAGGCCGCACCCGCTTTCCGGGCTGTGTGCGATCTGGATCTTCCACAGGTTGTCTTCGAAAACTTCGCGAGACAGAAGGGACTCGCCGTCGTTTCTCGCGCCCCGGGCGAGCAGGAAGGAGAGATAGCGCGTCATGTCCGAAGGGCAGGAGAGGATCGCCCCCGCCGGCTCACACAGCGCGATTCCCCGGGTCGGCACCACCTCGAACTCCTGCTCGGCCACGAGCCAGCGATACCCGGAGCTCATTCGCTCGTCGGCCAGGGCCTCGGAGAGCAC
>CAYRXS010000378.1:0-5526 GCA_964428225.1 uncultured Planctomycetaceae bacterium
GGCCACCTCGGATACGGGGCGTCGCCGAACGTGATCACGGGCCAGGAGCTCGAGAAGATGCTGAAGGAAGGCGGGCTGCAACGCCCCTCCGACGGCAAGAAGCCCGAGCGGGTCGTGTTCGTGCAGTGCGCCGGCTCCCGGGACGAGGAGCACCTCCCCTACTGCTCGTCCGAGTGCTGCGCCACCAGCATGAAGCAGGTCGCGGCCATCCACCGCGACCACGGCGACGTCGAGTGCGCGATCGTCTACCGCGACCTGCGCGCTCCCGGTCAGCTCGAGCACTTCTACAAGGGAGTCCAGGAGCAACCGGGCAGCCTCTTCACGCGCGGCGTCGTGTCCGGCGTTTCCGGCAACGGTAGCGGTCCCCTCGAGGTGACGGTGACCGAGAGCCTCCTCGGGGACGAGGACGTGAAGCTGCAGGCCGATCTCGTGGTGCTCGCCACGGGCATGGTCCCCCACTCCGCCGACGGCGAATCGATCCGAGCCTTCGTCGACGCGGCCCACCGCGCGGAGCACGGCGATTCCGAGACGGTCAAGAAGGACGCCGCCGCGCTCGCCGACGAGCTGCGGGAGCACGAGGGCACCGAGATCCTGAACCTGGACTACCGCCAGGGCCCGGACCTCCCCGTGCTGAAGTACGGCTTCCCCGATTCCCACTTCATCTGCTTCCCCTACGAGACGCGCCGGACCGGCATCTACGCCGCGGGCGCGGTTCACGCGCCGATGGACGCCGCCCAGGCGGCGGAGGACGCGTGGGGAGCGGCGATGAAGGCGGTGCAGTGCGTGCGGACCGCGGAGCGCAGCGAGGCGGTGCACCCGCGAGCCGGTGACGTCACGATCGCCGACTTCGCGCTACAGCGTTGCACCCAGTGCAAGCGGTGCACCGAGGAATGTCCCTTCGGAGCCATCAACGAGGACGAGAAGGGCACGCCGGAATACAACCCGCTGCGCTGCCGGCGCTGCGGCACCTGCCTGGGCGCCTGCCCGGAGCGCATCATCGCCTTCCCCGAGTACTCCATCAACGTCGTGTCCGAAGGGATCAAGGCGGTGGAGGTGCCCGACGAGGACGAGGAGAAGCCGAGGATTCTCGTGTTCGCATGCGAGAACGACGCACTGCCCGCCCTCGAGGAGGCCGCGAGGCGGAGAGCCAAGTGGAACGCCTGGATGCGGATCATCCCCGTTCGTTGCCTGGGAGCCGTCAACACCGTCTGGGTGGCCGACTCGCTCTCCTCGGGCTTCGACGGCGTTCTGATGCTCGGCTGCAAGAAGGGCGACGACTACCAGTGCCACTACGTCAAGGGTTCCGAGCTCGCTCATCGGCGGATGACGAACACCGGGGAGACGCTGGAACGGCTCGCTCTCGAATCCGAACGTCTGCAGGTCCACGAGATCGCGCGGGACGACTTCGCGCGCATCCCCGAGATCCTGGTGGAGTTTGCCGAGACCATCGATGACGTCGGTCCCAACCCCTACAAGGGATTCTGACCCGGAGAAGTCATGGCTGCCTCACCGATCCTGTCTCCTTCCTCGGAGACCCGGCGAGTCTTCCGCGAGCGCGGGGGAGAGACGTCCGCCCGCTGCTTCCAGTGCGGCACGTGCACCGGCGTATGCGAGATCGCGGCCGGCGACCTCCCCTTCCCCCGACGCCAGATGCTGCTCGCGCAGTGGGGCCTGGGCGATCGGCTGGCCGGAGAGCCCGGAGTCTGGCTCTGCCACGCGTGCCATGATTGCACGTCTCGCTGCCCCCGCGACGCGAAGCCCGGGGATGTCATGCAGGTGGCGAGATCCGTCGCGATCGAGGAGCTCGCCGCCCCGAGGTTCATGGGCAAGCTCGTCGGGAACGTCCGGAAGACCTGGCCGATCCTGATCGCGGTGCCGATCGTGTTCTGGCTGCTCCTCAGCCAGCTCGGCTCCCTGTTCCACGAGCACCTCTCCTTCGAGGAGATCCGCGCCGCGGGAGGCTACGGCTACCACAGCGTCGTCCCCCACGCGCTGATCTATCTCGTCTTCTTCCCCGTCGCCGCCATCGTGGTGGGAGCGTGGTGGATCAGCGGGAGGCGCTTCTGGAGCCAGCTGGCCGGAGCGGATCGACGCTCGGGCTCGTTCCTCTCGCACCTCGTGCCCACCCTGACCGAGATCATCGCGCACAAGCGCTTCTCGTCGTGCGAGTCGGCGCAGGCCCGTCGCTGGGGGCACCTCCTCTTGGTGTGGGGATTCGTCGGAGCGGCTGTCACCTCGGGTTTGCTCATCGTCGCGATCTACGTCCTGCACTCGGAGATGCCGCTCGGCATCTGGCACCCGTTCAAGATCCTGGGCAACCTCTCCGCGGTCCTTCTCGTGGTAGGCGGCGGGATGTTGATCTTCGATCGCTTCGCGAATCGCGAGACTTCGGGCGCCTCCACCGCGTTCGACGTCTTCTTCATCGGCCTCGTGGCCTTCGTCATCGTCACGGGCATCCTCGCCGAAGCAGCCCGGCTCTCGCTTGATCCGATCGTCGGATACGGCTGCTACATCGTCCACCTGGGCGCGGTCATGTGTCTGTTCCTGACCACGCCCTATTCCAAGTTCGCTCACATCCTGTACCGGACGCTGGCCATGGTTCACGAGCGCATGGTCGCCGCCGGACAGCCGGAAACGAGCAGGTCGGAGGCAGAAGAAAGCTCTCTGGCTACCCCTTCCACCAATAGCTGACCAGAGAAGCCTTCTGGCTGCTGAGTCCGCTCGTGAAACGAATCCAATTCAAGGAGACAGGAAATGATCAAGCCGCATGGTTCTGACACCCTGAACCCCCTGTACGTGGCTGATGATGCCAAGCGCGCCGCGCTGCTCAAAGAGGCCGAGGGACTCCCCTCCGTGGTGATCTCCTCCGCCGCCGCCGGCAACGCAGTGATGATGGGTAGCGGGTACTTCAACCCGCTCACCGGTTTCATGAACGTGGCCGACGCGATGGCCGTGGCCAAGGACATGCACACCACCAGCGGCCTGTTCTGGCCGACGCCGGTGCTCAACGTGCTGTCCGATACGAGCGCCATCGGCGACGCCAAGCGCATCGCCCTCCGGGACCCCAACGTCGACGGGAATCCGGTCATCGCCATCCAGGACGTGGAGGCGATCGAAGAGGCCACGGCGGACCAGCTCGCGTATATGACCAAGCAGGTCTTCCGCACGGACGACATGGAGCACCCCGGCGTCAAGGCCTTCAACGGCGTCGGCAACATGGTGGTCTCCGGCCCGATCCAGGTGCTGAACTTCTCGTACTTCGTGACGGAGTTCCCCGAGACCTTCCGCACCGCGTACCAGATCCGCGACATCATCGCCAAGAACGGTTGGAACGTCGTCGCGGCCTTCCAGACGCGTAACCCGATGCACCGGGCCCACGAAGAGCTGTGCCACATGGCCTACGAGCAGCTCAGCGCGGACGGCATCCTGATCCACATGCTCCTCGGCAAGCTCAAGAAGGGCGACATCCCCGCCGACGTGCGCGATGCCTCCATCCGCAAGATGGCCGAGCTGTACTTCCCCGCCAACACCGTGGAGATCACGGGCTACGGCTTCGACATGCTGTACGCCGGCCCCCGCGAGGCCGTGCTGCATGCCGTCTTCCGCCAAAACTGCGGCTGCTCCCACCTGATCGTGGGTCGCGACCACGCCGGAGTGGGCGACTACTACGGCGGCTTCGATGCCCAGGCCATCTTCCACGACGAGGTCAAGGAAGGGGAGCTCGAGATCAAGATCTTCGAGGCCGACCACACCTGCTGGTCCAAGAAGCTCGAGAAGATCATCATGATGCGCGACGCCCCGGACCACACGAAGGAGGACTGGCTCTTCCTGTCCGGCACCAAGGTCCGCGCCATGCTGGCCGCGGGAGAGGATCTCCCGACCGAGTTCAGCCGGCCCGAGGTCGCCGCCATCCTCAAGGGCTACTACATGTCCGAAGCGGCCAACTAGGAGTTGCCCCGCACCGTACGGTCGGTTCCCCCGACCTCCCGCGGCCGGAGTCTTCACGGGCTCCGGCCGCGGTCGTTAACCGGCGGGAAACGCGGCGTTCGTGAACCGCGAGCCCCGCTCGGCCGTCACATCGAAAGAACGTTTATGGGCGACGAGTGATAGCTTTTATGGGCACGTTTTCGCTCCTTTCGGGGCTCGGGCGTTGTGTAAGTCCGACTGTTCTGATAGGAATTACCCCTCGTAACTCCTGCATGGAACCGATGGGAGTTACGGCGTCCCGACCGAGCGACGCCTCCCCTCAGAGCACCGATGAAGCTGACCAAGGGAGTCCGGTACGCCCTTCGAATGCTGGTGGACATCGCCAGAGAGAGCGATGGCACGAGCCGGGTGAACCTGAACCAGGTCGCGCGGAACACGATGATGCCGCGGCGATACCTGGAACAGCTGGCCATGCCGCTGCGCAGGGCCTCGCTCCTCGAGGGAACGACCGGACGCGGAGGAGGATACGTCCTCGCCCGGTCCCCGGAGGACATCCCGGTCAGCGACGTCATCGAGGCGGTACAGGGACCGGTGTGCATCGCCAACTGCGCTCTCGATCCGGAGTCGTGTTCGATCCACGAGAGCTGCGAGTGCCAACTCCTCTACTCGCTCGTCAACAAGAAGATCACCGAGCTCTTTCAGACGATCTCTCTCGCCGACATGGTGCACGAGAGCTGGCCCGAGACCGCCCGAGAGGGCATCGGAGGCCCGTAGGAGCAGGCAACGAGCAGGCTGACCTGCGGCCTCCCGATCGGAGCTCGGTCAATCCCAATCCAAAGGTGGAGCTACCCATGACGGATCAGGTCAAAGTGAAGAACGCCACCATCCGGGTGGTCCGAGAAGACATCACCCTCTTCGATATCGATGCCTTCTTGTTCTATGCCCAGAACGATCTCGCCCTGAGCACCGGCTTCGGCGGCGCGATCGCCGTGCGGGGCGGTCCGACCATCCAGCAGGAGCTCGATGAGATGGCTCCCGTGGAAGACGGGGAGACCGTCATCAGCGCCGCGGGGAAGCTGCCCGCCGAGCACATCCTCCACGTGGTCGGGCCGAAGTTCCAGGAGCAGAACATCGAGGAGAAGCTCCACACGGCGATCCTCAAGGCCCTCCAGACCGCGAGCGAACACGACATCAAGCGGGTCGCCGTTCCCCCCATGGGGAGGGGCTTCTACGGCATCCCCCTGCCGAGCAGTGCCAAGATCACCGTGCAGGCGATCAAGGACCACCTCGCGGGAGACACGAACATCGACGAAGTGGTCATCTGCGTCAACGACCACGCCGAGGTCGACGCGATGAAGGCCCAGCTTTAGACACCCGCGTGGTGACAAAGGAGACGAGATGAGCGACTTCCTCCATCACTCCGAGCACATACTGCAAGAAGTGGCCCTGGGAATCATGGCGCTGGTCTACATCACGCGCCTCATCTGGCTGTTCCGGTTCAAGGCGGGCCGCGATCACCAGCCACAAACGGGAGCCGCCGAAACCACCCCCGAGGCGGGCGCCGCGTCCGGGGCCAGCGGCGGCTCGAACGCCTCGGGC
>CAYRXS010000379.1:0-5410 GCA_964428225.1 uncultured Planctomycetaceae bacterium
CGACTATCACGGAACGACGGTCCCCGATCCGTACCGGTGGATGGAGGAAATGGAGAGCCCCGAGGTCGGGGCCTGGGTCGCGGCCCAGAACGAGCTCACGACTCGCTTCCTCGAGGACATCCCGGTGCGGGAGCTGATCCGGGAACGGCTGACCGAGCTGTGGAACTTCGAGTACTACTCGCTTCCCGGCCAGACCGGCGGTCGGTACTTCTACTTCAAGAACGACGGCCTGCAGGCCCACGACGTGCTGTACATCGCCGATTCGCTCGAGGACGAGGCGCGCGTCCTCCTCGATCCGAACGACCTCTCCGACGACGGCACCGTCGCCCTGAGCCTGCTCTCGATCAGCGACGACGCGAAGTACCTGGCCTACGGCGTGTCGGACGCCGGCGAGGACTGGATCGAGATGCACGTGCGCGACGTCGATACCGGCGAGGACCTGCCGGAACGGCTGGACTGGGTGAAGTTCACCGACGCCGCGTGGACGAAGGACGGGCTGGGCTTCTTCTACAGCCGCTACGACCAACCCGTGGGCAACGCACTGGCCGCGGTCAACACGACACACCAGCTCTACTACCACCAGATTGGGACGAAGCAGATGGACGACAAGCTCGTCTACGAGCGCCCCGATCACCCCGACTGGCTGCTGATCCCCCAGGTGACCGAGGACGGACGCTACCTCGTCGTCACCGTCCACAAGGGAACGGAGCTGAAGAACCACGTCCACTACCTCGACCTGCACGCGCAGGAGGCCGGCTTCGTCGAGCTCCTCGACCGACTCGACGCCCGGTACGTCTTCCTCGGCAACGACGGACCCGTCTTCTGGTTCCAGACCATCCTCGACGCGCCCCACGGCCGGGTCATCGCCATCGACACCCGCGATCCGGACCGCGCGAAGTGGCGGGAGATCATCCCCGAAGCCCAGGGCATCCTCGAGTCGGTCGCCGTGGTGAGCGACATGTTCATCGTCACCTACAGCCAGGACGTGCACTCCGTGGTGAAGGTCTTCGACCTGGAGGGCGAACACGTTCGCGACCTCGAGCTCCCCGGTCTGGGCACGGCCTACGGATTCTCGGGCAAGCGGGTCGATCGCGAGACGTTCTTCGTTTTCACGAGCTTCGTCGATCCGCCCGCGATCTACCGCTACGACGTGGAGACCGGTGAGAGCAGCCTGTTCAAGAAGGCCGAGGTGGCCTTCGATCCCGACGACTTCGTCACCGAGCAGGTCTTCTACCCGAGCAAGGACGGCACACGCGTGCCCATGTTCCTCACCTACCGCAAGGGGCTGGAGCGCGACGGCACGAATCCCGTCTACCTGTACGCCTACGGCGGAGGGCACATCACGCCCGGGCCGTTCTTCTCCGTGATCTTCCAGGTGTGGATGGAGATGGGGGGGATCTACGCCCAGGCCGGCATTCGCGGCGGCGGCGAATACGGGGTCTCCTGGTGGGAGGACGGCCGGCGCAAAAAGAAGCAGAACGGCATCGACGACATGCACGCCGCCGCCGAATGGCTCGCGGAGAGCGGCTGGTCGTACCGCGACAAGATCTCGATCGGAGGAGGCAGCGGAGGCGGACTGCTCGTCGGAGCCTGCGTCACCCAACGCCCCGAGCTCTACGCGGCGGTCATCCCCGAGGCGGGAGTGCACGACATGCTGCGCTTCACCGAATTCACCATCGGCTGGGCCTGGGTCCACGAGTTCGGCGATCCGCGCGATCCCGAGCTGTTCCCCGTGCTCCACGCCTACAGCCCGCTGCACAACGTGAGACCGGGAACCGAGTATCCCGCGATGTACATCACCGCCGCGGATCACGACGACCGCGTCGTGCCCTGCCACAGCTACAAGTTCACCGCCGCTCTGCAGGCGGCCCAGGCCGCCGACGATCCGATCCTGCTTCACGTGGAGACGCGCGCCGGCCACGGCATGGGCATGCCGACGTCGATGATCATCGAGCAGGTCGCGGACAAGTGGGCCTTCCTCGCGCGCGTGCTCGACATCGACTCGATCGAGTTCTGAGCTTCCGCCGGAGCTCGGCATTGAGGGTGTCCCGCTCGCCTCGGCCCTGAGCGGCGGGTATGCTCTGCCGCGATGATCGGCATCCCCGACCGCGAGTGGGCGGCGATTCGCTACGAGTCGTTCTCCCACGAGGTGCTCGAGCCCTCGATTCGCTCCGTGCGCGCCCCGCTCGAGGTCGCGGCGTTCGTCACGCCGAGACGCCCCTCGCTCGCGGAGGCGAAGGGGGGGAGCTTCAAGCCAGTGCCGATCGGGTGGCGCTGGGGGCCGGCGTGGTCGACCGCGTGGTTCCGGATCCGGGGCGAGGTTCCCGCGGAGATGGCGGGCCGGCCGGTGGCCGTGCGCTTCTCGAGCGGCACCGAGGCGCTCCTGTGGTGGAACGACGAGCCGCGGCAGGGCTTCGGTGAAGATCGCGAGACGTGCCTGCTCCTCACCGAGGCGGCGGGCGGCGAGGCGATCGACTGCCTCGTCGAGGCCGCCTGCAACATGCCCCTGGGCATCACCACTTTCTGGTGGGACCACGACGAGCTGCGCGAGCGGTGGAAGGGCGACACGCCGGGACGGCTCGAGGCGTGCGAGCTCGTCTCCGTGGATCACGACCTCTGGCGTCTGCGCTGCAAGCTCGACTTCGTGCGCCGCCTGGCTCTCTGCCTTCCGGAATCATCGCCTCGCGTCCCCGAGCTGCTCCGCGGGCTGCGCATGATCGTGAACCGGATCCCGATCGACGATCCGGCCGCAGTGCGCGAGGAGGCCGAGGAGGCGGTCGACGAGCTCCTCGCCGGAGGGCGCGGTGGGCCCGTGACGACGTGCACCGCGGTGGGCCACGCGCACATCGACACCGCCTGGCTGTGGCCGATCGCGGAGACGCGCCGCAAGGTCCTTCGCTCCTGGGCCAACGCCCTCGAGCTGATGGAGCGCTACCCCCGCTTCCACTTCATCGCGAGCCAAGCGCAACAGTACGCCTACGTCGAGGAGGACTCGCCCGCGCTGTTCGAGCGGATCCGAGCCCGCGCGAAGGAGGGACGGTGGGAGCCCGTTGGGGGCATGTGGGTCGAGGCGGATTGTCACGGCCCGTCCGGCGAGTCGCTCGTGCGCCAGATCCTGCACGGCGTGCGCTGGTGGCGCGACCGCTTCGGCGACGACGCCCCGCAGAGCGTGCTCTACCTGCCCGACACCTTCGGTTTTCCCGCGTCCCTGCCCCAGATCGCGCGACGCGCGGGGCTGGACACCTTCGTCACGAACAAGATGTGGTGGAGCGAGCGGAACGAGTTCCCGCACGTCAACTTCCGCTGGCGCGGGATCGACGGGACCGAGATCCTGACGCACTTCACCCCGGGCCAGGACTACAACGGCCCGCTGCAACCCGCCGAGTTGCGGCACGGAGAGGAGAAGCTCGTGCGGCTGGACGCGCGGATCGTGGGCGCGGATCGCCCCCTCGTCCGCCGGTGGCTGCAGCCCTTCGGGTACGGCGACGGCGGCGGCGGGCCGACGGCCGAGATGGCCGAACGCGCGGAGCTGGCGGCCGGCGTCGAGGGGCTCCCCGCGATCGAGCAGGGGCGCGTCGACGACTTCTGTCAGGCGCTCCACGAGGAGCGCGAGCGGCAACGCTCGGCGACGGGGCGCGACCTGGCGGTGTGGGACGGCGAGCTCTACCTCGAACAGCACCAGGGCACCTTCACCAGCCAGGCGTGGTTGAAGCGCGCCAACGCGCGCGCCGAGCGCGGTCTGCGCGTCGTCGAGGCGATGCTCGCCGCGACGCCCGGGAACGACGCGGCAGGGGAGCTCGCGCCGAGGCTCGACGCGGCGTGGAAGGACGTGCTGCTCCACCAGTTCCACGACATCCTGCCCGGCAGCTCCATCCCCGAGGTCTATGCCGACGCGCGCGAGGCGTACGCGAGGATCGAGGGCGAGCTCGCGGACCTGACCGCCCGCGCGGCCATCTCCCTCGTCGCGGGGACGAGCACCGAGGGCATGACGGAACCCCGGCTCATCTTCAACCCCGCCTCCCACGCGCGCGAGGCCCTCGTCGCGGACGGCGGACGGTGGCTCTCCGTGCCCGAGCTCGCGCCCCTCGGCTGGACGATCCTCGACGCGGCCAAGGAGAACGGCGAGGTGCGGAATCCCGTCCTCGTGACGGAGCGCACCCTGGAGAACGAGCACCTCTCGCTCAGCCTCGACGACGCGGGGCGGATCGCCGAGCTTCGAGGGGGCGCGTGCGATCGTCCCGTGAACGCCGTGGGCGAGGACGGCTCGCTCGCGCCGTTGAATCAGCTCGTGGTCTACGAGGACCGGCCCCGTCGCTGGGAGGCGTGGAACGTCGATCACGACTATCCGGATCGAGCGTTCCCGCTCGATGCTTCCGCGGAGTCGATCGAGGTGGTGGAGTCGGGTCCGGAGTACGGGACGATCGAGGTGCGGCATACCTTCCGCGACAGCCGTCTCGTACAGCGATACGTGCTCGCCGCGGGCGCGCGCCGCGTGGAGATCGAGACCCGCGTCGACTGGCAGGAGCGGCGCATGATGCTCCGCACGCTGAACCCCACGCGCGTGCGGGCGCGCCTCGCGACGTGCGGGATCCAGTTCGGCCACCTCCAGCGGCCCACGCACCGCAACACCTCGTGGGAGGAGTGGACCTATGAGGTGCCGGGCCACCGGTGGATGGACGTCTCCCAGCCGGGGCTCGGGCTCGCCGTGCTCGACGACGGACGGATCGGACGCTCGTGCACCGAGGGAGTCCTCGCGCTCACCCTGTTGCGCTCGCCGTGCATGCCCGATCCGGAGTCGGATCGTGGCGAGCACGCGTTCCGCTACGCGCTCATGCCCCACGCGGGCGACTGGCGCGCGGCCCACGTCCCGCGCGAGGCGGACGAGGTGGCGGATCCGATGGTGGTCCTGCCGATCGCCGCGACGGGAGCCGGAGAGGGCGCGAGCGGGCCACGCGCGCCCTTCCGGCTCGAGCTCTCGAGCGGGGATCTCGAGATCGCGTGCTTCAAGCCCGCCGAGGACGGGAAGGGAAGCATCCTGCGGCTCGTGGAGCGCCACGGGGGCTTTGTGCGCGGACGGATCGAGTGGAGCTCGCCAGTCACGGACGTGCATCCGGTGAACCTCCTCGAGGAGCCCGCGGAGGCCGACGTCGACCACCCGAGCGGCTCCGCGATCACGACCTTCGCCCTGCGCCCCTTCGAGATCCTCACCCTGGCGACAGGCTCATGAACCTGCACCCCGTCGACTGGGCGCTGGTGGGGGGACTGCTCGCGGTGCTGACCGCGAGCGCGATCTACACGAAGCGCTACAACACGAGCGTGTCGGGCTTCCTCGCCGCGAACCGCTGCGCGGGCCGCTACCTGATCACGGTGGCCTTCAACATGGCCCAGCTCGGCGTGATCACCCTCGTCT
>CAYRXS010000380.1:0-5384 GCA_964428225.1 uncultured Planctomycetaceae bacterium
GACTTCGTCGCGGCCTTCAGGGTGTAGGGCGCGACGAAGTCCTCCCATGTCACCCGGTGCGCGGCGTGGTCCGCGCCGATCGGCCGGGTGGCGAGGACAAAGCGGTAGGCCTCCCAGGCGAGCTGCCGCACCGCCGCCGGATTCTCCACCAGGAGCCGTTCGCACGCCTCGTCGAAGGGGGGGAGGGCCGCCCATTCCTCCGGGGTGGGAGCGACCGCAAAGAAGTGGAGGAGCTGGGCGCACAGGGCGCGGCCGGGCTCGGACTTGCGCAGCTGGGTGCTCGCGCGCTCGGCGTGCAGCACCGGGGGCAGCAGATCCTCGCCCTCCGACATCAGGTACGTGTGGACGGGCACGTCCGCGGCGATCACGAGCGGCTCGCGGAGTATCCGGCCTCCGAACTGGGCGTTCACCCGATACTTCCGGTCGGCGGGCAGCACGACGGCCAGATGATCGTTGCCGTCGAAGCGCTCGTCCTTGCTCTCGCCGACGAAGGCGGTGGTGCCGTCGTCCGGATTCGTCACGATGATTCGCGCCGCCACGCGGCTCCCGCCCTCGCGATCCAGGATCCGAAGGTGAGCTCGCACCTGCCCCTCTTCGAGGGGCTCCTCCCGGACGGTGTAGCGATCCGTCACGTCGACCGCGTGGACGTAGTCGATCGAGGGATCCCAGACCGTGGGGAACCGCAAAGGGGTCTTCTTGAAGCTGACCGCGTAGATCGCGTGCTGGGGCGGGTCCCTCCTCGCGCCGGCCGCGCGGTTGACGAACCACCCACGGTCCAGCTCGTCGCCGGTGGGCTCGGCGGCGCCGGTGAAGTGCCAGCTCTCGTCCCAGACCTCGACCCAGGAGTGATTGCCGCTCCCGTCCGACCACAGCGGCGTGCCTGCGAACCTCGCGGGCACGCCCGTCGCGCGGCACGCATCGACGAGCAGGATCGACAGCCCCGTGCACGAGGCCATGCTCGCCTCGATCGACTCGTAGGGGCTCTGGTCCGCCTTGGGCCGGTTGCGGGAGTAGCGGACGTTCAGCTCGCCAAAGATCGTCTGGTTCAGCTTCGCGGCGGCCAGAGACGGGCTCGCGCACTCGCGGACGACGGGGAGGAAGCGATCTCGGAAGTCCCGACGCCACGAGTCCCGCCGCTCGTTCACGCTGGCGTAGGGGAGGACCTCGTTGAGGAAGACCTCGCGGGGGATCCGGTCGCCCCAGGGAACCTCGCGCATGACCTCATGGGCCAACCGCACGTTCTCGAGCAGGAACTCGGCGGACAGGGCCCGCAGGTCGCGCAGGGGCATGTTCTCGAGGAGGAATTCCAGGCTCACGCGCTGCTCGGGGGGGACCTCGGTGAGCGCTCGCTCGATCTCGGTCGCGTTGTCCCCGGCTCGCGAGAGGGCCGCCTGGACGCTCGGCGATCGCTCGTCGTGGTCCGACGAGGGATCCTGAATCGGGAACAGGGGAAGGGTGAGAGCGAGGAGACCGTGGGCGAGGATTCTCATCGGATTCTCGAGGAAGGTGCAGCCGGATTCGCCGCTACTTGTCGGACATCTCGCGCTCGTGCCGTTCCATGAAGTCGACCATTCCGAACTGCACGCGAGCGCGATCGAGGTTGTGCGTCGGATGCTCGGTCTTGAAGTAGACGTCGCCGGCCAGGTAGTCCGTCAGGAACCGCAACCCGATCGTGAACGTCACGAGCCTCGCCGCGAACGGCATCAGCTCGATCTCGAGCGGCGTGAGGAAGTGCTTCGCGCTGTCGAGGTAGCCCCGTACCAGAGCCCGGTACAGCTCGAGATCGGTGCCGACCTTGCCGAGGTCCGTTTCGTCCTCGCCGCTCGTCGCGGCCGTGAACCGGACGAGGTCGCCGAAGTCGTACAGGGAGTAGGATGGCATGCACGTGTCGAGATCCACGATGCAGACGGCCTTTCCGGAGTCGCGGTCGAAGAGGACGTTGTTGAGCTTCGTGTCGCCGTGGACGATGCGCTTGGGAAAGGCCCCCAGCCTCATGTGGTCCTCGATGACGTAGGCCATCGACCGGCGGGCGAAGACGAACTCCATCTCGGCCCTCGCGGCGGCCGCGCGGTTCCGGGGATCGCTGTCGAGAGCGTCCTCGAACTGTCGGATCCGGAAGGGCGAGCTGAAGAAACGAGGGATCGTCTCGCGCAGCTTGCCGACGTCCAGGTCGATGAGCTGGGCCTGGAAGTCGCCGAACGCTCGCGCCGCCTCGTAGGCGCGCTCGGGGCTCTCGCAGATGTCGTAGTTGTCCGTGTTCTCGACGTAGTAGTACGTTCGCCAGTGCCCGCTCTCGGCCACGAGGAACGAACGGCCGAGCCGGGTGGGAACCAGCTCGAGAGTGCGGAAGCCGTTCGGATTTCGGCCGGAATGGGTGCGATCCTCGAGGTGCCCGGTCACGCACTTGACGTTGTGCATGAGCGCGGGGATGTCGTTGAAGACCTTGTCGTTGAGCTGCTGGTGCAGGAAGCGCTGCGCTTCCCCCTCGTGCTCCCAGGTCGAGATGAACGTGTTGTGGATGTGCCCGCGCTCGTGCGCGCGAACGTCCGTGCACGTGCCTTCGATGGCGAAGTTGCGCAGGTCCGCGAGGGCGGCCTCGGGGGAGATGGTCTTCACGGATGGTGGCGGAGGGAGGGATGGTGAAGCAGGGGGACCGCGCCATGTTGCACATTCCCGCGGAACCGTCAACCGGCCACGACTGGTGTCCTCGGTGATCTCGGGTAGAATCCGCGCGCGCTGACGACCAATGGCGGACGTTGTCGAGATCGCGGTCTCCGTCGAGGAGATCGCCGAGCGCGAGGAGCGCGTGAGCAAGGTGCGGCGATTCGAGGCGCCGGACCGCGTGCCGGTCATCCCCGCGATCGCCCATCGCTTCCTCGTTCCGATGGTGGGGGTGAGCTTCCCGGAGTACTACGGCGACCCGGAGACCATGCTCCGCACGCAGATCCTCGCCCAGAAGTGGCTGATGGAGAACGTGCGCACGGATGCCTGGTTCATCTCCGGGGCGTGGGTGGGGGCGTGGACCGACTTCCAGAACACATTCGAGGCCGGCAGCCTCGGGGTCGAGATCGCCTTCCCCGAGGACGACATCCCCTGGGTCGGCGCCGGCTGGGTGAAGACCGAGGACGACCTGGCCCGGCTCGAGGCGATGGACTTCGTGAACGGCGAGATCAACGCCCGCCAGTACGAGTTCCGGCGCGAGATGATGCGCGTCGCGGAGCGCTACCCCGTCCGCTTCCAGGGCGGGCCCATCTTCCATCCCGGTGCCACGCCCTCCCTGACGAACACCTCCGACGGGCCGTTCGGGGTCGCGGGGGACCTGATGGGGAAGACCGAGATCTTCATCGCCTGCCGCGAGCGACCGGACTTCGTCCGCGAGCTCCTCCGCCTCGTCACGGACAAGCTGATCGCGTACCTGGACTTCTGCTGGGAGGAGATGGGGCTCGAGGAGCGCGACTTCGCATGGACGGACGACCTCGCGGCGGGGCTCTCGGCCTCCATGTATCGAGACCTGGTCCTTCCCGAGGAGAAGCGGCTCCGCTTCCACTTCGACGGCCGCGTCTGCATGCACATGTGCGGCAAGACCGACCACCTGCTGGAGGTCTTCCGCGACGAGCTCGCCATCGACGAGTACCAGGGCTTCGGATACGAGGTCGACCTCGACCGGATCGCGGAGGTGATGGGGGGAAGGGTCGTGCTCATCGGCAACATCGACCCCATGCTGATTCACTCCGGGACTCCCGAGCAGGTCCGCGAGGCGACGCGGAACGCCATCGAGCGGCTGGCTCCCACTAAGGGCTACATCGTGCAGGACGGCAACAACGTCCCCCCCGGCTCTCCGCTCGAGAACATCAACGCCATGATGGAGGCCGCCGAGCTCTACGGAAGGTACTGAAGCCGGGTCTGTGGAATTCGCCCCTCCACTAGGCCAGAATCCCGCCATGAACACGACCGCCGCCACCCCCCGGACCGGTGTCTCCGCCGCGAGACGCGCGGGAACCGGGCTCTTCGTCGTCATCGCCCTCCTGTTCCTGGTGTCCGGAGCCACGGGGCTCATCTACCAGGTCGTCTGGACGCGGATGTTCACGACCGTGTTCGGCAACACCACCCATGCCGTCAGTGCCGTGCTCTCCTCGTTCATGGCGGGCCTGGCGCTCGGGAGCTACATCTTCGGTCGCTTCGTCGACAAGAAGGAGCGGGTGCTGCGGATCTACGCCCTCCTCGAGGTGGGAATCGGTGTCCTCGCCCTCGCCATGCCCTCGCTCGTTCAGGCGACGAACGGCATCTACACCGTGGTCTACCAGACCTTCCCGGAGGCGACCTGGACGCTGACGCTGGTCAAGTTCCTGATCTCCTTCCTGATCCTGCTGGTGCCCACGTTCATGATGGGGGCGACCCTGCCCGTGCTCAGCCGGTTCGTCGTCCGGCAGGTGCGGCAGGTGGGGAGCCGCGTGGGGCTGCTCTACGCCATCAACACCCTCGGTGCGACCCTGGGCTGCCTCCTGACCGGTTTCTGGCTCATCAAGACGGTCGGTGTGCGCGAGACGATCTACCTGGCGGCGCTCATCAACTTCGTCCTCGCGGCCTGCTTCTACCTGCTCGATCGAGCTACCACGTCCAAGTCTCCTGACCGCGCCGTGGAGTCGCCGGAGGAGGAGGTCTCCCACGACGGTTTCCTCGACGCGAGGCGTATCCGGATCCTGCTCCTCGCCTTCGGCCTGGCGGGATTCTGCTCGCTCGCCTACGAGGTACTCTGGTTCCGCGTTCTCGTGTTCCAGCTCACGACGACGGTGTATTCGTTCTCGTTGATGCTCGCCGTTTTCCTGACGGGCATCGCCCTGGGCAGCGGGATCTTCTCCGTCGTGGAAACCGTGGTGAATGCGCGCCGGGGCGAGTCCTCGGCCTCCGCTCGCGGCTACTGGCGGCTCTTCGGCTACATCCAGGCCGTGATCGGCGTTCTCGGACTGCTATCGATCGTGCTGTTCTCGCAGCTCGACAAGCTGGCGGAGCGCCTGCCTGCCGGCTCGTGGGTGGAGAAGATGTTCCAGCACTACCTCCTGGCCGCGGCCATCATGTTGGTTCCCGCGTGCCTCATGGGGGTGGCGTTCCCGGTCGTCTGTCGCGTTGTCTCGAGGAGTCCCTCGCGGATCGGAGCGTCCGTCGGCGGGGTGTACGCGGCGAACACCGTCGGCTGCATCTTCGGACCCCTCGTGGTCGGGTTCTTCCTCGTGCGGTGGATCGGCACGCAGCAGACGATCACGATCATCGCCTCGCTGAACGTCCTCGTCTCCGTGCTGGTCTTCGCGACGGACGCGGATCCGGCGAGCGGAGGAGCCGTGCGGCGCTTCGGCGGTCCGGCCGTTCTCTGGGTGGTCTCCCTCGCG
>CAYRXS010000381.1:0-4095 GCA_964428225.1 uncultured Planctomycetaceae bacterium
ATCAGGGCCGTGGAGTAGACCCTCCCGCCCACGTGCCCCCACGGGCCGACGGGATCCCAGGAGCCGGCCTCGTCGCCGTCCCGGGACTGGCTCCGCACCACGGCGTCCAGCATCGACCGCTCCCAGCGCTTCCAGTGCGTGCCGCCCAGCTGGTACATGGCGTAGGTCCCGTAGTACCAGTAGTACATGTCGCACCCGTACGCCTCGGGATCCCACTCGGGAAGCGAGCGCACGAGGAGGTCGGCGTGCCGGCGCAGCAGGGGTGTGTCGTCGAGCTCCTGGCCGAGGAAGATCCGGCAGAGCAGCCCCACCGCGGTCATCGCCTCCCCCCTCTCGCGCGGGAAGTGCCCGTTCGCCGGAGTTCGCGACGAGAGGGAGCCGACGGTGTCGTACCCGATGCGGCCGGTCGAGGGATCCGTCATCTCGTCGATCCACGCCAGCCCCCCGTCGAGCGCCGCCGGATCCACCTCGAGCCCGGCGTCCTTGGCCGCGACGAGGGCGAAGATCATCCACCCGGTGACCGAGGTGTCGTTCTCCCCGCTCGGCGGTGCGTCGTAGCGCCAGGCGCCGTAGGGATTGCGGGCGCGCTGGATGAAGTACACCGCCTTCTGCGCCGTCGCCTTCAGGAGCGGGCTGCGCGAGAAGTAATACGCCTCGCAGACCGCGAGCGTGGCGATCGAGTGGTCGTAGAGGAAGTCCCGGCCGGACATCGGGCCGAAGAGCCCCGTGTCGAAGTCCTGCTGGCCACGGAGCCACTGGATGCCCCGGGCCACGACCTCGCGGTCCAGCCCGCGGTCCGTCGTGTTCCCGGTGCCGAGGAACGCGAGCAGCGCCAGGCCCGTCAGACCGACGTCGTGGGTCGAGTGCCCCGCCCCGTCGCACACCGACGCTCCGATGCGCCCGCAGTGGTCCGTGAAGCCGTCGGCGTCCCAGGAGCCATCGGGCGACTGGTGCGCCTTCAGCCAGTCCAGCCCCGCGACGACGGCGCGCTGCGTACCATCCCCGCCCTTCGGTCCTCCCCGCGCGTACTTGCGACCGCCGCCCCCTCGTGGGCCGTGACCGAGGCCGATCACCCCCAGGGGCTGGTTCAGGTCATCGAAGTCGCTCGGGAACTCGATGGGATCGTCGGTCGAAACGAAGGTCTCCTCGTCGGAGACGGGGTCGTCGACGAGCTCGGCGTCCATGAGCTCCGGCTCCAGGTCCGGATCCACGACGGGCTCGTCGGGCTCGGGGAGAACCTCCTGCTCCTCGAAGGGATCCACGATCGCCTCGGGGAGATGGTAAATGACCACGATGTCCTCGTTCCCGCGGAACGCGTCCCAGGGGATGGTCATCAGGATGAAGAAGATCAGCACGTGGGCCGCCGCCGAGCAGGCGAGCCAGGGGGCTCGCTGCATCCAGTCGTAGAGGACGTCGTGGAAGTCCTGCTCGACTTCCCAGGGACGGGGCAAGGTGGTGTGGATCACCACGCCGGTGGGTACATCGGGTTCGTTCATGACTGCACTCGCCTCCCGCAAGCCATCGTGTGTACGCGGAGTTCGCGACCGCAGTCCTCGGGCGCCCGGGACCTGCCAGCCTCGGATGTCGGCGGAGCGCCTCCGACCGTCGGGGCCCTCCGGGATCGCATCCTTCGTTGTCGGGCTCTACAACGCAGCCCGGCCGCCGGGGTTCAAGGCGGGGAGCGGATCGGGCCGATACGCCTCCCGCCGCCCCGTCCCCAGAGACCACCCCGTTTTCCGCGGAACGACCAACGAACGCCCCTCCGGGGCGTAGTATGTCGCCATGATCCCCAGCACCCTTCTCGCCACCCTGGCCATCGTTTCCTACCCCCTCCTCCCGCTCGCGCAGCAGTCCGACGAGGCCGCCGTCCCGACCGAGGAGGCCGCGCCCGAGGCCGTCGTCGAGCTCGACGAGGTCACCGTCGACGCCGACGGCGTCACCATCGATCGCTCCTCCGCCGTGACCTTCGGGGCGACCCCGATCGCGGACACGAACGGGGACGGGATCGTCCGCATCGCGGGCGACGACCTCACGATCGACTTCGGCGGCAGCCACCTGATCGGGAGCCCGGCCGACGCCGATCCGGATACCTTCTCGGGCACCGGAGTCCACGTCACCGGAAAGAACATCACGATCAAGGGCCTGAAGGTCTCCGGCTACAAGGTCGGGATCCACGCGGTGGACGCGGACGGCCTCGTGATCGAGGACTGCGACGTCTCCGACAACTACCGTCAGCGGTTGCTCTCGACCCCCGAGGCGGAGGACGCGAAGGACTGGCTCCGGCCCCACGCCAACGACAACCAGGAGTGGATCACCAACTACGGAGCCGGCATCTACGTGCATCGCTCGAACAACGTCAAGGTGCGCCGGTGCCGCTCCTGGTACACCCAGAACGGCCTGATCCTCGACCGCGTGCAGGAGGGCAGGGTCTACGACAACGACTTCTCGTTCCTGTCCGGCTGGGGGCTGGCCATGTGGCGAACGGTCAAGACCGCGGTGAGCCGCAACCAGTTCGACTACTGCGTTCGGGGGTACAGCCACGGCGTCTACAACCGCGGACAGGATTCCGCCGGGATCCTGATGTTCGAGCAGTGCCGGGAGAACGTGATCGTCCAGAACTCCGCGACCCACTGCGGCGACGGCTTCTTCGGCTTCTCGGGAAACGAAGCCCTCGGCCAGCACCCGGCCCCCTCCGAGGACTTCGACTACACGGAGCGGGGCAACAAGCGGAACCTCCTCCTCTGGAACGACTTCTCGAACTGCGTGGCCCACGGGGTGGAGATGACGTTCGGCTTCAGGAACGAGATCATCGAGAACCGCATCTCGGGCAACGCGATCTGCGGCATCTGGGCCGGCTACTCGAGGTCCTCCAAGATCGCGCTCAACCAGATCGCCAGGAACGGGGATATGGGCGTCGGGCTCGAGCGCGGGGGCGTCAACATCGAGCACGGGCGCAACAACATCATCCAGAACAACTGGTTCATCAAGAACAAGTGCGGCGTGCACCTGTGGTGGGACGAGGACGAGGGGCTGATGTCCCTCCCGTGGACGGAAGCCAACGGACACGATAGCCGCGACAACTTCATCGTGGAGAACACCTTCTCGGGTGACGAGCTCGCGGTCCAGCTCCGCAACACGCTGACCACGTTCGTCGCGGGCAACGACTTCAACAACGTCGAGACGATCCTGGAATCGGACGACGTCGACCAGATCATCGGGGAGGCGTCGTGGGCGCCGGCGAAAACCCCCGAGATCAGACCCCTGGGAGACAACGCGCCCCCCACCTTCAAGAGGGAGATCCTCATCCCGCGCGAGGGCCTCGTGATGACCGAGTGGGGTCCGTACGATCACCAGACCCCGCTGCTGCACCGCCTCCGCGACCAGGACGGTAGCCACGTCTACACCCTCCTCGGTCCCGAGTCGCTGACCTCCGTCGAGGTCGAGGGACCGGTGAGCACGCGCATCGAGAAGGCGGAGAAGCCCAAGAACAGCCTGAAGAAGATCTTCGTCACCCCGAACGAGGCGAAGGGCATCGCGGCCTACGAGCTCGTCGTGACGGGCGAGCCCACGGTGCTGCGCGCGGAGGGCGTCATCCCCCCACGACCTGGAAGGTGAAGGCCTTCGCCTACGAGACGGATCCGCGGGAGGATCTCGAGAAGTGGCGCGCCGAGGGGACGACCGGCGTCGCGTTCACCCTCGCCGAGCTCGACCTGCGCTTCGGAGGCGGTGGCCTCGGCCGAGCTCGTCGTGAAGCTCGCGCGAATCGAGGGCTGATTCGACTCGCCTCCCCCGGACGACGGGAGACGTAGGGGAAATGTGAAGGAACCCGTGACCACCCCTGCGCGGGAGGGTTGGTCGTGTAACCTCTGCGTGGGTCCGTCACTACGGCACTCAGCACGTCCGCGTCCATGAAGGCCCTCCTTCCCCTCGTCCTGCTGCCGCTCCTCGTCGCCGCCCCCCGGCGGGTTCCGGAGACGACCGGCTTCAGCCGGGCCATGACCCTCGCCGAGCAGGCCTTGGAGGACGGGGACCTGGTCGCGGCCCGGGACCAGATCCGCCGCGCCCAGGAGCGCGATCCCAAGTCGGTCGCGGCCT
>CAYRXS010000381.1:4195-5370 GCA_964428225.1 uncultured Planctomycetaceae bacterium
CCGCGCGGAGCTGAAGGCTCTGCGGGAGCAGCTGGTGGCGATCGATCCGATCGCCGAGGATCTCCTCGACCTGAAGAAGGTCTTCCTGAGGAAGCTGCAATCGCTGGCGCAGAAGTACGAGAAGGACGGCCGCCCCCACTCCGCGATCCGGGTCCTGAAGGAGATCCTGGCCCTCGACCCCGAGAACGAGGAGAGCCAGGCGGCCATCGAGCGCGTCGCCTCTGCCCCGGATCCCAGCCTGGCGGGGGACGCCAAGCCCAAGGACCTGCTCGCCGACGTCTCCGAGGAGTGGATCTCGGAGCACGACGCCGAGCACGAAACCTGGGACACGCGCGCGATCATCGAGCGGGACAACTACGACACGCACACGAACGCGGGCTACGAGGTGCTCCTCCGCACGGCGGAGGCCATGGAGCAGATGAACGCCTTCTACCGGGTGTTCTTCCAGTACGGCACCGAGGAGCACGGAGGCCACGTCCCCCGCATCGCGATCCACATCTTCAAGACGCGCGACGAGTACCTCGAGCTGGGCAAGGGTCCCCCGGTCGAGTGGTCGGGCGGGCACTTCACCGGGGACTCCGTCGAGACCTACATCGGCACCGGGGGCTTCGAGGGGATGGTCGGCACGCTGTTCCACGAGGCCGCCCACCAGTTCGTCTCCCTCGCGACGAGCGCCGTCGGCTGGCTGAACGAGGGGCTCGCCTCGTTCTTCGAGGGCACGCGCATCCTCGCCAACGGCACCGTCCAGATGAACATGCCCGCCAACCACCGGCTGTTCCCGCTGGTGGACCGCATGGACAAGGGCTGGATGACGGACGCCCAGGACGGGATCGATCCCACGGATCCCTCCGGCAGCTCGCCGCCGAAGGCCCCCACCTTCCGCATCGTGCTCGAGAGCCGCTACTCGTGGGGTCCGCCCTGGTATGCGCCGACCTGGGGCGTGGTCTTCTTCCTGTACAACTACCAGGACCCGATCGACGGGCGCTTCGTCTACCGCAACGCCTTCCGCGAGTTCATCGACAAGTCCGGCGGGCGCAGCGGGGAGGGGGCGGTGGAGAACTTCGAGGAGGTCGTCCTCGCCAATCCCGCGCCGCCGACGCGGGGTGTCGACTTCCCCGAGGACGAGGCCGTCGCGCTGCCGCGCACCTGCGAGGAGCTCGATCCGGTCTGGAAGG
>CAYRXS010000382.1:0-5298 GCA_964428225.1 uncultured Planctomycetaceae bacterium
CCAGCCCCCCCCCCACCCCCCCCACCCCCCCCCCCCCCCAAAAAACCCCCCCCCCCCCCCCCCCCCCACCGGGGCGGGCGCGGCGGAGCACTGTCGGACGTCGGCCTACTCTTCGGAGCCGTCGCCCACGACCTCGCCGGCGATCACCCGGGGCGGATCCGTCACCACGGGCTTGTCGCCGATCAGCGGAGGAGCGTAGGAGCTGCCGTCGGGCAGGACGAGGTCGCTGGCGTCGACGATGTCGAGCTCGCCCTCGCCGGAGGGATCCTCCTGGAGGGCCTGCTCGATCTCGATCGCCTTGACCACGTACTCGGTGCCGGTCGGGCCGAGGACGACGCCGTCGGCGAGACTCACCACCGGGTACCAGCGATCGGGCTCGCCGTCGTCGTTCAGGTCCACGCCCTCCTGGGGCAGTCCCCAGAGATCGCCGGGGCCCCCGTAGTCGAGGAAGAACGTCTTGCCGTCGTGCGAGTCGCTCCCGTTGCGGTCGTTGGCGGTCGCGTGCGTGTACGCGAACTGGATCGGAGGATCGAAGGACACCGGATCCCCGAGCGCGTTCAGGAGACCGACGTAGTGGTTCCAGGAGTTGTGACCCGTCTCGTAGACGTAGAACTCGTCGCGGTTCCAGACTTCCCAGACGTCGAGGAGCCCGCTCGCGTCGACCAGCAACGGGCCGGACTGCATCCCCCAGACGTTGGGGCCTTCCGTCGGCACCTGACCGGGAGCCAGGCCCACGGGCCACAGCGGATCGCCCGTTCCCGTCGGGTCGTAGTAGAGCGTCAGGTCGTCGGGCGAGACGAGGAAGTGGTGCGGCTCCTCGGGACTCGGGGCATGCTCGAGGAAGATGTCCCCCTCCTCGACCTCGGCCGCGGTCAACCCCGACCGCAGGCAGTCCACGTAGCCGTAGAGCGTCACCGGGAGGCCTTCCGCGAACAGGTCGCTGCTCCCGTCGACGATCGTCTGCCGGTAGTACGTGACGAGATCCGGCTCTTCGTGGACCCAGGCCGCCGGTCCGCCGAGGCGATCCGACCACATGCCGAGATACCCGATCGACTCGGTGTCGATCACCTCCGGGGGCTCGATGGGAGTGTGCTCACCGGTGTCCCAGTCCACCTCGTAGATCCGCACCCAGAACGCGCTGTCGTGGGTGATGATGTACTGGTGGCCCTCCTGCAGGACGTCGTCCCACTCCCACCAGTAGAATGGATCTCCCTCGACGTCCACGATGTCGATGGTGTTCTTCTCGTGGTGGATGAGCTTGCCGGGGGCCTGGACCACGGTGTAGGGCACCTCCTCGTCGAGCTCGCCGTAGACGTCGCGGATCACCGTCTCGCCGTCGTCGACGTCGGTTCCCTCGGGCATCCACAGCCCGTGGTATCCGATGTAGCCGTACTCGCCCTCCAGCGTGCGGAAGCCGAATCCGGAATCCATGTCCACGCGGTCCCCGATGTCGGGGCCGTCCGCGTGATAGAGGATGTAGCGCCAGACGGACGGCGGGGACGAGGTAAGTACTCCTCGTTGAACGCGATGAGGTACTCCTGGGTGATGATCCCGGAGTCGCCTTCACCCCAGTTGTAGCGCTCCTGATGGAGGATCTTGGCCTCCCCTTCGGTCTGCTCCGCGTCCATCTGCACGTTCACCTGCAGGTGACGCGCCTGGTCACCGGGCTGGGGAACCGCGTCGATGTCCCCTTCCCCCTGGTAGAAGCTGAAGCCGATGCTCCCCCCGACCGGGTCGTTCGTCTCCAGGGTTCCGAACATCATCGGATCCAGGACCGTGCCGGTCTCGGGATCGATCCCCGCGAAGTTCAGCGTGAACTGGCCGAAAGGATTCGTCGCACTGACGCCCTGGGTCACGACCGTGTGTACCCGAATCACCTGATCCCAGTCGTCCTCCGGATCGTCGTCGGGGACCCAGACCTTGACGTACTGCGGCGAGCTGTCGGTGACTCGCGTGCTTCCGACCACCCACAGCTCGTAGTCGGGCTCGTTCGAGCCGGAGGATTGCCCCTCCTCCGAGGCCTCCGCGCTCTGGTTGCCCCCTTCGTCGGCGAGCGAGGTGTCGATCAGGGCGTTGTAGTAGCCCTCGTTGATGAGCTCGGACGCCGCCGTCTGCCCCATGTAGCAGAGGATCATGTTGATCAGGTTCAGGGGCTCGAGGGCCGAGTCGTAGACCCAGACGTCCGCCTCGTCATCGAAGTAGTCGCAGTCGCCGGGGAAGTCCCCGACTCCCGTTCCGGGGGTGACCGAGCCCTCCCCGCCCCCTTCCTCCTTGGGCGTGACGACCGCGAGCTCGTCGGGCGTGGTCAGACCCTCGGTGGCCGTGACGCCACCTCCTCCGCTGCTTCCTCCCCCGCAGGCACAAAGCAACAACCCGGAAACCGTGGCAAGGAACATAGCCCTCATCGACATGGTGCACCTCTCTCTGGTGTCAGCGCGAGGGGGGGGCGGGGAAGAGACCCGCGCAGGGGAGCGAACCGGCCTGTCGCATCGGCTCTTCGCCCCGCTCCACCTTGAGGGAAAGGCGGAAAGACGGGCCGGGACCGGGAGGCACGGCCCGCCCGGATCCGAGGCGACGGCGGCGGTGCGCCGGGCCGTCGCGCGGGCTCAGCGGGGAGCGCTCCCGAAGGTGGCGAGGAGAAGGGAAGAGCGATCGGAAAAGGTGCACGCCGCGCCCGCACTCATCTGCTGAGGGCGGATGGCACGACTCGGTGCCGAACCGGGGGACACGGTGCCTCCGCCCTCCCCCAGGATCCCAGAGGGATGTTCGACTGCAGCCACCATGCAGTCATTTCCCTCATGGCAAGCAGGAGTGCGGGCGCGGGTGCTAGTGATCGTCACTCTTCGGAATCTCCATTCACGATCTCGCCGGCGATGACTCGCGGGGGTGCGTCCACCGCGGGCTCGTCGCCGATGATCGGCGGGTCGTAGGAGCTGCCGTCGGGAGGGGGGAGCTGACTCGCGGCGTCGACGGTCAGCTGACCGCCGCCGCTCGGGTCCTCCCGCAGCAGATGTTCGATCTCGATGGCCTTCACGAGTTACTCCGTGCCCGTCGGGCCCAGGAGCACGCCGTCGGCCAGGTTCACGACCGGGTACCAGCGATCGTCCTCGCCGTCACCGTCGAGGTCGATCGCGGCCTCGGGGAAGCCCCGCAGGTTGCCGGGACCGCCGTAGGCCATGAAGTAGGTCTTGTGAGCGAAGGTCGCATCGCCGTTGCGATCGTTCTCCGCCGTGTGCACGTAGGGGAAGCGGATCGGCGCCTCGAGGTCGACGGGATCGCCCAGGGCGTCCAGGAGGCCGCGATACCGGTTCCAGGGATTGTGGCCGGTCTCGTACACGTAGAAGACGTCCCGATGCCACACGGCCCAGCCGGCCTCGAGGCCGCGCGGGTCGACCACCATCGGCCCGGACAGCAGGCCCCAGGAATAGGGTCCACCGTCGGGCTCCTCGCCGGACGCGAGTCCGACCCGCTGCAGGGGGTCCCCGGTCCCGGTGGGATCGTGGTACAGCGTCAGGTCGTCGCGGGAGAACACGTAGACGTGGGGAGCCTCGACGTCGGGCGCGGGGTCGAGGAAGACGTCGCCTCGCTCGACCTCCGGTCCGGTCAGGCCGGCGCGGAGGCAGTCCACGAAACCGTGGAGGGTCACGTCGGGATCACGCAGGAAGAGGTCGTCGTCCGAATCGACGAAGGACTGCTCGTAGTACGCGACGAGACCGGGCTCGTCGTGGATCCACGCCGCAGGCCCTCCGAGGCCGTCGGACCACATGTTCAGGTACCCGTTCCGCTCGGTGTCAATGACCGCGGGGGGATCGATCGGGTCGTATTCCCCGGTCTCCCAGTCGACCTCGTGGGTCTTGACCCAGAAGGCCCCGTCGAACTCGATCACGAACGTGCACGTCGTCTGGGTCTTCGCGTTCCACTCCCACCAGAGGAAGGGATCGCCTTCGATCACGTCGACGTCGGTCACCTTCCGCTCGTAACGGATCAGCTTGCCCGGGGCCAGGACCACGGTGTACGGCACGTCCTCGCCGCTCTCGCCGTAGACGTCGCGTAGCACCGTGTCACCGTCCTCGACCTCCGTTCCCTCGGGCAGCCACATCCCGTAGTAGCCGAGGTGACCGTAGGCGCCGGTCATCGTCCGGAAGCCGAAACCCGAATCCAGCCTGACCCGCTCGCCGGCGAGGGGACCGTCGGCGTGGTACAGGGTGTACCGCCAGACCATCTCCATCGCGTCGCCGCGGTGGAAGGCCACCTCGTGGGCGCCGTTCGTCTGGCGGAGCAGGTGCGCGTGGTCGAAGGCGAGGAGGTGCTCTTCCGAGACGATCCCGGAGTCCCCCTCCCCCTGGTCGTACCGCTCGCGATGCAGGATCTTCGCCTCGCCTTCGGACAGGTCCGGATCCATCCGCACGTTGACCTGGAGGGTGCTGGCGCGCTCGCCCGGAGCGGGGACCTGTGAGATGTTCCCCTGCTCCTCGTAGTAGCGGAAGCCGACGCCGTCGACTCCCGGATCCCTCGTCGCGAGGGTGCCGAAGAGCACGGGATCGGACGCCGAACCCTGGCCCGGATCGAAGCCGGCGAAGTCGAGGACGAAATGGCCGAACGGATTCGCGCCCACGGGGCCCTCGATCACCTTCGTCCGCGCCCGGTGCACCAGGTCACGACCGTCGCCGGGGGCCTGGTCGGGGATCCACACCTTGACGAGCTGCGGATCGTCGTCGTCGATGCGCCGGCTGCCGAGGGACCACATCTCGTTGTCCGGGCCGAACAGGCTCGACGAGCGGCCCTCGTCGGAGAAGGTCGGGCAACGGCTGACACCCTCCGCGGCCAGGGAGGTGTCGAGGAGCGCGCGGTAGGGATCCTCGTTCGTGAGCTCCGCCACCGCGGTCTGTTCCATGTAGGAGAGGATCGTGTCGATCAGCTCCAGGGGCTCCAGCGACACGTCGTACACGGAGACGTCCGCCGTGTCCTCGTAGTAGTCGCTGTCGTCGGGGAGATCCCCGGGGGTCGACCCTTTCCCTCCGCGTGGGTCGAAGACGAGATCGTCCCTCTGGGGCGGCACGACGTGCAAGTCGTCCGGGATGGCCAGACCTGCGCCGGACGCGGGCAGATCACCGCCACCGCCGCCTCCACCGCCGCCGCAGGCACAAAGCATGGGCAGCAGCAGGAGAGCTCGAGAGCTCGCCGTCTTAGGCATGGGACACGCCTCCAAGAGGGTTGCGAGTAGGGGGGCAGGAGGGACGCCGCTAGCCCGGATCCCTCACGAGTAACAGCTCGATGGTTCCGGGAGTCCATCTGTCG
>CAYRXS010000383.1:0-5215 GCA_964428225.1 uncultured Planctomycetaceae bacterium
GCTCCCAATCTTCTTGCACCTCAGTGATCCAGCTCTCGGATCGGCCCTTTGCATCGCTTATCCTCCCCGGATGCGCCGGTCGGATCAGTTGGGATCACGCATCCAGTAGCCGCTGGCCTCCATGCCGTGCAGCAGCGAGACCGCGACGGTGTCGCCTCCGTTCGTGGTGAGACGCGTAGACTGCATGGGGCCGAGGATCTTCACCTGCATGCCATTACGGGTGACGAGGACCGTGCCGACGCTCCTGTTCTCCACCTGGTAGCCCTGGTTGGCATCGGCGTATTGGACTATGGTCTGGTTGGGGCTGAAAGGGTCGACGCTCCAGGTTTTCGAGCCGACGCAATCGCCGAGGTGGTCCTCGTCCAGTTCGAAGCCCACTTCCACGGCGTCGGAGAGGTCGGTGCCGGATGGGCTCGAGGGATCCCGCATCCAGGCCTGATAGTAGACCGTCGTCCCGACCGGCTCGCCTGGATTGTTGATGATGAGCCACATCCAGCCCGAGCAGGGATCGCCCCCGTGGTTGCCGGTGGACTGCGGCAGGGTACGCTTGAGCGGCGGCGAGACGCAAAGGCTGCCGCTGGAGAATGGCAGGCTGAGCGAGCCGTAGCCGTAGAAGATCAGGCCCGACTTGTTGTTCTCCGTCCCGGTCACGCCCAATACGTAGTTGCTCGCTCCGTGGACAGGCTGCTCGGCGATCGGCGAGGTGTAGATGGTCGCCTTGCAGCCGCCGTTGCTGTCGCACTGCTGGCCGCCGCAGGAGGTCGAGCCGCTGGGGTCCTTGTAGCGGCAGTAGAAGGTGGGCGGATTGCACGCCATCTGGTTGACGACCCCGGTGTCGTAGACCTCGATCGAGTCCGGGGTGCCCTGTCCGAGCACGACGATCGACAGGTAGCCCGGGTTGCGGTGGTCCTCGTACACGTCCACGCCACCCTGACCCGCCCCGAAGGTCGGGCCGAAGAACTGGCCGGTGGGGATGCACTGGTTGGTGATCTCCATGACCATGGGGCCGGTGTGGGTCGACCAGATGGTCGAGCTCACGGGCTCCCAGCCGAAGCCGCAGGCGCTGGGCACGGCGACGAACGAAAAGAGGTAGATGGTGCCCGTCAGGTCGAATTCGTAGAAGCGGTTGGTGAAGCTCTTGGTGAAGAAGTGACCTGTCTTGGGGTCCATGCACAGCGCCTGGATCGTCTGGGACGTGGGAGCGGAATGGAAGGTCACCCAGGTCAGGCCGCCGCCGGAGTACGCGTACTCGGACAGCTCTCCCTTGTCCGATCCGGCCCACAAGAGGTTGGAGCTCTCGTCGGCCTCCATGTCGCGCCCGCCCCAGCCGGTCGATTGGGTCACTTGCGGAAAGCTGCCGACGTAGATCCCGTTGTAGTCGTACTTGTGGATCATGTGGTTCCAGCCGGTGGTCGTGTGGCCGGCGCCCGTGACCCAGTAGTGCCCCCAAGCCTCCTCGACCCCCAGGCAGCGGTTGTCGAAAGGTCCGCTCTCGATGTCGAGGGGCCCGGCCACCAGGGAGCCCACGGCCTCCGGGGCGGCCGCCTGGCCACCAGGTCCGAGCTCGTTCTCGGGCATCCGGTGGGTGTCCTGTCCGGCGCTCGGAAGGACGAGCACCGCCGCTGCGAGGAGTCCAGCAGGCACAGTACCTCGATCGATAGCTCTCATCACCTGCTCTCCTGAAGGGTCGCTGTCGGGGATCTGCAGCGCCACGATGGGATGGGCGCCCCGGATCCATCCTAGCGTCGCCCCCGAGGTCCGGGGGTGAACGGTCGCCTTCTCGTCCGGACCGGCGGACCGTCCGGTTCCCTTCGACCTCTGAGGAGCTGGGTCCCGTCGCCGCCTGATCGCTCTCATAGCGGAGCCAGGGATCATTCGCAGGATCCTCTCACACCTCGGCATCCCCTCCCATCCGCCCTCCATCGCTCCAGCCCGCTCCCCTCCGGAGTCCCCTGCAGAGGTGCCATGGGAGCCGCGAAGGGAGCTCTCGGGAGGGGCAGGCACGAGCAGTATCGTATGAGAACTGCCCCACCCAGCCCTTGGCAGAGCCCCTCCAGACGCTCATCGGGCTGATCCCTCACCCTGGCCTGCGCGCCCCGCCACTCCTCGGCCTAGAGCAGCTCGATTCAGCGGGACAGGCGTTCATCCATGCTCATGTCAGTCCGGCAGACCGGAGCCGGGGTACGGCGTCCTCGCTGGCGTCATCGCGAGCCTTCCTCCGGCCGAGGGAGCCGGGGGCTCGCCGGTCGGGGGTGGAGTGCCGACATCAGGCCCTCGAAGGAAAAGCTGGCGTCGAAGCGCTCGTCCAGCTCGCGAGCGCGGGCCCGCAGGACCTCACCTTCCGCCCAGGCGTCGGCCAGATGTCCCACGACCACCAGATTCCGCGAGTGCGGAACCGAGAAAACCGCAACGTGGGGAAAGGCCGACTCGATCACCGCCAGGTCCTCCTCCGTGTCCGAGTGCTGGTTGAGGTTGAAGACCACGACGCCATCGGACGTCAGCCTGGACTGCAACATCTCGTAGAAGGCGAGCGTCTTGAGCCGCTGCGGGACGCCGGTGCTGTCGGTGTCCTCCGAGGGCTTCAGGAACGCGTCCATGTAGATGACGTCGTACTTCTCCCCCGAGCCTCGAATGTACGCCAATCCATCGGCTGCGACGATCGTCGTGTTGCCCTCCGTGCGGACGTCGAAGAGCTCGTCCGCGAGCTGCACGATGACGGGATCGATGTCCACGGCCTCGACCAGCAGCTCCGGATCGTGATGCTCGAGGAACTTGACCATCGCGCCCCCGCCGAGCCCGATGATCACCACGCGCGTCTGCTCGGGATTGAAGATGTAGCTCGCGAACATGAAGCGCGCATACGGCGACATCAAGCGCTGTGGCTCGGAGAGGTCCACCTTGCTCTCGATGACCTCCCTCCCACTGTCGAGCACGAAGTGGAGGCTGCGGATGTCACCATCGCGCCGGATCCGAATGTGCGAGTACTCGGAGTGGCGCTCGACCTCGAGGGGATCGACACAGGCCGAGAAGCCCAGGATCGCCGTGAACGCCAGGGCCACGCCCTGGAGGAAGCTCCGGATTCTCGCGCCCCTTACCGTGATGCTCATGCCGGATCACCTGCGATCGGGGACGTGTCGGACGTAGGTGCCACCGCTATCGAGAGCCAGCTCGCGCAGGCGCACGCTCTCCATGCCGATGACGACGACGTGGATGACCACGCGTCGATGCTGGTTCAACTCGCCGATTCTCCTGCAGATGGTCGCGAGACCGGTAACCTCTCCGACGGTCGGCGCGCCGTCGGAGAGCAGGTAGATCGTATCGACGTCCTCGTCGTCGAAGGCCTCGAGGAGGCCCTTCCAGAGGTTAGTGCCGCCGCCGGCCGTGCGGCCCATGACCTCCGCCTTGGCCGCCTCCCTGTTCCGCTTCGTCAGCGGCTGAAGTCGATTCCGCCAGGGGTGTGCACTGCCGGCGAAGAAGACCATGTTGAACCTGCTGCTCTCCGGCAGGCGATCGATGATGGTGGTGAGCTCCTTCTTCAGCCGATCCAGCCGGTTGCCCTGCATGCTGCCGGAGACATCCAGCACGAAGACGAGCCGGTCGGAATGCACGGGGATGCCATAGAATGCACGCGTCGCCTGCGGCTCGGCGACGTCGTTCCACTGGATCATCGCGCGGGGCTCGGGCTCGAAGGTGTCGCGGTGATCCTCCCACCAGAGACGCCACGAGGCCGACCGCTGCCCGAGATCCATGCCGGTCATCGTGGAGAGGGCCACCCTCGCCTCGCGTGCGGGGAGGCCTGTCATCTGATCCAGGAGCCCGATGAGGGCCGGCACCGCGGACCGCCGTCGCGAGGAGCCCAGCGCGCGGATACAGGCGATCCGCACGGGATGGCGCTCCTCTCCCTGCAGGAGCTCCACGAGTGGTGCGACCGCCTCATCGGTCTCCGTCGCGCCGAGCGCCTCGGCGGCTGCTGCCCGCACCCTCCAGTCGCGGTGCTTCAGCTCATCGATGAGGACGTCGGTCAATCCCGGGCTGACCAGGCCGCAGTCCTTCGCCAGGCGCAGGATGGCACAGTGGGCGTCCACCGCCGGAGCCCTCTTCAGCACCAGGCGCATGGCCGTCCCTCCCTCACGCGAAGCCCGCCGGCCGATCCCGAGCGCGGCCGCGAAGGCCACTTGCGCGTCGCGGTCCTTGGCCAGTCGCGGGAGGGGCGAATCCGCCGCGGGTCCCTCTCGACCGGCGAGTACGAGTGTCCCCAGGAGGCGGAGCGAGTCCTTGATGTCGCGCTCTGCCCACCACGGCTCCTCGCCGCCCAGGACCTGCGCGAAGACCGGGCCCGGCAGCCCGCCCAGGACCGCGATCGCCAGCCGCTGTTCGCGAGGAGACAGCGTCGCGCAGGTCATGAAGAGGAACCTCGCGGTCTCCCCTTCGGCCCCTCGTCCGAGAAGCTCGATGGCGATGAGCCGCACGCGCACGTCCTCGTCGCTCCTCAATGCCTGGCGGGCCAGGCCGAGGAGGATCTCCGGATCGGTCGCGGCGAGGACCTCGAGGGAGTGGGCCCTCAGATAGGGATCCTCGTCCCGAGCGGCCTTCTCGAGCAGCTCGTCCGGAACCGGCGCCAGCTCCCTCCTGAGCGCGTCGAATATCCTGCGCTTCAGGATCGTCGGCTCGGCCTCGAGGACGATGCCGGCGAGGAACTCCCGCGCCTCCGGCGTGCCCAGCGCGGCGATCTCGGACGCGACTTCCATGCGCGTGCGCACGGGAGCCTGCGGAGCGCCGTACTCCTCGATGAGCGAGGCGAGGTCATCAGCGGCGAGGAGCCCCGGGCCGAGCGCGAGGACCGGGCCGCAGGACAGAGCGAGTATTCCGATCGTGTTCAGCATGGAGGACCGCGTGGTGCGTGGCCGGGGGACTGGGCCGGGCAGTATACACCCGGCCTCCTTCCGGATGGTCGCGGCGCTCGACAGGGCGGGTTCTGGAGACCATCGCGGTGATCGGGACGGGGAGTCCCGTTCACGTCACTCGCCGCGGTACGCGTCGATCAGGGCGCGGAGGTCGCGGATGAGCTCGGCCATGCTGCCCTGATCGCTGGGGTCAGAACCTCCGCCGACCACTAACCCGTGCCAGTGCATGGCGTTGTGGCGCATCGCCGTGGCAGATTCCGGCCGGGGCTCCGGGGAATCCGGCTGTCTTGTCTATGAGGAGACACCTTCGC